>NZ_MKKF01000033.1:0-271039 GCF_001942435.1 Serinicoccus sp. CNJ-927 | reverse complement strand
GCCTTCGGCACACCGTCGGCGGCCAGCCTCCTGATCAGCGCCCAGTCCTCCATGGTGATCACACTCCAATCGTTGGCAGAGTGTCCACTTTTTGAGCGCCGCTACTGTCCAGTTTTCAAGCGCCGCCGACACGGCGCAGCGATGTGCCGGCACGATTGCTGAAGATCAAGGCCCGAGTGGCTCGGCAATCCGCTCTGCTCTCGTGATTGCATCGTGTCGCTCCGATAGAACCATGCTCGAGAACGGTCACCAGCCGGAGTAGGCCGCGACGTCCTCATCGGTGACCTCTCCGCCGACGGCGGCGTCGATGGCGCGGGTGAGCAGATTGACGCCTCGGTCGGCTTCCTCGGGGGTGATAACCAGGGGTGGGGTGATCTCCAGGACGTTGTCTCTGACCGGGTAGACGACCGCGCCGAGGCGCCAAGCGGCCATGACAGTCTTGGCCGTCAGGGCTGGAGCCGGGTCTAGGGTCCCCTCGTGGACCAGTTCGACGCCCAGGGCTAGTCCGCGGCCGCGGACGTCGCCGACGTTTTCGGCGCCGGGACGGTCGGAGGCGGCGTAGCGGCGCAGTCCGTCCGTCATGCGTTCGCCGAGCTCCATGGCCGACCTGGCCAGGGTGCCGTCGCGCAGGAGGCCCAGCACGGCGCGGCCGGCCGCGCAGGACACCGGGTTGCCGACTGTCGTCATCAGGGCCGAGGCGGTCGGCTCGTCGAGGCCGCCGGCGGGGCCGACCACGGCCGACAATGGTAGGCCCGATCCGAGGGCCTTACCGAGGGTGACCAGGTCGGGTAGGACGTTCTCGAGGTGATGCGCCATCAGGTGTCCGGTCCGGCCCAGGCCGACCTTGACCTCATCGACGACGAGCAGGGTGCCGTGCCGGTCGCACAGCGCCCGCAGCCCGGTGAGAAAACCCTCCGGCGGCACGATCAGACCGCCGTCGGACTGGATGGGTTCGACGATGATCCCGGCGACGTCCCCGCGGGCGAGGTAGTCCTCCACCCGGGCGAGCGTCCGGTCGAGGAGGTCGTCGGCCTTGCCGGTCCACGGACGGTAGGGGTCGGGGTAGGGGACCAGGTGAAGGTCCGGGTCGGCCGTCGCCCCGCCAGCGACATGCAGCCCGGAGACGGCCATCGCGGTACCAAGACCTCCGTGGTACCCGTTCTCGAAGGCGACAATGGCCGGACGGCCGGTGCCGTGCCGCACGGCGCGCAGGGCCACGTCGTTCGCGTCGGTACCCGCATGCCCCAGGTAGACCCGCCGATCCTCGCCGGTGGACGGCACCATCTCGAGCAGCTCCTCGGCCAGCAGCACCGCCTGCGGGTGCGTACCGGAGAGCACCGAGCCCCCGGCCTGGGCGCCCATCGCCTCGGTTACCGCCTGCACGACCACCGGGTGGGCATGACCCAGGCCGGTGGCCGTCCAGCTGGCGCTGAGGTCGAGCAGCTCACGGCCCTCCGGGGTGGTCAGCGTGGCGGCCCGCCCGGAGGCGACGACCTGGGGGAAGAAGCGCAGCTTCTCCACGCCCGCGAGGGCGTGGGCATCGGCGGCATACCACTCCTCGTCCGTACGCGGGCCGGGGCCGGTGGCGTCGGTCATCCGGAATCCTCCTGGTGGTTGTCGAGGCGGGGGTTGGACCACAGGTCGGCCGCGGCCAGGTAGCCGCACACGAGCGCGACGGCCACCTGTCGGACGGCGTCCTCGTCGGGCAGGAACTCGGGGTGGTGCAGCGGCGGGGGGCTGGGGTGACCCTCGACCTGCACGCCGACGAAGGCCATGACCGAGGGCACCACCTCGCCGAAGAAGGAGAAGTCGTCGGCGCCGAGGGAGCGCATCGGCTCGGTCACCTCAGTGCCGCACCGCTCCAGCCAGCCGTCCATCCGGTCCACGAGGTCGGGGTCGTTGGACAGCATCGGCTCCCCCGAGGTGACGACCATCGTGGCCTCCAGGCCGTAGGACTCGGCCTGGCGGGCCGCGAAGTGGCGGACCTGCTCCTGGATCCGTAGCCGGTCCGGGTGGGAGGTCGTACGCAGGGTGGCCAGCAGCCTGGCCTCGCCGGGCAGCACGTTGGCGCTGCGCTCGCCGGCCTGCAGGTGTCCCACCGACAGGGTGCTGGGGTGCATCGGGGAGATGGTGCGGCGCATCACCTCGGGTAGCCCGAGCACGATGTGGGAGATCGCGGCGACGGGGTCGCTGGCGTGGTGCGGGTAGGCCCCGTGCCCGCCTCGCCCCCGCAGCACGATCTCGATCTCGTCCGCGGCGGCGTTGACGACACCGGCCCCGGTGGCCACGGTTCCTGGCGGCACGGTCGGGTGCACGTGCGCGCCGATCGCCGCGCCCACACCGTGCAGGGCCAGCGCCTCGGAGGCCACCACGTCCTGCGCCCCCGAGGGATAGGTCTCCTCGCGCGGCTGCAGCAGCGGCACCAGCCCCACCGGAAGGGTCAGCCCCTCGGCGGCGCGCACGACCGCGACGAGCGCGGCCAGGTGCACGTCGTGCCCGCAGGCGTGCATGACCCCCGAGGTCGAGGCGTATGCCGCGCCCGTCGCCTCCCGCACCGGGAGCGCGTCGAGCTCTGCCCGCAAGAGGGCGGCCGGGCCTGTGGCCGGGCCGATCCTGCCGATACGGCCGGTCTCGGCGACCCGTTCCAGCGGGACGCCCAGGGCCGTCTCGACGGCCAGGGCGGTGGCTTCCTCGTCCCCGGAGGGGCGGGGGTCTCGGTGCAGCTGGCGGCGCAGGTCCAGGGCCGCATCCAGGTGGTCCTCGACGGCCTCGAGCCACCGGCGGCGCAGGGTGTCCAGCTCTGTACCGAGGGCGGGCGTGGTGGTCACCGGTTCTGCCCGAAGCTCGTGGTCGGCACCCGGTCCAGGCCGTACACGCGACGCGCGTTGTCCGCGGTGATCATCCGTGCCACGCGCTGCTGCTCCTGCTCCGGCCAGCCCTGAGGGCCGGACCAGGTCTGCAGGGCCTGTGTCAGGCCGCGGCGGAAGAGCTCGGCGCGAGGTGGAAGAGCTCGGCCGCGCCGAAGGCGTCGGAGGAGAACAGCGCCTTGGCGAACGGCGTCAGCTCCAGCGACTCGGCGATGACCTGGGCGGACTGGGCGCCGGTGTAGGTGACGGCCAGGCCCACGTCGCAGTAGACGTGCTCGAAGACGTGGGCGAGGTAGCCGGCCTCCCGGTGGTAGGGGTAGCAGTGCAGCAGCATGAAGCGCGCCCCGCTGCCGCGGGCCAGGCGCAGCAGTTCGGTCAGCAGCAGCGGGTTGCACCGGTGCAGGTCGACGTCGGGGTCGCCGTAGCCGACGTGCAGCTGGATGGGCACTGCCCGGTCGATCGCGCTCCACCACCCGTGCCTGATGAGCACCGGGTCGGTCAGCCGCAGCGGGGTGCCCGTCGGGGTGGCGTCCTTCCAGTTCTGGCTCGCGCGGGCGACCTCGTCCTCGCCGGGCCGGGTGGGGTCGATGTCGAAGCCGCCTCGGTAGGCCGCGATGCTCTTGACCCCCACCGCACGGCTCAGCTCGTGGTCCAGCCGCGCCGCGAAGGCTGCCACGAAGTCGGCGGGTGACACGTCCTCGGCCACCTGTTCGGCCAGGCGCTCGAGGCGCACGACCTCGGCATACCCGGCGCCGGCCACCTCGCCCATCTGGGCGGGGTCGAGGATCTCGTCGGCCTTGTGGCCGGTCTCCACGACGTAGTCGCTGATGCCGCTGGCCCGCAGCAACCGCCGGCTTGCCTCGGGGCCCAGCTCGGCACGGCGGGCGAGGTAGTCCTCCGGCCCGGCGAACGGGGGCAGGTCGAGCACGGGGGCGCAGTGGCGGCGGATCGCGAAACCGAGCTGGGTGTCGAAGAAGGTGGTGCCGGCCGGGGCAGGGGCGTCGGACTCGGTGATGAGGTCCTCGAACCGTGCCCGGTCCAGCGTCGCCTCGACGGCCCCGTGGCAGTGGTGGTCGACCAGCGGCAGGTCGGCGATCCAGTCAGTAGGCACGGGCGTACCACTCGCACTGCTCGGACTCCGAGAGCTTGCTCACCTCTTCCAGCTCCACCCTCTTGATGCGCAGGTAGGTGGCGATGAGCTCGGGGGCGAACCAGCCGGTGACGACCTCGTCCTGCTCGAGCAGGTCGAGCGCCTGCCCGAGGTCGCGCGGCAGCTCGGTCATGGCGGCGCTGGCGCGGTCGGCCTCGCCGACCTGCAGCTCGGCGGGCTCGATGCCGCTGCGCAGGCCCTCCATCCCGGCGTGCAACAGCGAGCCGAGCAGAAGCCAGGGGTTGGCGCCGATGTCGCCGCCGCGGAACTCCAGGTGCAGTTGGGGCGCGGGGTCCTTGCCGTCGATCTCGACCGTGGGGCAGACGCGCAGCAGGGCCTCACGGTCGTGCAGCCCGAGGAAGACCCCGGCGGAGGACCACTGGTGGGGACGTAGGCGCAGGTAGGACACGCTCAGCGGCGCGAAGATCGCCGCCAGTGCCCCGGCGTGGCGCAGGATGCCTGCGGCGAACCGTCCGCCGAGCTCGGAGAGGCGACCCGGGCGGGAGGGGTCGAACATGACGTTGGTGCCCTCGGCGTCGTGCAGGCCGAAGTGGACGTGCACGCCGTTGCCGGTGGCTCCCGGCTGCACGACGGGGGAGAAGGTGGTGCGGTGGCCGGCGGCGGAGAAGACGTCGCGGACCAGGTCGCGGGTGAGGATGGCCCGGTCGGCGGCGCGGACTGCGTCGGCCCGGCGGACGGTGACCTCGTACTGGTGTTCGCCGTACTCGGCCAGCCAGGTCTCCGGCTCCAGGCCGCTGCGCTCCATCGCGGTGACCAGCTGTGAGCCGACCGGCTCGGCGGCGCGGAAGTTGCGCCACGAGAACGGGTGGTGCTCGCCCTCGACGTCCAGGTCCATGAACTCGTGCTCGAAGGCGGAGGCGACGGTGAGGCCGAACTCGCTTTTGAGGGTCGCCACGGCGTCGCGCAGGAAGGTGCGGGGGCAGCAGGACCAGGGTTGGCCGTCGGTGGTGACGATGTCGGCCAGCACGAGAGTGGTGTCCGGGCGGCCGGGGACTCCGGTGATGACGTGGGAGGCGTCGGGGTCGGGTGCCAGCCGCAGGTCGCCGGTCGAGCCGAACGGGATCTGGTCGGCGATGTGGCCGCTGGCCCCGATGCCCAGGTTGGCCGGCACCCAGCCGGTGGTGTCCCCTTGCTCGAGCAGGGCGGTGGGCATCGATCGGCCCTTGGTGATGGCCGACAGGTCGCTGGTGGCGACGAAGGTCAGCGCGGTGAGGCCCTCGGGCTGGGGGGTGCTCATCCCAGGTCCTCCTTGGTGAGGCGGGCGCCGATGCGTTCGGCGAGCTTTGGTGCGGCCAGGATGACAGCCAGTCCGGCTAGGCACCACACGGCGGCGATCCAGGGGAAGTATGTGTAGGGGGCCTCCTGGCCGGCGACCTGCACGACGTACACGTAGACGAGGTAGACGATGCCGCCGGCCGGCAGGACGACCTCCCAGCGGCGGATCGGGGAGTCGGGGCGGAAGGTGTGCCGGATGGCGCCGACGGAGGCCATGCCGTAGGCCACGACCATGCAGAGGGTGGCGATGGTGGCGTACCAGTAGTAGACCTCGACCGGGCCTCCGCCGATGGCAGCCAGGAGCAGGACGAGCAGGACGGTGAGCACGAGCACGGTGACGGTGGCGACGGTGGGAGCGCCGGTGCGGGGGCTGGTGCGGGCCAGGGCCGACGGGCCGAACCCGTCGCGGGCCAGGGCGAACACGAGCCGGGCGGCCGCGGCCGAGCAGCTGAGCAGCGAGGCGAACGCCACGCAGAAGGCGATGATCGAGATGATCACGGCGAACCAGGGGCCGATGTAGGTCGACCCGAGCTCGGTCAGCGTCGAGCTGGCCCCGGCGAAGGCCTCCTGACCCGCGGTGTCGGTGCCGTAGCCGATGGTCTGGGCGAACATCACGAGGGTGTAGATGACGCCGGCCAGCACGACGGCGTAAATCAGCGCCCGGGGGATGGTGCGCTTGGGGTCGCGGGTCTCCTCACCCAGCGAGGTGCCGGACTCGAAGCCGGCCCAGGAGAGGAAGCCGAAGACCGAGGCGGTCATGATGGCGGTCCAGGAGGCCTCGCCGGGCAGGAGGGTGCCCAGGTCGATACCGGTGCTGACCGGGGCGTCGCCGGAAGCGACCCGGGCGATGACCACGAGGCTGAAGATGACCATGACGACGATGCCGACCATGCCGATGGCCAGCAGGGTGCGGGTCGTCACCGTGGACTCACGCAGGTTCAGCAGCAGTGCGGCCGCCGCGGCCACGACGGTGATGAGGACCCAGGTCCCGGTGGGCAGCGTGAGGCCGAACTCGCCGAGCATCGCCTCGAAAAACACCGCGCACGCACCGGTGATGCAGGCGGAGAAGAAGAGGTAGGTCCCCAGGAGCGCGAAGCCGCCGAAGAAGCCGGCGCGCGGGCCCAGGGTCGCGCCGGCCAGGGCGTAGACGCTGCCGGCATGGGTGAAGTAGCGGGTGAGGCGGATGAACGCGTAGGCCACGAGCATCACGCCGGCGAAGGAGATCGCAAAGGTGAAGGGCACGGCCTTGCCGACCAGGCCGGCCACGCCGATGCCGTTGAGCGACATGGCCATGACCGGGCCCATGAAGCCCACGGACAGGGCCGTCACCTCCCAGACCCGCAGGTTGCGGTGTAGGCCTGAGGGGGTGACCTCGGCCTTCTCGGGCGGTGGTGCCAGGGCTGAGGTGTCGGCGCTGGTGCCGGTGGTGCTGTTCATGGGGAAGCCTCTCCGGGGGGAATGGCGTCCATGAAACAGGCTGTTCAGAACCTGCGTCAAGAGGTTGGGCGTGAAAAAAATGTTACTGCACGTTGTTACCCGTCGGTCGGGGGGAGCGAAGACGGTGCGTCCGGGTCAAGCACCTCACGCAGCCCCTCCAGCCGCTCGACCCGGTGTCGTCCCTTCTCGCCCAGCCGCAGGGTGACTGCGGCGACGAGCGTCTCCACCAGGCCAAAGGCGGGCAGGAGAGAGTCGAACGGGGAGGGCGCGTCGACCCTGGTGGGGAGCACGACGTCGGCGTGCTCGGCGATGGGGGAAAGCCCAGGGTCGGTGAGCAGCAGCACCCGTGCACCCCCTCGCCGGGCCTCGGCGGCCAGACGGACGGTGCGCTGGTCGTAACGGCGGTAGTCGAAGACGACCAGGAGGTCGTCCTTGTCGACCTCGCCGACCAGCACGATGCGGGCGAACTCGTCGGAGGGCAGGACGGCGACCTGGTCGCGCAGCAGCTGCAGGTGGTGCACCAGGTACTGCGCCAGCACGTGGCTGAAGCGGCCCCCGACGACGGAGATCCGCACGCCGGGGGTGCACAGCAGGTCGACCGCACGGTCGAACTCGCTGATGGGTAGCTCGTGGAACGAGGCGTCCAGGGCCCCCCGCAGCGTCGCGAGCGAGGACATGAGAACGCCTTCCTCAGAGGTGCGCCGCAGGACCTCGTCGTACTGCTCTACCGGCGAGCCCATCTGCGCGTGCACCTCCCGCCGCAGCGCGCGCTGGAACGCGGCATACCCGGGAAGACCGAGGTGGGTCACGAACCGCACGACCGTAGGGGTGCTGACCCCGGCCCTGGCGGCCAGTTCCCCTGCGGTCGCCAGACCGGCCACCGGGTAGTCCGACAGCAGCGCGCGGGCCACCTTGCGCTCGGATGCCGTTAGGTCAGCCATGGCCTCGCGTACAGTGGCGGCGACAGGACGTGGGTGTGTCCGGTCGTCCATGTGTGTGCCCATCCGCGGAATGCTAGTGCGCCACTCAAGCCGTCACCCGTTCATGCAGCAGTCCCGAAGGACTCTCCGCGTCGGACTCGGGGGAACCGTCGAGGTGGTCGTGGGTATTTGCCTCCTGTTCAACAGCGGCCTCGAAGGGGCCACGGATCGTCAGCGGCGATGCTGACTGGCTCGTATCGCTCACTCAGTGGGTTTCCTGGTCCTAGGCGTCACGATGCTGGCCCTCTACCCTTGACACATGAGCACCGTCACGTCCGAGAGCACCGCCCTCCGTGCGGTGGTCGTTGCTCATCGTGACGCTCTTGAGCAGATCCTTGAGCGCTACGGTGCGACCAATCCACGATTGTTCGGCTCGGTGGCCAGAGGCGACGCGACGGCGGACAGCGACGTCGACCTTCTCGTGGATCTGTTGCCGGACTTAGGGAACCCCCTCCTGCGCGTGGCGGGCATGGGCGAGGAGCTCAGCGACGTCTTCGGCCGCCGCGTCGATGTGGTGACGCCGACCCTGCTGCGCGCTGAGGTGTCGAGTACCGCGCTCAGCGATGCGGTGCCGGTGTGACGCGATCCGAGCAGGAACGCTTCGCCGACATCCTGCATGCGGTCGAACGATGCCAGGGCTACACCCAGCATCTTGCGTCCGGCGAGCTCCAGGAGATGGCCTACGACGCGGTGCTGCGCAACTTAGCCGTGATCGGGGAGGCGGTGCGGGTACTTCCCAGCGAGACGCGCGATCGGGCGCCGGAGGTCCCATGGGGAGCGATCGCGGGACTGCGCAACGTCGTCGTGCACGAGTACTTCCGTGTCGACGCCGAGTTGATCCTCGACATCGTCGACAACCAGCTCGGTCCCTTGGCCGATCGCCTTCGTCAGATGTGAAGGACCTGTCTCGTGGGAAAGGTGCCGACTGCGCCGATCGAGACTGACACAGGGCTGACACGGGGGAGCGGCCATGAGCATCCATGCTGGTCAGAGCGTTAGCGAGGAGTTTCCCGCCACCTCCACCACCCATGTCTCACGCTGTGCCGTTGTCACGGCCCTTTCGCTCTGATCCCTGGCCCCGCCCACGCGGCATACCCCGGTGAACGCCTTGGGCCGACGGCGCGCCCGCAAGGATCGGCCCCAGCGTTCACGTGAACGCTGGGGCCGGTCGGCCTCGGGCGTGGCGCCGTCAGGACTGCGAGGCGGGCTGCGCCTCCTGCGCCTCGGCCTCGGCCAGCTTGGCGCGGACCTCGTCCATGTCGAGGGCGCGGACCTGGTCCACGACGGACTCGAGGTCGCGTGCCGGCAGGGCGCCGGACTGGCGGAAGACGAGGACGCCCTCCTTGAAGGCCATGATCGTCGGGATCGAGGAGATCCCGGCTCCCTGGGCCAGCGCCTGCTGGTCCTCGGTGTCGACCTTGCCGAAGACGACGTCGTCGTACTTCTCCGAGGCCTTCTCGTAGTTGGGCGCGAACATCTTGCACGGACCGCACCACTCGGCCCACCAGTCGACCAGCACGATGTCGTTGCCGGTGACGGTCTGCTCGAAGGTGTCGGCGGTCAGGTCTACGGTGCTCATGGTCAGTCCAACAAGCACGTCCGCCGCCTGATTCCGAGCCGCGTGAGCTGCCTGCTAGCGTCACCACATGCGAATGACTCGCGGTAAGGCCGCTCGTGGTCCCGTCCTGGTGCTCGGCGCCCTGCTCGCCGTCACCGCCTGCACCGACCCGACCCAGCAGGGATCGGGTGATACGGGCGGTGCGGCAACCGAGGGCGAGGACAGCGGCGCGGGGAGCGAGGTCGTCATCGCGACCGGCGGCGAGCCGGACAGCTTCAACCCCGTCCTCGGGTATGCCCGGTGGGGCGACGGCAAGGTCGTCGAGGGACTGGTGCGCCTCACCGCGGAGCTGGAGCAGGAACCGCTGCTGGCCACCGACCTGCCGGAGGTCTCCGCCGACGGGCTGACGTTGACCTTCACGCTGCGCGAGGACGTGACCTTCCACGACGGCAGCGAGCTCGACGCGCAGGACGTCGTCGCGACCTACGAGACCGCGATCGACCCCGAGACCGCGTCGCCGGTAGCTGCCGACCTGACGGCGCTGGAGGCGGTCGAGGCGGTGGACGAGACGACTGTCCGCTTCACGCTCTCCGAGCCGCAGTCGTCCTTCGTCGCCGCGACCGTGCTGGGCATCGTGCCCGCGGAGTCGCTGGACCCCGAGCCCGCCGCCTCCGCCGACGTCGTCGGCACCGGTCCCTACACCATCGAGACCTACCGCCCCGGCGAGCGCGTGGTCCTCGAGGGCTACGACGACTACTGGGGCGAGCAGCCGCAGGTGCAGCGCGCGACCTTCGTCTTCGTCGAGGACGACGCCGCCCGTGCCGCCCGGGTCGCCTCCGGCGAGGTCGACGGCGCGCTGCTCCCGGCCCAGGCGCTGGACCGGGTCGAGCAGGACGACGACTTCAAGGTCGTCCGACGCGACACCGCCGACTTCCGGGCGCTCGTCCTGCCCGAGGAGCACCCGGTCGCCGGCGACCCGGCGGTCCGCGCGGCGCTGCACCAGGGGCTGGACCGGCAGGCGCTCGTCGACGGCGCTCTCGCCGGGGCCGGTCGCCCCGCCTACGGGCCCATCCCCCCCGAGGCGCCGGAGTACGCCGACGTCGTGGAGGTCGAGATCGACGCCCAGGCCGCCGCGACGACGTTGGACGAGGCCGGCTGGGTCGAGCAGGCCGACGGCACCCGCGCCCGGGACGGTCAGCGCGCCCGCTTCACGCTGATGTATCCCGCTGGTGACACGCTGCGGCAGAACGTCGCCCTGGCGGTCCAGGCGCAGGCGGCCGAGCTCGGCATCGAGGTCGAGCCGGAGGGTCTGAGCTGGGAGGCGATCGAGCCGCGCATGCGCGAGGACGCCCTGGTCTACGGCAGCGGCAACCCCTACAACGCCGACCTGTCGACCTACCCCCTCTTCCACTCCTCACGCGCCTTCCAGGGCTTCGACAACCCCGGCGGGTATGCCTCGGAGGCCATGGACGCGGCGCTGGAGGACGGGCGCTCGGCGCAGGCCGAGGACGAGCGGGTGCAGGCATACCAACGGGTGCAGGAGCAGCTCGCGCAGGACCTGCCGTGGGTCTTCCTCGCCTACGTCGAGCACGACTACGTGATCCGCGCCGACACCTGGAGCGGCTGGGACGTGCCGCTGGTCGAGCCGCACGAGCACGGGCTCCAGGGCGGGCCCTGGTGGAACCTCCCGGCATGGACCACGACCGACCCCGCGGGCTGACCCGGCCGCGCCCCGGAGCGGGCACCAGGGGCGGCGGGACCGGCGCCCTCGTGGCCCGCCGGCTCCTGCTGCTGCCGGTGCTCGCGGGGGTGGTCACGCTGGTGATGTTCGCGCTGGCGCAGCGCTCGCCCTTCGACCCGGTCATCGCCGCCCTCGGCGAGCGGGCGCTCACCCTGGACGGGCCCACGCTGGAGGCGATGCGCGCCCGCATGGAGGACACCTCGGCGGTGCAGCAGTGGCTCACCTGGTGGGGCAACGCGCTGACCGGCGACCTCGGCTACTCCAGCAGCCAGCGCGCCCCGGTGAGCACGGTCGTCGGGCAGCGGCTGCCGTGGACGCTCGGCCTGGTCGCCGCCTCGCTGGTCGTCTCGATCCCGGTCGGGGTGGCGCTCGGCGGCTGGGCGGGCACGCACCCCGGGTCGGTCCTGGACCGGCTCGTGGGCCCCGGGATGCTGGCCGTGCAGGCCTCGCCACCCTTCTGGATCGGGCTCATCGCGGTCTGGGTCTTCGCCGTGGCCCTCGGCTGGCTGCCGACCGGGGGAGCGACGTCACCCCAGGCCAGCGGGGTCGAGCCGGGCGACGTCCTGCGGCACGCCGTGCTGCCCGTGCTCGTGCTGGCCCTCGCGCACCTGCCGTGGTTCGTCCTCGTGGTGCGTGACGCCTCCCGGGACGCGCTCGCCGGGGCGCCGGTCCGCGCGGCCTGGGCCCGCGGCATACCCCGGGGCCGGCTGCTGCGCTCGCACGCGGTGCGCCCGGCGCTGCTCCCGCTGGTCACGGTGCTCGGCGTGCGCGTGCCCGAGCTCATCACGGGGGCGGTGCTCGTCGAGACCGTCTTCTCCTGGCCCGGGATCGCGAGCGCGACGGTGGACGCGGCACTGCGGCTCGACTTCGCGCTGCTCGCTGCGCTCACCGTGCTCACGACGGTGCTGGTGGTGCTCGGCAACCTGGCGGCCGACCTCGCCTACCGCTGGGTCGACCCGAGGGTGGGGCAGCGCGATGGCTGAGCCCTGGCGGCCGGTGCGCGACGGAGGCCCCGGGACCGTGGCCAGGGCCGGACGCGCCCGCAGCCGCTCGCCGTTCGGCTGGGCCGTCGCGGCCTTCCTGCTCCTGCTCGTCCTGCTCGCGGTCGACCTCGTCGGGGGCGCGGGCGGGGCGGACTTCGCCCGGGCCTACCTCCCACCCTCACCCGAGCACCCCTTCGGCACCGACCAGGCGGGGCGCGACCTGCTCGACCGGTCGCTGTCCGGCGCCAGGGTCTCGCTGCTCGTCGGGCTCGTCGCGGCGGCCGTCTCCAGCGTCGTCGGCGTCGTGGTCGGCGCGGCCGCAGGCATGACGGCCGGCCGGGGTGGCGGCTGGCTGGACTCCACGCTCATGCGCCTGGTGGACGCGGTCAACGCGCTGCCGCACCTCGTGCTCGGCATCGTCATCGTCGCCCTGCTCGGACCCTCGCTGTCCAGCGTCGTCATCAGCGTCGCGCTCACCCACTGGACGACCACCGCGCGCCTCGTGCGGGCCGAGCTGCTCGCGCTGGACCGGGCCGGCTTCGTCGAGGCTGCCGTCGGAGCCGGCGCGGGCCGTTGGTGGGTGCTGCGCCAGCACCTCCTCGCGCACGTCATGGGGCGGGTGCTCCTGGCCAGCGTGCTCATGGTGCCGCATGCGATCATGCACGAGTCGGCGCTGAGTTTCCTCGGCCTGGGCCTCCCGGACGACCGGGCCTCGCTCGGCACGATCATCGAGCAGTCCCGCTCCGCCGTGCTCGCCGGGCACTGGTGGCCCGCGGTGCTGCCCGGGCTGCTGCTCGTCGCCCTGAGCCTGCTCGTCTTCGCCGTCGCCGAGCGGCTGCGACCGGCGGGGAGGGGACGGGTATGACCGGCGGCCTGCAGGTGCGCGGGCTCGGCGTCGCCCTGCCGGACGGGGCCGGCGGGGAGCAGGTGGTCCTCGAGGAGGTGGACCTCGACGTGCGCGAGGGCGAGGTCGTCGTGCTGCTGGGGCCCAGCGGCGCCGGCAAGTCGACCCTCGCCTCGGCGCTGCTCGGGCTGCTGCCGCCGGGCGCGCTGGTGCGGGGGAGCGCGCGCTGGCACGGCGAGCCCGCCACGGTCGACCTGCTCGACCCGGGCCGCCCCACCCGGGAGCGGCTGCGAGGACGGCTCACGGCCTGGTTGCCGCAGGCCCCGGTCGGCTCGCTCACGCCGGTGCTGACCGTCCGCAGCCACCTGGTCGAGAAGGCCCGGGTGCACGTGCCGCGGCCCGAGGTCGGCGCTGCGGTGGTGGCCACCATGGAGCGGCACGACGTCGACCCGGCGTGGGGCGCGCGGCTGCCCTCGCAGCTCTCCGGGGGGCAGGCGCAGCGGGTCTCCAACGCGCTGTCGCTGCTGGGCGACCCTCGGCTGGTGCTGGCCGACGAGCCGACCACCGGGCTGGACCGGCCACGCGCCGAGGCGGTCGGGGCCGGGCTGGCCCGGCTCGCGCGGGAGGAGGGGCGGGCGGTGCTCGTCGTGACGCACGACCTCACGCTGGCCGAGCAGGTCGCCGACCGGGTCGTCGAGCTCGACGCCGGCCGGACCGCCCCCGCGGGTCCGCCGCAGGAGGTGGTCGCCCGGGTGCGGGGCGCCCGGCACCACGACGCCGGGCGACGTCGGAAGCGCGGCGCGGGGACGGGGCATACCCTCGCCGGTGTCGATCTCACGCTGCGGCGCGGTCGCGGTGTCCTCGTGCGCGAGGGGGTGACGCTGAGCGTTCCCGCCGACCAGGTCACCGGTCTCATGGCGCCCTCGGGCGCGGGCAAGACCACGCTCCTGCGCACCCTGGCGCTGCTGCACCGTCCGGCGGCGGGGCAGGTCGTGCTCGACGGTCGCCCGGTGCGCGGCACCGGTCACGAGGTGCCGGCGAGCGTCCGGCGCCGGATCGCCTACCTGCCGCAGGACCCACGGCAGTCCGTCGACCCGCGGTGGACGCTCGGGCGCGCTGTGGTCGAGCCGCTGGTGCTCGCGGGTATGCCGCGCGACCGCGCTGTCGTGGCCGGTCTGCTGGAGCGGGTCGGGCTCGACCCGGCCCTTGCCGGCCGGCGCGCCGACGAGGTCTCCGGCGGCCAGCTGCAGCGGGTCGTCCTGGCCCGGGCGCTCGCGCTGGACGCCGACTACCTGCTGCTGGACGAGCCGACGTCCATGGTCGACGGGGCCACGGCACGCGACCTGGTGCGCGCCGTGCACACCCACCAGCACCGCTCGGGCTGCGGGGTGCTCGTGGCCTCGCACGACGAGGAACTTCTCCGCACGTGGTGCGACACGGTGGTGACCTGGTAGGACACAATGGCGCCCATGAGCCCCGTTCCGTCCGTGTCCAACTCCATCACCGTCCGGCTGGAGCTGCCGGCCCGGGTCACCGCCGTCTCGGAGATCACGACCGCGGTGGCCGACGTCGGGGGGATGGTGACGGCGGTCGACATCAGCGACTCGGGGACCGAGCGGCTGCAGGCCGACCTGACGATCGCGACCTACGGCACCGATCACGCCGCCGAGGTGGTCGAGGCGATCAGCGGCGTCGACGGGGTCGAGATCGGACGCGTGAGCGACCGCACCTTCCTGGCGCACCTCGGCGGCAAGCTCGAGGTCACCTCCAAGCTGCCGATCCGCAACCGCGACGACCTGTCCCTCGTCTACACCCCCGGCGTGGCCAAGATCTGCCAGGCGATCGCGGAGAGGCCCGAGGACGCCCGCAGCCTGACCATCAAGCGCAACACCGTCGCCGTCGTCACCGATGGCTCGGCCGTGCTCGGCCTCGGCGACATCGGCCCGCTCGCGGCGATGCCGGTCATGGAGGGCAAGGCCGCGCTCTTCAAGCGGTTCGCCGACATCGACGCCTTCCCGATCTGCCTCGACGCCACCGATGCCGACGAGATCGTGCGGATCGTCAAGGCCCTGGCGCCCGGTTTCGCCGGCATCAACCTCGAGGACATCTCCGCCCCCCGCTGCTTCGCCATCGAGGCCCGGCTGCGCAAGGAGCTCGACATCCCGGTCTTCCACGACGACCAGCACGGCACCGCGATCGTGGCGCTGGCCGCGCTCACCAACGCGCTGCGCGTCGTGGACAAGGACATCAGCGACGTCAAGATCGTCATGTCCGGCGCCGGGGCGGCCGGCTCGGCGATCATGCGGCTGCTGCTGCGCGCCGGGGCCCGCGACCTCATCGTGACCGACGTCGACGGGATCATCCACCCGCGCCGCGCGGACGTCATGCGCGGCGACAACGGCAACCTCGCCTGGATCGCGAGCCAGACCAACCAGGCGTTGGAGACCGGGACCCTCAAGGACGCGCTCGTGGGCGCCGACGTCTTCATCGGCGTCTCCGCCGGCGGCATCCTCACTGGCGAGGACATCGCGCAGATGAACGAGGACGCCGTCGTCTTCGCCATGGCCAACCCGGTCCCCGAGGTGGACCCGGTCGAGGCCGGCCAGCACGCGACGGTCGTCGCGACCGGGCGCAGCGACTTCGCCAACCAGATCAACAACGTGCTCGTCTTCCCCGGCGTCTTCCGCGGCCTGCTCGACGCGCAGAGCGACCACATCGACGACGAGATGTTGCTCGCCGCTGCCACGGCGCTGGCCGACGTGGTGTCCGCCGACGAGCTCAATCCCACCTACATCATCCCGAGCGTCTTCAACTCCAAGGCGACCAAGGCCGTCGCCCAGGCGGTGCAGGCCGCGGCCGAGGCGAGGCTCCAGGGGTCCAGCTGACCTCGCTGGCCCCGGGTCCGCAGCCCGGTCTCGACCTCATCCGGCTGTTCGGGTGGGTGGCGCTGCTCGTGGCCCTGCTCGTGCAGGGCTACGGCCTGTATGCCCCGCAGGCCCCCGGGCCGGACGGCATACCGGGCCTGGACAAGGTGGGCCACCTGCTGCTCTTCGGCATCCCGACGCTGCTCGCGTGCTGGCTCCGGGCGCGCGGGCTGGTGCCGGTGCTGGTGGTGCACGCCCTCGTCAGCGAGCCGCTGCAGCAGCTGCTCGCCCCGATGCGGCAGGCGGACCCGCTGGACCTGGCCGCCGACCTGCTCGGCATCGCGCTGGCGGTCGGGATCGCCGCGACGGCGAGGCGCCGGTGGGGCCATGATGGGGGCATGGCGACGGCGACCACCGCGGCGGACGCGCGGCAGGGGGAGTCCCGGTGACCACGCGCAGTCCCGAGCTGGCGGTCGGTCGGCTGCTGGTCGCGACCCCGCTGACGGGTGAGCCGTTCGCCGGGTCGGTCGTCCTCGTGCTGCACCACGACGAGGAGGGGGCGCACGGCCTGGTGCTCAACCAGCCGATGGAGGCCTCCGTGGACGCGGTGCTGCCGGAGTGGCAGCCGTTCGTCACCGAGCCCGGCGTGCTCTTCCGCGGCGGACCGGTCGGACGCGACACCGCGATGGGGCTGGTGAGCGTGCCCGGCCACGACCCGGGCGACCCGCCGCTGGGCACGCAGCTGCTCTTCGGCGGCATCGGCCTGGTGGACCTCGACGCGCCGGCGCCGCTCGTCGTCCCCGAGCTCGGTGCCTTCCGGATCTTCGTCGGCTACAGCGGCTGGTCGGCCGGGCAGCTGGACTCCGAGATCCGGCAGGGGGCCTGGCACGTCGTGCCCCGCGAGCCGCGCGACCCGTTCCGCGAGGAGACCGACGACCTGTGGCGCGACGTGCTGCTGCGCCAGCGCTCGGCCGCGTCCTTCCTCGTGACCTTCACCGAGCACCCCGAGCGCAACTGACCGAGCGTCGCGTGTGGTTGCCCCTCAGCCCTCGTCGCCGTCCGAGCCGCCGCCGTCCTGCGGCTCACGCAGACCTTCGTAGATCTCCTTGCACTGCGGGCACACAGGGAACTTCTGCGGGTCCCGGCCCGGCACCCACACCTTGCCGCACAGCGCGATCACGGGGTTGCCGCTCAGCGCGGACTCCATGATCTTCTCCTTGCGGACGTAGTGGGAGAAGCGCTCGTGGTCGCCCGGCTCGGACAGGTCGGGCTCGACCCGGGTGTCCTCCCGCTCCAGCACGGCCGTCTGCGTCGACGGGGCGCTGGGGGCCTCCGGGGCGTCGAGGGGCTGGTCCGACATGCGCGTGCTCATGTCCCGATTCTAGGCGTCAGGTCCGTGCCGTGCGCACGGGCGAGGCGGGCGGCATACCACGGCCGGGGTGTCGGGGGACTGAGCCCGAGCCCCGGTGAGTCGGATCCGGAAACGACCTATCCTGGGTCGCCGATGTCCACCTCAGCCGCCTCCCACCTGCCCCCCGCCTACCCCGAGCGCGCCGCCTGGGGCACGGCGGGCAAGTTGCGTGCCTGGCAGGCCGCCGCGCTGGAGGCCTATCTCACCGAGCGGCCCCGCGACTTCCTCGCGGTCGCGACCCCGGGGGCGGGCAAGACGACCTTCGCGCTGCGCGTCGCGACCGAGCTGCTCGACCGCGGCGAGGTGCAGCGCATCTGTGTCGTCGCGCCGACCGAGCACCTCAAGACGCAGTGGGCCGAGGCGGCGGCCAAGGTCGGGATCCGGATCGACCCGCGCTTCGCCAACGCGCAGGGGCGCCACAGCCGGGACTTCGACGGCGTGGCGGTGACGTATGCCGGTGTCGCCAGCAAGCCGCTGCTGCACCGGGCCCGGACCGAGGCCGCGCGGACCTTGGTCATCCTCGACGAGGTCCACCACGGCGGCGACGCGTTGTCCTGGGGCGAGGCGGTGCGGGACGCCTTCGAGCCGGCCACGCGCCGGCTCGCGCTGACCGGCACGCCCTTCCGCTCGGACACGGCCGCGATCCCGTTCGTGCGATACGAGATGGATGCCGAGGGCGTGCTGCGGTCCTCGGCCGACTACACCTACGGGTATGCCGACGCGCTCCGGGACGGCGTCGTGCGCCCGGTGCTGTTCCTCTCCTACGGCGGCACGATGCGGTGGCGGACCAAGGTCGGCGACGAGCTCGAGGCGCGGCTGGGGGAGCCGCTGACGCAGGACGTCACCAAGCAGGCGTGGCGCACCGCGCTGGACCCGGCGGGCGACTGGGTCCCGGCGGTGCTGCGGGCGGCCGACAAGCGGCTCAGCGAGGTGCGCCGGCACGTCGAGGACGCGGGCGGCCTGGTCATCGCTTCCGACCAGCGCTCGGCCCGCGCCTACGCCAAGCAGCTCCGGGAGATCACCGGCCAGGCCGCGACCGTCGTGCTGTCCGACGACGCGGGTGCGTCGGCGCGGATCGAGGAGTTCGCCCAGGGCGACGCGCGGTGGATGGTCGCGGTGCGGATGGTGTCGGAGGGCGTCGACGTGCCACGCCTCGCCGTGGGTGTCTATGCCACGTCCACCTCGACGCCGCTGTTCTTCGCCCAGGCGGTGGGCCGCTTCGTGCGGGCCCGGCGGCGCGGCGAGACCGCGTCGGTCTTCCTGCCCAACGTGCCGTTGCTCCTGGGGCACGCGGGGTCGATGGAGCTGGAGCGCGACCACGCGCTCAACCGGAAGGAGACCGACGAGGACCAGCTGTGGTCCGAGGAGGACGGGCTCGTCGCCGCAGCGCAGGAGGACGAGGGGGCCTCGGACGAGCTGGCCGGCAGCTACGAGGCGATCGGGTCGGACGCGGAGTTCGACCACGTGCTCTTCGACGCCGAGCAGTACGGCCTCGGCGGTATGCCGGGCTCGGAGGACGAGGACGACTACCTCGGTCTGCCCGGGCTCCTGGAGCCGGACCAGGTCGCGACCCTGCTGCGGGAGCGGCAGAAGACGCAGGTCGGCCGGGGTGGCGGGCGCGAGCGCGCGGAGGCGGTCTCGGCGCACCGGGCGCTGGCCGAGCACCGCAAGGAGCTCAACAAGCTCGTCTCGGCATACGCCCAGAAGAAGGGCCAGCCGCACGCCGTCGTCCACGCCGAGCTGCGCCGCGCCTCCGGCGGCCCGGAGCTGGCGACGGCGAGCTCGGAGCAGGTCCGCGACCGGATCGACACCATCCGGCGGTGGTTCGTCGGCCGCCGCTGAGGCAGGCAGACCTGCCGGGGGGGGCGGGGAATACCAGGGCTGGAGGGGCGGCATACCAGGACAGTAGCGGGGGCATACCCCGGGCTGTCTCCGCGTTGGGCTCGCACCTGAGCAAGGCTGTGCACCACATGCAGCGTCGAGAAGCCTGCATCAGGTGCACAACCGTGCCCAGGTGAGGGCAGGGACAGGTGCGGTGAGGGCAGGGCGTGGGGCGTGCACAGGTATGCCGGGAGGCACGGCACAGGAGGGGCTGAGGCGGGCGTGGTGATGCGGGCAGGGCCTGCGGCGGGCGTCGTGAGGCCCGTCTCGCCCCAGGAGCCGGTAGCGTCGCAGGCATGCGCACCAGACAGCCGGCGCGTGGGGGACTGCCGCCGGGGCCGCGGACCCCGGCGGTGCTCCAGACGATTCAGGCCTTCACCGACCGCCAAGGCACCTTCGAGCGGCACCGCTCCCGCTACGGCGACCCCTTCACCGTGCGGATGCTGCCCGGGCCACAGCACCTCGTGCTCTTCAGCGACCCCGAGGCCATCAAGGAGATCTTCGCCGGCGACCCGGTCGAGCTGAGCGGCGCCCAGGGCAACGAGATGCTGCGCGCCGCGATGGGGGACCGCTCGGTCATGCTCAACGACGGCGAGGCCCACCGGGCTATCCGGCGCTATCTCATGCCGGCCTTCTCACCGGCAGCAGTGCGGGCATACCGTCCGGTCGTCGAGCGCGCGGCCGCGGACGAGGTCGACACCTGGCCGCAGGCGCCTGGCTCCTCGGTCGTCGCCCTGGAGCGGATGAGCCGGGTGACGCTCGCGGTGATGAGGCAGGTGGTGCTGGGCGCGAGCGACCCCCGACGGCTGACCGCGTTGCGACCCCGCGTGCTGCGGCTCGTCGAGGTCGACCCGGTCGTCGTCGGGGGCTGGCTCTACCCGCGGCTGCGCGCGCTGCCGCCCTGGCGCGGCCACGCCCGCAACCTCGCGGCGATCGACGAGCTCATCCACGCCGAGGTCCAGCAGCGCCGGGCCGGCGCCGCCCGCGAGCCGGCGGACCTGCTCGACCAGCTGCTCGCGGTCGGCACCGACCACGACGACGAGCGCGAGCCGCTGAGCACCCACGAGATCCGGGACCAGGTCGTGACGCTGCTGCTCGCCGGCTACGAGACCACGGCCTCCACCCTGGCCTGGACGTTGCACGAGCTCGGCCGCGACGAGCAGGCCCGGGCCCGTGCCCACCGGGCGGCGCAGGAGGGTGACGAGGAGCACCTGGAGGCCTGCGTCAAGGAGGCGATGCGGCTGCACCCGATCATCGACTACGTCGCCCGCACCCTGCGCAGCGACCAGCGGATCGGCGGCGTCGACCTCCCCGCCGGCGCGACCGCCGCCCCGGCGATCCTGCTCGCGCACCACGACCCCGACGCCTTCCCGGAGCCGGACGCGTTCCGGCCCGAGCGCTTCCTCGGCGGAGGTCCCGCAGCGCACACCTTCATCCCGTTTGGCGGTGGCGTCCGCCGGTGCGTCGGCGCAGCCTTCGCGCTCATGGAGGGCGTGGTCGTCCTGCGCGAGGTCCTCACCCGCGTGGACGTCGTCGCGGATGCCCCGGCGCGCACCCGGCTGCGCAACATCACCAACGTCCCGGGCGACGGCGCCCCGCTGCGGGTATGCCCGCTGCCCGGCTGACCGCCGCGCAGGCACGGAGCATGCGCCGCACCGACCCGGTCACCTAGGGTCGGAGCATGCCGGAGACGCCGCAGGAGTGGTTCGCACGGGTCAGCGCGGCGATCGAGCGTGACGGCTACCGCGAGAGCGACCTGCAGCAGTGGAGCTCGTGGCCGTGGACCGGCTCCCTCACCCCCAAGCCGCTCGAGCCTCCGGTCGACGTCGAGCCGGACCGGCGCGGCGCCGGGGGCCAGGACTGCTTCGTCTGCGACGCGGCGCGCAGCCTCGACCCGGGCTACATCATGTGGCACGACGAGCTGTTCCTCCTGGGTCTGCCGCACGAGCCGCGCGGCCTGCCCTTCGCGCTCTTCCTCATGCCCCGTCGGCACGCCGAGCTCGCCGACCTCACTCCGCAGGAGGCCGCCCGGCAGGGCGAGCTCCTCAGCGTGGTGGACGCCGCCGCCCAGCAGGTGCTCGGCATACCCCGGATCCAGGTGGCGCTGTGGGGCGACGGGGCCGAGCACCTGCACTGGTGGCTGTATGCCCGGCCGACCGGGATGCTGCAGCTGCGCGGCACCTTCCTGTCCCACTGGGACGACCTGCTGCCGCCGGTGCCCGCCGACCAGTTCCGCGCCGACCAGGTGCTCGTCGCCCACGAGGTGGCCCGCCGGGCCGGCGGAGAAGGGGTGCCGGAGTAGGTCACCTGCGCGGCTAGTCTGGCCGCCATGAGTCAGCAGGCAGGGTGGTACGACGACCCGCAGGACGAGCAGAACCTCCGCTACTGGGACGGCGTGCAGTGGACCTCGCACACCGCGCCGAAGCAGAAGCCCAACCTCGCCCAGGCGGGGCAGTCGCTCCAGCAGACGCAGCAGCCGGGTGGGAGCGACCAGGCCCAGGGTGGCTACGGGCAGCAGGGCTGGGGTCAGGGCGGCTCCGGCCAGCAGGGCTGGGGCCAGCACGGCCAGTCGCCCTGGGGCCAGCAGGGCCCCGGCCAGCAGGGATACCAGCAGCCGAACCCCTACGCCGGGCAGACCGGCCAGCAGCCCTACCAGGGCGAGTGGCAGGGCGGCCCGGTGCCCGGCGGCTACCGCCCCGACCCGCGCACGATCACGCCGGACGGCCAGCCGCTGGCCGGCTGGTGGCACCGCGTCGGCGCCCGGCTCATCGACGCGTTGCTCGGGCTCGGGCTCGTGACGGTGCTCGTCGCCGTGACCGCCGACCCCGAGCTCACCGCCGAGCTGCAGGATTTCGCCCTCGACCCCGACCCCACCGGCGCCATGCCCGTGGTCCTGGAGGACTGGCTGCTGCGCATCGGGCTGATCAGCGCCCTCCTCGGCGTCGCCTACGAGGTGCTCATGGTGAAGTTCTTCGGCGGCACCGTCGGCAAGCTGCTCACCGGCCTGCGGGTGCGGCTGCGCGACCAGCCGGGGCTGCCCACGTGGGGCGCCACGCTGCTGCGCTCGGCGGTCTACCAGGGGCCCAACCTGCTGGGTTCGCTCGTGCCGATCCTCGGCTCGCTCGGCCTCTTCACGCTGCTCGACGTGCTCTGGCCGCTGTGGGACAAGAACAGGCAGGCGCTGCACGACAAGGCCGCGCGCACCAACGTCGTCCGCTCGCGCTGAGCGGGCACGACAGCCCCGTGGCATCATCGGCGGTATGCCCCGCGCCCTGATCGTCGTCGACGTCCAGCACGACTTCTGCGAGGGCGGCTCGCTGCCCGTGACCGGGGGCACCGCCGTCGCCGCCCGGATCAGCGAGCACGTCGCCGCCCACGCGGGGCGGTATGCCGCCGTCGTCGCCACCGCCGACTGGCACGTCGACCCCGGTGACCACTGGGCGACCGACGGGGAGCCGGACTTCGTGGACTCCTGGCCGGTGCACTGCGAGGTCGGGACCGAGGGCGCGGACCTCCGCCCCGAGCTGGCCGGCGCGCTGGAGCACGTCCAGGCGGTCTTCCGCAAGGGCGAGCACGAGGCGGCCTACTCCGGCTTCGAGGGCAGCACCGACGTCGACGGGCGCGAGGTCGGCCTCGCTGACTGGTTGGGGGAGCGGGGCATCGACGAGGTCGAGGTCTGCGGCCTCGCCACCGACCACTGCGTCCGCGCGACGGCCCTGGACGCCCGGCGCGAGGGGCTGGCGACGACCGTCCTGCTCGACCTGTGCGCCGGGGTCGCCCCGGAGACCACGGACGCGGCGCTGACCCAGCTGCGCGAGGCCGGGGTGGAGATCGGCTGACCGGTCGTGCGGCGCAGCCCCGGTCCTCTCGGTCGTCGGCGACGAGTGGCGCGGCTCCTCGGGTGACATCACCGGGCCGGTCTCCCGCTCGACCCCGGCCTCGTCCAGGAGCGCGCAGGCCTCGTCGAGCGCCGTCACCGCTCAGCTCCAGTTGTCGAGATAGGTCGTCGGCAGCGCGGGGTCGCCGTGCGACATCCGCAGCGCGCTCTGCGGGAGCTCGGCGCGGGCCATCTCGTGGTGGGCCCGCGCGGTCTGCACGTCGGTCGGTGCGACGACCTCGCCGCCCTCGACGAGCGGCACGAGCAGCGAGCGGTCGTCGCCGTCGTCGGAGGGGTGCTCGTGGATGCCGACGATCTCCTCGGTGGCGAGCCCGGCGGCGGAGCGGCGGCGCAGGGCATACTTGCGCCCGCCCACGCTGGCCTTGTCCTTGCTCGCCTTCGCCACGCCCTCCATCTGACCGGCGCCGTTCTCCCGGCTGACGAGCTTGTAGACCATGCCCGCCGCGGGGTGGCCCGAGCCGGTGACGACCTTGGTGCCCACGCCGTAGGCGTCCACCGGGGCGGCCTGCAGCGCGGCGATCGCGTGCTCGTCCAGGTCGCTGGTGACCACGATGCGGGTGCCGGTCGCGCCGAGGGCGTCCAGCTGGGCGCGCACCTCGAAGGCCTGGCTCACCAGGTCGCCGGAGTCCAGCCGGACCCCGCCGAGCCGCGCCCCGGCCAGCTCGACCGCGAGCTCGACCGCGCCGGTGACGTCGTAGGTGTCGACGAGCAGGGTGGTCGACAGGCCCAGGCTCTCCAGCTGGGTGGCGAAGGCCTGCCGCTCGTCGTCGTGCAGCAACGTGTAGGAGTGCGCGGCGGTGCCCATCGTCGGGATGCCGTGCCGCCGGCCCGCCTCGAGGTTGGAGGTGGAGGCGAAGCCCGCGAGGTAGGCCGCGCGCGCCGCCGCGACCGCCGACTGCTCATGGGTGCGCCGGCTGCCCATCTCGATGCAGGGGCGGCCGTGCGCCACCGCCGTCATCCGCGAGGCGGCCGAGGCCACGGCCGAGTCGTGGTTGAGGATCGACAGGAAGAGCGTCTCCAGCACGACGCCCTCGGCGAAGGTCGACTCGACCACGAGCAGCGGCGAGCCGGGCACGTAGACCTCACCCTCGGCATACCCCCAGACGTCGCCGGTGAAGCGGTAGTCGGCCAGCCAGTCCAGGGTCGGGCGGTCGACGACCTGCTGCTCGGCGAGGAAGGCGATCTCCTCCTCGCCGAACCGGAAATCGCGCAGCGCCTCCAGCGCCCGGCCGGTGCCGGCGACGACGCCGTAGCGCCGGCCGTCGGGGAGGCGGCGCGCGAAGGCCTCGAAGACGCAGCGCCGGTCGGCGTGGCCGCTGGCCAGCGCGGCCTGGATCATCGTCAGCTCGTAGTGGTCGGTCAGCAGGGCGGTGCTCGTGCTCACCCCCGCAGCCTAGGGTGGGGTCGTGCCGATCGACACCCCCAGCCCGCCGGCCCCGCCGGCCGACCCGCAGACCACGCCGCAGGAGCAGGGCGGTGTCGCGGTCCTCGACCGCCCCGAGGCGGACACCCCGTGGATCACGCTGGTGTGGAACGACCCGGTCAACCTCATGAACTACGTCACCTGGGTCTTCCAGACGCACTTCGGCTACAGCAGGAGCAAGGCGGAGAAGCTCATGATGGACGTGCACACGCAGGGTCGCGCGGTCGTCTCGACCGGGTCCCGCGAGAAGATGGAGGCCGACACCGAGGCCATGCACGGCTACGGCCTGTGGGCCACCTTCCAGAAGGACGACTGAGGTATGGCGCGCGCGTTCCGTCGTCGGGGGGACCGGCTGGTGGGGACCTTCGAGGCCGAGGAGATCGCCGTGGTGGTCCACGTGCTCCGGCTGACCCGTGACTTCGTCGCGCCGGAGCGGCCGGACACCGGGGACCCCTTCCTCGACCTGGTCGCCGGGCTCGGCGACGAGGTGGACCCGGAGGAGCCGAGCGACCCGGCGCTGCGCCGGCTGCTGCCGCCGGCCTCCCGGGACGACGACGAGCAGGCCAGCGAGTTCCGGCGGCTCACCGAGCACGGGCTGCGCCAGCGCAAGGCCGCCACGCTGTCCACCGCGATCGCGGCGCTGGAGGCTGCCCAGCCGCCGCGGCTCGAGCTGGACCCGGAGCAGGGTCGGGCGCTCGCGGTGGCCCTCACCGACGCCCGGCTCATCCTCGGCGAGCGGCTCGGGCTGCGCACCGACGAGGACTCCGAGCGGCTGCACGAGGAGCTGGAGGAGGCGCTCGCCGGCAGGAGCGAGCTGGACCCGGCCCTGGCCCAGAAGATGGCCTACTACGACTTCCTCTCCTGGATGCAGGAGTCGGTGACGCTGGCGCTCATGGCGCGCTGAGGCATACCGCTGCGGCGTGCCTCACCGACCCCTGGCTGGAAGTAGGCTGGCGCGCATCATGACGACCACGCACTCCGCCCCCGTGTCCAGCACCGAGCACGACGAGGCGACCGGCGCCGACGTCCGGGTCCGCTTCTGCCCCAGCCCGACGGGGACGCCGCACGTGGGCCTGGCCCGCACGGCGCTGTTCAACTGGGCCTTCGCGCGGCACCACGGCGGCACCCTCGTCTTCCGGGTCGAGGACACCGACGCCGCGCGCGACGCCGAGGAGTCCATGGCGCAGATCGTCGACGCGCTGGACTGGCTCGGCCTGGACTACGACGAGGGGCCGGGGGTGGGCGGCCCCTACGGCCCCTACCGGCAGAGCGAGCGCGCCGACCTGCACGCCGACGTCGCCCGCCGGCTGCTGGAGGCCGGGCTGGCCTACGAGTCCTTCAGCACCCCGGAGGAGGTCGAGGCGCGCCACCGCGCCGCCGGTCGCGACCCCAAGCTCGGCTACGACAACCACGACCGCGAGCTGAGCGCGGAGCAGAAGCAGGCATACCGCGACGAGGGGCGCGAGCCGGTGCTGCGGCTGCGGATGCCGGAGGAGGACCTCACCTTCACCGACCTCGTGCGGGGCGAGGTGACCTTCGGGGCCGGCTCGGTGCCGGACTTCGTCATCGTGCGCGGCAACGGCCAGCCGCTCTACACCCTCGTCAACCCGGTCGACGACGCGATGATGCGGATAACCCACGTCATCCGTGGCGAGGACCTGCTCTCCTCCACCCCGCGGCAGATCGCGCTCTACCGCGCCCTCGTCGAGATCGGGGTCGCCGAGCAGGTGCCGACCTTCGCCCACCTGCCGCTCGTGCTGGGGGAGGGCAGCAAGAAGCTGTCCAAGCGCGACCCCGAGTCCAACCTCTTCCTGCACCGCGAGCGCGGCTTCGTCCGGGAGGGGATGATCAACTACCTCGCGCTGCTGGGCTGGTCGATCGGGCCGGACCGCGACATCTTCGACCCCGAGCACCTCGTCGAGGCCTTCGACGTCCGAGACGTCAACCCCAACCCGGCGCGGTGGGACCAGAAGAAGGCCGAGTCGCTCAACGGCGACCACCTGCGTCGGCTCCCGCTCGCCGAGTTCACCTCTCGGCTGCTCCCGGTGCTGCGCGAGGCCGGGGTGCTGGGGGAGCAGTCCGGTATGGGTGAGCTGGCCCGGCTGCAGGCGGTCGCCGACCTCATCCAGACGCGGATCCAGGTGCTCTCCGAGGCGGTGCCCATGGTGCGGCCGTTCTACGTGAGCGGCGAGGAGCTGGAGATCGCCGACGACGCGCGCGGCCAGCTCAAGGACGACGCCGGTGCCGTCCTCGACGCGGCGATGGCCGCCCTGGAGCCGATCTCGGGCGCCGCCCCGCAGCCACTCGGCGGTGGGGTGGAGTGGACCCACGACCGGATCGAGGCGGCGCTGCGCGAGGCGCTGGTGGACGGGATGGGCCTCAAGCCGCGCTTCGCCTTCGGGCCGCTGCGGACCGCCGTCTCCGGGCAGCGGATCAGCCCGCCGCTCTTCGAGTCGATGGAGATCCTGGGCAAGCAGGAGACGCTGGACCGGCTCGCCCGGCTGCGCGTGTCGCTCTGACCCGCGCGGTTGCGCCAGATTTGGGTGGGGTGCGCCGGGCGCGGTAGAGTTGATGCTCGGTTCGCCGCGCTTCCCGGTTCGTGGGACAGGGCGGAGACACCCCCTTGGGGTATGGTGTAATTGGCAACACGGCTGATTCTGGTTCAGTTGTTCTAGGTTCGAGTCCTGGTACCCCAGCGCGATGACGGAGCCCAGCTCCGGATTTCGTGGAGACCTGCCCGCTCGGGTAGTCTCTCCCCTCGGCGCCGAGCGCGCCGGACACGGCCCCGTTGTGTAGCGGCCTAGCACGCCGCCCTCTCAAGGCGGTAGCGCGGGTTCGAATCCCGTCGGGGCTACCCGTGTCGAACGGCCCTCACCGCAGCAGCGGTGGGGGCCGTTCACCTGCGTGCAGGTGAAGGCCCGGCCGGTCCGCACGCTGGCGCGCCGAAGGAGCGTGCGAGAGGCTGGGGGCATGAACAAGACGGACCTGATCGAGGCGCTGGCTCCGCGCGTGGGCGGCCGGGCCGCCGCCGGAGCCGCCGTCGAGGCCCTGGTGGACGTGGTGCTGCGTGAGGTGGCCGCGGGCGGCACGGTGAGCATCAGCGGTTTCGGGACCTTCGAGCGGGTGGACCGGGCAGCGCGGACGGGGCGCAACCCGAGGACCGGAGAGGCGGTGCCGATCCCGGAGACCCGGAGCCCGCGCTTCCGGCCGGGAGCCGCTTTCAGGGACGTGGTGGCCGACCCGGCGACGCTGCCCGCGCAGGGCCTGGCCGGGGCGCGGGCCGCCGGTGAGTCCGAGGGCGGCTCCGCCGGAGCCCCGAGCACGGTGCGCCGCCACGACGGCGGTCCTCGGCACGAGCCGAAGGGTCGGGTCGCCGCCCGGGCGTCGTCCGCCCGCGACCGGGAGCGGCGTGCCCCCTCGGGGACCCCGCCGAGCGTGCGGAAGGACAAGCCCGACCCGACGAGCGAGAGCTCGGAGCCACGGCAGCCGGGGTCGGTCGGCGGCGGACGGGTCTTCTCCGGCGGCGAGGACATCACCGCCGGCATGATCTCGGCCAAGAAGGCGCAGCTGGCGAAGGTCAAGAACGACGACGTGTCACACGGCGACTCCGGCAAGCGCACGAAGGCCAAGAAGGGGAAGAAGTCGACCAAGGGGAAGAAGGGCACGAAGGCCGCGAAGAAGGGTTGACCCGCTGTGCGCCCGACCCCGCGCAGAAGGTGCTGCGGTGCGGGGATGCATCACCGCAGCGGGACGCCTGCTGCGGACGAGTGGATCAGACGATGGGCTCGCCCTCGCCGATGCCGACGATCCAGAGCCGGGTGAGGCTCGCGCCCGCGGTTTCGGGGTCACCGTCGACCTCGATGCTCACCCGCTGGCCCACCCGCAGGTGCCGGAGACCGCTTGCGTCCATCACCGCGGCGGCGAAGGGCAGCACCCGCCCGGTGTCGAGCAGGACCGTCCCGCTGCCGGCGTCGAGGTCGTAGGTGTGCACGCTGGCCTGCATGGGGCCACTGTAGGTCGTGGCGCGGGTGGGGGACCGGCTCAGGCGGCGGTCGAGCCCAGGGCCGCGCGGGTGCGGGCGCCCACGCCGAGGAGCAGCGCCTCCTGCAGGTCCTCGGCCCGGTCCACGTCACGCCGTAGCCGAGGGAGGTCGAGGTCCAGGCGGGTGGCGTCGACGGCGTGCCGCGCGGCCGACCCGGCACCGAAGCGCGGCCGCGGTATGCCTCGCGTCGAGGTCAGCAGGACCGTACCCGTGCCCTCGCGTCCGGCACCACCGCACGGTCGACGGCGGCGCAGCGCGCCAGGGCCTCCCGGAGGTCCTCCGGACGTAGCGCCGGCAGGTCGCCCAGCAGCACGGCCCACCCGGGGGCCGGCCGGCCGGCGCCGCTCTCACCCCCGACCTGCAGGGCCGCGTCGTCCAGGCCGCGCCGGATCGCCTCGTCCAGCCCGCGCCCGGGGTCGGGGACCGCCCGGGCCCCGACCTCCCGCGCCCTGTCGGCCGCACCGTCGTCGGCGGTCACCACGGTCACCCGGCCCGGCGGGAGGGCGCGGCATACCGCGTCCAGCGTGTCCAGGGCGATCGCGCGGGCCAGCTCGGGTCGGGAGACCCCGTCTGGTGCCACGAGGCGGGTCTTGGCGCGATCGGCTCGTTGAACCGGCAGCACCAGCCGCCAGTCGAGCCCGGCCGCAGCCCGTCCCGTCCTGTCGCGCACCCCAGCATCTTCGCCAGCACCGCCCCCGGATGCAAAGATGACCCGCGTGAGACGCCAGCCCCTGCGCCAGGCCGTGCCCTGGTCCTACCACGCGGTCATCGCGGCCCTGCGCCCCGTGCTCATGGGCGTGACCCGCCGCGACTGGTCCGGCGCCGAGCACCTGCCGCGGGGCGAGGGCTTCATCGTCGCCGGCAACCACTACTCCGAGGTGGACCCGATCATGCTGGCCCACTTCCTCGTCGACCACGGGCACGCCCCCTTCTTCCTCGCCAAGTCCTCCCTCTTCGAGGTGCCCCTGCTCGGAGCCGCGCTGCGGCACCTCGAGCAGGTCCCGGTCTACCGCTCCAGCTCGCGCGCCGGCGACGCGCTCGAGGCCGCGCGCGCCGCCCTCGCCGACGGTCGGTGCATCGCGATCATGCCCGAGGGCACCCTGACCCGGGATCCCGACCTGTGGCCGATGAAGGCCAAGTCGGGCGTGGGTCGGCTGGCGCTGACCAGCCGGGCCCCGGTGGTGCCGATCGCCCAGTGGGGTGCCCAGGGGGTGCTCGGGCACTATGCCCGCCGCCCGGGCAACCTGCTGAAGCGCCCGGTCCAGCACGTCAGCGCCGGCGCCCCGGTCGAGCTGTCCGACCTCTACGACCGCGCGCAGGAGCCGCGGGCGCACGCCGAGGCCACGCGCCGCGTCATGGCCGCGATCACCGAGCAGCTGGCGCAGATCCGTGGCGAGCAGCCTCCCGCCGAACCCTTCGACCCGGCCCGTCGGCCCACGGAGCCCGAGGGATGACCCGGGCAGCCATCTTCGGCGCCGGCAGCTGGGGCACGGCCTTCGCCCAGATCCTCGCCGACGCGGGCGCGGAGCGGGTCGTCCTGTGGGCCCGCCGACCCGAGATCGCCGAGGGCATCCGCGACTCACGGCACAACCCGGACTACCTGCCCGAGGTCGAGCTGGCCCCGGTGGTCACCGCGACCACGGACCCCGCGGAGGCGGCGGCGGGCGCCGACCTGGTGGTGCTGGCCGTCCCCTCGCAGACGGTGCGCGCCAACCTCGCCGACTGGGGCGAGCACCTCCCGGCGAGGGCCCCGGTGGTCTCGCTCATGAAGGGCATCGAGCTGGGCACCGGCCTGCGGATGAGCCAGGTGGTCGAGGACAGCGGCGTCGAGGCCGGGCGCATCGTCGTCGTGACCGGCCCCAACCTCAGCCGGGAGATCGCCGCCCGCCAGCCGGCCGCCAGCGTCGTCGCGGCCCTCGACCACGACGCCGCCGACCGGGTCGCCGAGGCGTGCATGACTGCCTACTTCCGGCCCTACACCCAGACCGACGTCGTCGGGGCCGAGATCGGCGGGGCGGTGAAGAACGTCATCGCGCTCGCGGTGGGCATGGCCGAGGGTCTCGGCTACGGCGACAACACCAAGTCCAGCCTCATCACCCGCGGGCTCGCCGAGACCGCCCGGCTCGGGCAGGCGCTCGGCGCCGACCCGGCCACGCTCATGGGGCTGGCCGGCGTCGGCGACCTCATCGCCACCTGCATGTCCCCGCTCTCCCGCAACCACCGCGTCGGCGTCGCGCTCGGTCAGGGGCGCAGCGTCCAGGAGGTGCTGGCCGTGCCGCACCAGACGGCGGAGGGCGTCAAGAGCTGCCGCAGCGTGGTGGAGCTGGGCGCCAGCCAGGGGGTGGACCTGCCGATCTGCGAGGGCGTGACCGCGGTCGTGGACGGCTCGGTGGCCCCCGAGGACCTCACCCGGGCGCTCATGACCCGGGCGCGCAAGCACGAGCGCCACTGACGAGCCGTGTCGGTCTCACTCCGACGCGCCCCGGGGGGAGCACTGCGAGCCGGTTCGTCAGATCGGAGCCTTCTCGAGGAGGCTCCGATCTGACGTCGAGGCGCCCGGTGGACGAACCGGCCCGGAGACGACCTGGAGAGCGGCCCTCACGCGTCGGCCGTCGTGCCCGGTGGGTCTGCGGGGTGTCCCGCCTCGCACTGGTTAGGCTCGTCCCGATATGGATGCCCCCACCCAGCGCACCGACCTCGCCGTGAGCCCCGACGAGGACACCAGCGCCGGCACGCAGCGGTCTGCCGACACCCGGCACCGTGTGGCCCTCGTCTTCGGCGGGCGCTCGGACGAGCACGCGATCTCCTGCGCCACCGCGGCCAGCGTGCTCCGGGCGCTGGATCGTGAGCGGTATGCCGTCGTGCCGGTGGGCATCACCCGCGAAGGGCACTGGGTGCTCGTCGAGGACGACCCGGAGGCGCTGGAGATCCGGGACGGGCGGCTGCCGCAGGTGCAGGACACCGGGCGTCAGGTCTTCGTGCCGCTCGGCGGGGTGGACCACGAGTGGACCTGGACCGGTCGCGACGGTCAGGTGCACTCCCTCGGCGAGGTCGACGTGGTCTTCCCGCTGCTGCACGGGCCGTTCGGAGAGGACGGCACCATCCAGGGGATGCTGGAGCTCGCCGACCTGCCCTACGTCGGCTGCGGGGTGCTCGCCTCCGCCGCGATGATGGACAAGCACGTCATGAAGGTGGTCTTCGCCGCTGCCGGGCTGCCGGTGGCGCCGTATGCCGTCATCACCGACCGGCAGTGGCAGCGAGACCGGGAGGCGGCGCTGGAGGCCGCGAGCGCCCTGCTCTTCCCGGTCTTCGTCAAGCCCGCGCGGGCCGGCTCGTCGGTGGGCGTCGCCAAGGTGGAGCGCCCGGAGGAGCTCGAGGTCGCGATCGAGAAGGCCCGCGACCACGACCCCAAGGTGCTCGTCGAGCAGGGCATCGACGGGCGCGAGATCGAGTGCGGCGTGCTCGGCGGGCGCGGCTCGGCGCTGCCCAGGGTCAGCGAGTGCGGGGAGATTGTCGTCAGCGGCGGGCACGACTTCTACGACTTCGAGGCGAAGTACCTCGACGAGGCCAGCGTGCAGATCACCGCCCCCGCCGACATCCCGGACGACGTCCGCGACGAGATCCGCCGGATCGCTGCGCTCGCCTTCGAGGCCGCCGACGCGGAGGGGCTCTCCCGCGTGGACTTCTTCGTCACGCCGCGCGGCGAGGTGGTGCTCAACGAGATCAACACCATGCCGGGCTTCACGCCCTACTCGATGTACCCCCAGGCCTGGGCGGCCTCGGGCGTCTCCTACCCCGAGCTGGTCGACGAGCTCATCACGCTGGCGCTGGAGCGTCCGCTCGGTCTGCGCTGAGCCTCAGGCAAGGCCGGCGCAGCGGCAGACCGCCGCCGGTCAGCCCTGCGGCGAGGAGCACTCGCCCAGCGTCTGCGGGACCACCCGGGCGGCGTCGTCCAGCGGCGGCAGGAGCAGCGGGTGGCTGTCGTAGCTCTCCGGCACGAGGACCTCGATCGCCGGGTCCCGTCCGTAGGTCGTGAACATCGTGCCGCCGTCGTCGAGCACCGTCGCGACCCAGTCGACCCCGCCGACGTCGATGCAGGGGTCGGTCGTCGGCCCGGGCGGCGCCTTGCCGCACCGGGCGACGATCGGCGGCTCGCCCCAGGCCGCGACCCCCTCGGACTGCACCGCGGTCACCCGCGCCTCGTAAGGACCGATCGTCCCGGGCCACCGGGCGGCGACCTCCAGGCATACCGCGGAGTCGGAGGCGTCGAAGGGGACCGCGCGCACCGCGCCCTCGCCGCAGGCCGTGAGCGAGACCAGCCCGAGCGCGGCCGCCAGCAGCCCGGTCCGCGGCCTCAGAGCTCGACGACCGTGCACGTCGTGGTGCGGGTGATCCCGGGCACCGCCAGGACGTGCGCGATGACGCCGCGACCCAGCTCCTGCACCGTCGGCGCCTGCACCTGCACGATGACGTCGTAGGGACCGGCCACGTCCTCGGCGCTCTGGACGCCGTCGAGCTCGCGGATCGCCCGGGTGACGCGCGCGGAGACGCCGACCTCGGTCTGGACGAGGATGTATGCCTTGACCACGGTGCTGCCTCCTGCTCGGTTGCACGGAGGCTACCGTGCGGGGATGAGCAGCACGAGCGAGCCTCCGGGCGAGGGCGGGCGGACCGTCGGCGAGGTGGGGGAGCGCGGCATCCTCGGCGAGGTCTTCGGCGTGCTCGCCGAGCACGGGGCGGCCGCGGAGAGCCTGCGCGACGTCGTCGTCGGGCCGGGCGACGACACCGCCCACCTGCGCGTGCGCACCGGCGCCGTCCTGGCGACCACGGACACGATGGTGCGTGGTCAGGACTGGCTGGACGCGTGGTCGACCGGTCAGGACGTGGGCGAGAAGATCGTCACCCAGAACCTCGCCGACCTGGCCTCGATGGGCGGCCGGGGGACGGGGGTGCTGGTGACCCTGCTCTGCGACCGGGAGCTGCCGCTCGCCTGGTGCCGCGACCTCACGACCGGGCTCGCCCGCGCCTGCTCCCGCGCCGGGGTCCCCGTCGTCGGGGGCGACCTCAGCGCCGCCGGCCCGGGGGTGGTCGCGGTGTCGGTGACGGCGCTCGGGGAGCTGGCCGAGGGCATACCGGGTGCGGTGCTGCGCAGCGGCGCCCGACCGGGCGACGTCCTCGCGGTGTCCGGACCGCTGGGTCGCTCCCACGCGGGGCTCGAGCAACTCCGGGCCGGGGCGCGCCAGGGCCGCTGGGTCGACCACCACCTCCGGCCGTGGGTGGACCTCGAGCAGGGTCCGGTGGCGGCGCTCGCCGGGGCCACGGCGATGATCGACGTCTCGGACGGGCTGGGCCGCGACGGGGGTCGGGTGGCGCGCGCCAGCGGCGTCGACCTCCTGCTGGACGAGGCGGCCGTCGACGACCTCGCCGCCCGGCTCGCGCCCGAGCTGGGGCTGGAGGCGGCCCGGCGCGCCGTGCTCGGCGGCGGTGAGGAGCACGAGCTGCTCGCGACCTTCCCGGTCGGCGCGGTGCCGACGGGGTGGGTCGTCCTCGGGGGTGCCGAGCAGGTGCAGGGGGAGCCGACCGTGCGGCTGGGGGAGCAGGCCCTGGACCCGGACAGCGGCGGCTGGGACCACTTCGGCGGCTGAGACCGAGACCGGTCCTGCCGCCCGACACAGCAGAACCGGCGCCCCCCTGACGAGGAGCGCCGGCAGATGACGGCAACCTGCCGTCAGCGGAGGGTCAGCGGGTGACCTTGCCCGCCTTGAGGCAGGAGGTGCAGACGTTCATCCGCTTGGCGGTGCCGCCGACGGTGGTGCGGACCCGCTGGATGTTGGGGTTCCAGCGGCGCTTGGTGCGGCGGTGCGAGTGCGAGATGCTGTGACCGAAGCTCGGTCCCTTGCCGCAGACGTCGCAAGTGGCAGCCACGGTGTTCTCCTGAAGGTCGTCCGGTGAAAGGTCTCGGGCCCGCAGCAGCGCGGCGCGGGCAACCGGTCCAGCGTACCGGAACTGCGACACGGCGCCCAAATCATCGCGGCGGACGACGACCGTGCCTCGCCGCACCTCCACGGTATGCCTGTGGCGCCGCGGACGGCGTCGGCGCCGGGCACTAGGTTGGTGCCGTGCCCGGACCCGTGCTCGACCTCGTGACCGCCCGCCGCTGGGCGGTCACCGCGCGGTTGTCGCTGGCGACGGCGCGGGAGCAGGTCGACGCGCTCAACGTCTTCCCGGTGGCGGACGGCGACACCGGCACCAACATGTACCTCACCCTCGACGGCGCGCTGGAGCACGTGCGGGTGCGTTTCGAGAGCGGCGGCGGCACCGACCGGCTCCGGGAGGGGCTCGCCCTCATCGCGCGGGGCATGCTCCTGGCGGCCCGCGGCAACTCGGGCGTCATCCTGGCCCAGCTCACCCGCGGGCTGGCCGACGCGGTGGCCCCCGACGTCGACGTGGCCGGCCCGCGCGAGGTCGCCGACGCCTTCGAGTCCGCCTCGCGCAGCGCCTGGGAGGCGCTCGCCGCCCCGGTGGAGGGCACCATCCTCACCGTCGCCCGGGCCGCCGCCGTCGGCGCCCGGGGCGCGGTCGACGAGGGCGCGCAGGACGTCCTCGTGGTCGTCGACGCGGCGCTCGAGGCGGCGCAGCAGGCCCTGGCACGCACTCCCGAGCAGCTGCCCGAGCTGCGCGACGCGGGCGTGGTCGACGCCGGCGGGGCAGGGCTGGTCCTCGTCGTCGAGGCGCTGCACGCCGTCCTCGACGAGCGCCCGGCCGGCGCCGACGGCGAGGTGCCGCACTGGTGGGCCGCGACGCCCGGACCGACCTCGGGTCGGGGCACGACGTCGGAGGAGGCCGTCGAGGTGATGTACCTCCTGAGCGGCAGCGACCCCGAGCGCGCCGAGCGGCTGCGGGCCCACCTGACGCATCTCGGGGACTCCGTCGCCGTCGCGGGTGGCCCCGCAGAGTTCCAGGTCCACGTGCACGTCGAGGAGGAGGACACCGCCGCGGCCATCGAGGCCGGAGGGCTGGCGGGGGTCGTGAGCGAGGTGCGGCAGACGTCGCTGAGCCCCGGAGACGGCACGGAGGGACGTGAGCACCCGCACCCGGTCGCGCCCCTGCCGCAGGGCATCGGAGTGGTCTCGTGCGCCCTCGGCGACGGGGTGACCCGGCTGATGTCGGACGGCGGTGCCGTGCTGGTGCCCAGCGGTCCGCGTCGTCGCGCCCCGACCGGAGAGCTGCTCGCCGCGGTGCGCGCCAGCACCGGTGCGTCGGTCGTCATCCTGCCCAACGACGGCGACATGCTCATGGTCGCCCGCGCCGCCGCCGCGGAGGCGCGGCGCGAGGGTCTGGAGGTCGAGGTCGTGCCGACCCGCAACCTCCTGGAGGGCCTGGCCGCGCTCGCCGTGCTCGACCCGGCAGGCCGGTTGGGGCCGGTCCTGGACGCGATGACGGCGGCGGCCTCGGCGGTGCACGGGGGTGCGCTCACCCGCGCCGACCGGGCGGCCGAGACCCCGGTCGGTCCGTGCCGACCGGGCCAGTGGCTGGGCATCGTGGACCACGCGATCGTCGCCGTCGAGGACGACCTGGAGCCTGCCGCGCGGTGGGTGCTCGACACGATCTGGCACGACGGGGTCGAGCTGCTGACGGCGCTGCTCGGCGAGGACGCCGACGACGAGGTCCGCCACGTCATGGCGCACGCCGTCGCCGACCGCTGCGCGGGCAGCGAGGTCGAGCAGAGCGTGCTGAACGGGGGCCAGCCCACCTATACCGTGCTGCTGGGGGTCGAGTGATGCCGGGCGCCGGACGCGCCCACCTGCGCCCCGTGGCCGACGGCGAGGCCAACCCGCTCGACTTCGGGCTGCGCGACCTCGTCGGGGCCAGTGCGCAGACGCTGCAGCGGGCGCGGGGGATCAGGACCGTGGGCCAGCTGCTCGACTGGTTGCCCCGCACCTACCTCGACCCCACCCGGCCCACGGCCTTCCGCGACCTGCCGCACGGCGAGGACGTCGTGGTCGTGGGGACGGTGCGCGCCGCGACCACCCACCAGATGCGCAACCGGCGCGGCCGCAGGCTCGTCGTGGACGTCGCGGACGACGCGGGCGGGACGATCCAGCTGACCTTCTTCAAGCCCTACGGGCACCAGGACCGGCTCCGACCCGGGGTCCGGGTCGTCTGCTCCGGGCAGGTGGGGGTGTGGCGCGACACGCTGCAGCTGACCCACCCGGACTACGCCACGCTGAGCGAGGGCGGGGCGCAGTGGCTCCTCGACGGTCTGGTCCCGGTCTACACCGCCACCAAGGGTCTGTCACCCATCGTCCACGGCCAGTGCCTCGACCTGGTCTTCCACCAGCTCGACGAGCTGCCGGACCCGGTCCCCGCGCAGGTGCGGCGGCAGGTGGGTCTGCCCGGCCTGCTCGAGGCCTACCGGCTGGTCCACCGGCCCGGCACGGAGGCGGACCACCGCAGGGGCCGGTGGCGGCTCAAGTTCGGCGAGGCCTTCACGGTCCAGGCCCAGCTCGCCCGGGTGCGCCGGTCCAGCGAGGCGGTGCCCGCCCGCCCCCGGGTGCCGGCGGAGCAGGGGCTCGGGCAGCGGCTGCGCGACCGGCTGCCGTTCGCGCTCACCGAGGGCCAGGAGGCCGTCCTCGCCGAGCTCCTCGGCGACCTGGCCCGCGAGGTCCCCATGCACCGCCTGCTCCAGGGCGAGGTCGGGTCGGGCAAGACCGTGCTCGCCCTGCTCGCCATGCTCGCCGTCGTCGACTCCGGCGGGCAGGCGGCGCTGCTCGCCCCGACCGAGGTCCTCGCCGCGCAGCACCACCGCTCGATCAGCCAGCTGCTCGGGCCGATCGCCGAGGCCGGGCTGCTCGGCGGTCTGGAGGAGGGCACCCGGCTGGCCCTGCTCACCGGCAGCCAGTCGGCGGGGGAGCGCAAGCAGGCGCTGCTGGCCGCCGCCTCGGGCGAGGCCGGGATCGTGGTCGGCACCCACGCGCTGATCCAGCAGCACGTCCAGTTCGCCGAGCTGGGTCTGGTCGTCGTCGACGAGCAGCACCGGTTCGGGGTCGAGCAGCGCGACGCGCTGCGCGCCAAGGCCCCCGAGGGCACCTCCCCGCACGTGCTGGTCATGACCGCGACCCCGATCCCGCGCACCGTGGCGATGACCGTCTACGGCGACATGGAGATCTCCACGTTGCGCGAGCTGCCCGGCGGGCGCCGCCCGATCAGCAGTCACGTCGTCGACGGTCGACGCCCCGACTGGGTGCGCCGCACCTGGCAACGGGTCGCCGAGGAGGTGCGCGGTGGCGGTCAGGTGTATGTCGTGTGCCCCCGCATCGGGGATCCGGACGACCCGGACCTGCCGGGCTCCGGCACCGACGGTCCGGGCCTGCCGCTCGGCGGAGAGGTCGGGCCCGGAGCACCGCAGGGCGAGGACGGCGCCGACCTCCTCGGCCTGCTCGAGATGCCGGAGGTGTCCGCCGCCGGACCGCCCGGGCTGCACGGGGTCCACCAGGTCGCCCGGTGCCTGCGCGAGCTGCCGGCGACGCGCGACCTGCGGATCGAGGTGCTGCACGGCCGGATGCCGGCCGAGGCCAAGGACGCCGTCATGCAGGCCTTCGCCGCGGGGCGGGTGGAGGTCCTGGTCTCGACCACCGTCATCGAGGTCGGCGTCGACGTCCCGGACGCGACGACGATGGTGCTGCTGGACGCCGACCGGTTCGGCATCTCCCAGCTGCACCAGCTGCGGGGGCGGGTCGGCCGTGGCGGTCGTCCCGGGCTGGCGCTGCTCGTGACGCAGGGCGAGGGCGTGGACCCCGCCGCGATCGAGCGGCTGGAGCAGGTCGCCGCCACCACCGACGGCTTCGAGCTGGCTCGCATCGACCTGGAGAGCCGGCGCGAGGGCGACGTCCTCGGCGCCAGCCAGAGCGGCGGCCGTAGCGGCCTGCGCTTCCTGCGGCTGGCCCGCGACGAGGACCTCATCGTGCAGGCGCACGAGGCGGCCTGGCGCACCGTGGAGTCCGACCCCGAGCTGAGTGGCCATCCCGAGCTGGCCGACGCACTGACCCGTCTGGACGCGACCAGCGCCGCCTTCCTGGAGCGGGGATGAGGCGATGACCAGGATCATCGCGGGGCGCGCCGGCGGGCGCACCGTGCATACCCCTCGAGGCGCCGGCACCCGGCCCACCACCGACCGGGTGCGCGAGGCGATGTTCTCCCGGATCGAGTCGCTGCTCGACCTGGAGGCTGCTCCGTGCTGGACCTGTATGCCGGGTCCGGCGCGCTCGGGCTGGAGGCGGCCTCGCGCGGCGCAGCCCGTGTGCTCGCCGTGGAGCGGCACCGGGCCACCGCCCGGCTCATCGGGCGTAGCGCCGAGGAGCTGGCGCTGCCGGGCGTCGAGGTGGTCGTGGGCCCGGTCGGCCCGGTGCTGGCCGCCGGCCCGGGCGGGCACGCCTACCACCTTGCGCTGCTCGACCCGCCCTACCCGCTGCCCGACGCCGAGCTCACCGACGTCCTCCACGCGCTCGGCTCGGGCGGCTGGCTGGACCCGGACGCGCTCGTCGTGGTCGAGCGCAGCGCCCGGTCGCCGCGGCCGCCCTGGCCGGAGACGCTGCGCCACCTCGACACCCGGCGCTACGGCGAGACCGCGCTGCACCTGGCCGAGCCGAGCGGCCCGGCGGGCGCCTGAGCGGCCACCCTGGGAGGATCGCGGCATGAGCGACTACACCATCCCGCGTCCCGTGTCCGGCGACGTCGTCGACCTGATCCTCGACGACCACCGGCTCTTCGAGGCCCTCATGCGCGACCTCCGCGACAGCTCCAGCGACCGTGCCGCGGCCCGCGCGGCCTTCGCCAGCGTCCTCATCGCCCACGGCGAGGCCGAGGAGGAGAAGGTCTACCCCCGGCTGCGGCGCAAGGACGCCATCGACGCGCACGAGGCCGAGCACGGTGAGGAGGAGCACGCCGAGATCAACCAGGCGCTGCTGGACCTGCTCGAGTGCGCCGGCACGGACACGCAGAAGTTCGACGACGCCGTCGAGGCCATGAACGAGGTGCTGCAGCACCACCTCACCGAGGAGGAGCTCACGATCCTCAACCCCGCCCGCGAGGAGGTCCCCGAGCAGGAGCGGCGCGACCTCGGCGCGGCCTTCCTCGAGGTCCGCGGCCGGCACCTCGACGAGGGCGTGGACGCCGATACCGTCCGTGCTCTGGTCGAGCAGGCCCGGAAGGACGGGTTGCTCGAGGACGAGGGGTGATCGCAGCCCGGTAGGCTCCCTGGCCATGTCGACCCGCCGTTGCGTCTGCCCCGGATCCTTCGACCCGGTGACGCTGGGGCACGTCGACATCGTGACCCGGGCCGCCGCGCTCTACGACGAGGTCGTGGTCGCCGTCCTGCACAACCCTGCCAAGCAGGGCAGCTTCCCCGTGCCGACCCGGCTGGAGCTCGTCGGCGCCTCGCTGCCGAGCGAGGTCGCGGGTCGCGTCCGCGTCGAGGCGTATGCCGAGCGGCTGCTGGTCGACGTGTGCCAGGAGGTCGGGGCCGAGGCGGTGGTCAAGGGGCTGCGCGGCGGCACCGACTTCGCCTACGAGCTGCCGATGGCCCTGATGAACCGTCACCTCACCGGTGTCGAGACGGTCTTCCTGCCCGGTGACCCGGCGCTGGAGCACGTCTCCAGCTCGCTGGTCAAGGAGGTCCACCGGCTCGGGGGCGACGTCTCCGCGCTGGTGCCCGCGCCGGTGCTGGAGGCGCTGCGCCAGATTTGAGCGCGCCGCACCGGCCCGGTAGGCTGGTGCGTCGGTTTGTGTCCCTCCCGTGCTCGCCGTGCACGAGGGCCGAACCCGTCCATCAGGTCAGACCACACGTAAGGGAATTCGGCATGGCTGCCCAGCAGACGGAGCGCGACTGGGTGTTCGACACCCGGGAGCTGGTCCGCCGGCCCGGGACCATGCGCGAGCTCTCGCGCGAGGTCACCACGACGGAGCCCCTGGGCACCGATGTCATCGCGATCCCGGCGGGCCACCCGGTCCGGCTGGAGCTGCGGATGGAGTCGGTCGTCGAGGGCATCCTGGCGACGGGGACGGCACAGGCCACGGCGAGAGGGGAGTGCGTGCGCTGCCTGGACGAGATCGTCGACGACGTCGAGGTGACCTTCCAGGAGCTCTACGCCTACCCCGACCGCGCGGCGCACCACCAGGAGGTGGGGAGCCGCTCGGGCGACCAGGACGCGAGCGACGAGGACGAGCAGCGCATGCTCGACGGTGACCTGATGGACCTCGAAGAGGTCGTCCGGGACGCCGTCGTGACCGAGCTGCCCTTCCAACCGGTGTGCCGGGAGGACTGTCCGGGCCTGTGCTCCGAGTGCGGGGCGCGCCTGGCGGACGACCCGGAGCACGAGCACGACGTGATCGACCCCCGGTGGTCGGCGCTGGCCGCGATGGCCACGCCGGCCGACGACGACGAGAAGAGGACCTGACGTGGCCGTTCCCAAGCGGAAGATGTCCCGTTCCAACACCCGGCACCGCCGTTCGCAGTGGAAGGCGGCGCCGATCGCGCTGTCGACCTGCCCGCAGTGCCAGGCTGTGGCGACCCCGCACCAGGCGTGCCCCACCTGCGGCACCTACGGCGGCCGCCACTACGCGGCCGCCGAGCGCACCGAGCACCAGGGCTGACCCCGGGGCACCGTCGTGCGTCCCGTCTCCGAGCTGGCCGACTACCTCACCGAGGTGGTCGGCGAGTCCTGTGACGAGGCGCTGCTGCTGCGGGCCCTGACTCACCGGTCCTACTCCTACGAGAACGACGGGCAGCCGCACAACGAGCGGCTCGAGTTCCTCGGTGACTCCGTACTGGGGGTGGTGGTCACCGACACGCTCTACCGCACCCACCCCGACCTGACCGAGGGGCAGCTGGCCAAGCTCCGCGCGGCCGTGGTCAACTCGCGCGCGCTGGCCGAGGTCGCCCGGGTCGTGGACCTCGGCGCCTTCGTGCTGCTCGGCAAGGGGGAGCAGGCCACCGGAGGGCGGGACAAGGACTCGATCCTCGCGGACACCACCGAGGCGGTCATCGGCTGCGTCTACCTCTCCGCCGGGCTGCCCGCTGCCGCCACCTTCGTCCACCACCTGCTGGACCCGCTGATGCGTCGCAGCGCGGGGCTCGGCGCCGGGCTGGACTGGAAGACCAGCCTGCAGGAGGTCGCCTCGGCGGGCGACCTGGGCCCCCCGCAGTACCTCGTCGACGCCGAGGGACCGGACCACGACAAGACCTTCACCGCCCGGGCGGTCGTCGCCGACGAGGTGGTCGGGACCGGGGTGGGTCGCTCCAAGAAGCTGGCTGAGCAGCAGGCCGCCGAGCAGGGCTGGCGGCTGCTCACCGAGCGCGCCGCCCAGGTGGTCGCGACCGAACCGACGGTCGAGGACCTCACCGGCGACGGCCCCGGCAGCGGCTGAGGCGTGCCCGAGCTCCCGGAGGTCGAGGTCGTCCGTCGTGGCCTCGAGACGCACGTCGTCGGGCGACGCATCCGCGAGGCCCGGCTGACCGGCGCGCGGGTCGCCCGACGTCACGCGGCCGGACCAGTGGACCTGGCCGCGCGCGTCGCCGGTGCGCAGGTGCTCGCCGCGGACCGGAGGGGGAAGTACCTCTGGCTCGTGCTCCAGCCTCCCGCCGACGACCCCCAGGCGCTGGTCGTGCACCTCGGGATGAGCGGCCAGCTCCTCGTGCAGGACGCGCAGGCGCCGCGGGAGAAGCACCTGCACGCCACCCTCGACCTCGACGACGACGGCCCCCAGCTGCGCTTCGTCGACCAGCGCACCTTCGGCGGGCTCGCCCTCACCCCGCTGCGCGACGAGCCGGGGGCAAGCGCGCCGGGTCACCCCGGCGGGCACTCCCACGGCATACCTGAGCCGGTGCTGCACATCGCCCCGGACCCGCTCGAGCCGGCCTTCGACCGGGCAGCGGTGGTGCGCCGGATGAAGGGCAAGGACGTCGCCCTCAAGCGGGTCCTGCTGGACCAGGGGGTGGTCAGCGGTATCGGCAACATCTACGCCGACGAGGCGTTGTGGCGGGCGCAGGTGCACGGGCGACGGCTCGCCTCCAGCCAGACGAAGCCCGCGCTCGGGCGGGTGCTCGACCACGCCGCCGACGTCATGCGCGACGCGCTGGGACAGGGCGGCACCAGCTTCGACGCGCTCTACGTCAACGTCAACGGGGCCAGCGGCTACTTCGACCGGTCGCTGGAGGCCTACGGGCAGACCGGCCGCCCGTGTCGACGCTGCGGGACCGCGATCCGGCGCGAGCAGTTCACGAACCGCAGCTCGCACTTCTGCCCCCGCTGCCAGCCGGCGCCCCGGGTCCCTCGGGTGTGAACGGTCAGCCCCGCTCGTCCTCGGGGTTGGGCGGGGGAGGCGGCAGCTGGCCGCGCCGCGGCTTCTCCGGCTGACGCCCCTCGACCGACTCGCGGGCGACCTCCTGGCGCCGCACCCGCTCCGCGCCGGCGTCGCGGAAGAGGCGGAACGCCCGAGCCACGAGGTCGGCGACGTGGACCGGCGTCCACCGGCGCAGTGGCAGCCGCTCGGACGGCGGCGTCGCGGTGCGCCCCAGGAGGGCCAGGAGCCCGACGGCCAGGACCAGGAAGAGGAGCAGCTCGACCATCACGGCACCACGTCGGCGGTGTCCAGCGGCTCGTCCTCCTGGGGGTAGCGGACGCCGAGCTCGCGACGGGCGCTCTCCAGGATGGTCATGATCGCCACCGTGTCCGCGTGCGGGATCAGCGGGGACTCCGGCAGGCCGAGCTCCAGGCAGCGGTGGAACTCCTCGACCTCGTGCTCGTAGCCACGTCGGTCACCACCGTCGACCAGCTGCTCCTCCTCGCCCCGGCGGACCGTGAAGGAGGTCGGGTTGTTGATCGGCCCGTGCAGCTGCAGCGACCCCTCCGAGCCGCGCACGAGGGTCTCGGTGCTGCCGTGCGAGAGCGAGTCGGTCAGGACCTGGACCACGGCGCCCTCGGTGGTCATCCACTGCAGGGCCACCAGCGCGTCGGCGCCGGTGGCGACCCGGGAGCCGAGGACGTGCAGGTGGGTGGGGTGACCGGCGAAGAGGTGGGCGAGGGTGACCGGGTAGATCCCGAGGTCGAGCAGCGCCCCGCCGCCGTTCGCGAGGTCGAAGAGGCGGTGCGACTCGTCGTAGTCGAAGGGCACCGGGAGGGCGGCGTGGACGCTGCGGACCGTGCCGATGTCGCCGCGACGGACGCGGGCGAGCGCGTCCAGGACGATCGGCTGGCACCGGGTCCACATGGCCTCCATCGCGAGGACCCCGGCCGCGCGGGCGGCCTCGAGCACCTCCTCGGTGTCGTGGACGGTCAGCGTCGTCGGTTTCTCGACGAGCACGTGCTTGCCGGCCCGGATGCACGCCAGCGCCTGCTCGCAGTGGAAGGGGTGGGTCGAGGAGATGTAGACGGCGTCGACCTCGGCGTCGTCGACCAGCTCGGCATAGCTGCCGTAGGCGCGAGGGATGCCGAACTCCTCCGCGAAGGACCGGGCGCGGTCGCCGTCGCGCGCCGCCACGGCGACCACCTCGCCCCCCTCGACCGCGGCGATCGCCTGGGCCAGGGCCCGGGCGATCCCTCCGGCGGCCAGCAGCCCCCATCGCACGGGCCGGTCGGCGATCGGGGTGTAGGCCGGCGGGGTCGCGGTCGACGGGTCGGTCATGGGTCCACCGTAGTCTCGGCGGCATGGAGCGCGCGCTGATCTTCGTCCGCGGCCGGGTCCAGGGCGTCGGCTTCCGCTGGTGGACGCGGGCGCGGGCGCTGGAGCTCGGCCTAGCGGGGCATGCCCGCAACCTGCCCGACGGCCGGGTCGAGGTGAACGCCCAGGGCGAGCGGGTCGCGGTGGAGACGCTCGCGGGGCTGCTGCGCGAGGACCCCTCCACCCGCAGCCGCCCCGGGAGGGTGGACGGCGTGGTGGTGCAGTGGCACGAGGTGCGGGAGGGGCTGACGGGGTTCCTGGAGCGCTGACCATGCTGACGAGCAGGAGGAGCCGGGTGTGGCGGCCGGGTCGCGGCATACCCGGCAGGTATGTTGACCGGACCACCGACTCGGCGACCAGTGCGGAAGACCCAGCCACATGTATGTGAAGAGCCTGACCCTCAAGGGCTTCAAGTCGTTCGCCTCGGCGACGAGCATGCGGCTCGAGCCGGGCATCACCTGCATCGTCGGGCCCAACGGCTCGGGCAAGTCCAACGTCGTCGACGCGCTCGCCTGGGTGATGGGGGAGCAGGGGGCCAAGAGCCTGCGCGGCGGCAAGATGGAGGACGTCATCTTCGCCGGCACCTCCGGCCGCCAGCCGCTGGGTCGCGCCGAGGTCTCGCTCACCATCGACAACACCGACGGCGCGCTGCCGATCGACTACAGCGAGGTGACGATCACCCGCACGATGTTCCGCGCCGGCGGGTCGGAGTACGCCATCAACGGCACCTCCTGCCGCCTGCTCGACGTGCAGGAGCTGCTCTCCGACTCCGGCATCGGCCGCGAGATGCACGTCATCGTCGGCCAGGGGCAGCTGGACCAGGTGCTGCGCGCCACCCCCGAGGAGCGGCGCGGCTTCATCGAGGAGGCGGCCGGCGTCCTCAAGCACCGCAAGCGCAAGGAGCGGGCGCTGCGCAAGCTCGAGACGATGGAGGGCAACCTCACCCGTCTCACCGACCTGACCACCGAGATCCGCCGCCAGCTCGGGCCGCTCGGCCGGCAGGCGGAGACCGCCCGGCGGGCCGCGACGATCCAGGCGGAGGTGCGCGACGCCCGGCTGCGCATCCTCGCCGACGACCTCGTCCAGCTCACGAGCGCGCTGGAGGCCGAGCTCGCCGACGAGCGGGCCCTCATCGAGCGACGCACCCGGGTGCAGGAGGCGGCGCGGTCCGCCGAGGCCAGGGTCGCCGAGCTGGAGCAGGAGCGGGCCGCGGCCGCGCCTGCGATCACCGCGGTGCAGGACCGGTGGTATGCCCTGTCCTCCCTGGTGGAGCGGGCCCGGGCCTGGGTGACCTCGCCGCCGAGCGGGTGCGCCTGCTCGGCGCGGAGGCCGAGGAGCTGGCGGCGGAGGAGAGCGGTCGCTCCCGCCGTGGCCGCGACCCCGAGGAGCTGCGTGCACAGGCGGCGAGGGTCCGGGAGGAGGAGGCCGCGCTGCAGGCCCGGGTGGCCGAGCTCGCGGCCGCGCTGGCCGACGCGGAGGGGGCGCGGGCGCAGGCCGAGGACGCGCATGCCCAGGAGCAGGCGCGGCTCCAGCGGCTGGCGAGGGCCGCGGCGGACCGTCGCGAGGGGCTGGCTCGGCTGTCCGGGCAGGTGGCCGCCCGACGCTCCCGGCTCGAGGCCGGCGAGGGCGAGGTCACCCGGCTGCAGCAGGTGGCCGCGGCCGTCGTGCAGCGGGCGGAGAAGGCCGAGCAGGACTACGCCGGGCTCGAGGGCACGGTCCTCGACGTCGAGCAGGGCGAGGAAGGGCTCGACGAGCACTACGAGGCCGCGGAGCAGCGCCGGGCCGAGGCGGGCGAGGAGGTCGAGCGGCTGACCGAGGAGCTGCGCGCGGCGCAGGCGGAGCAGGCGCAGTGGGGGGCCCGGGTGGAGGCGCTGTCGCTGAGCCTGCGGCGCACCGACGGCGCGAGCGCGCTGCTGTCGGCCGACGGCGTGACCGGCGTGACCGGCACCGTGACCGACCACCTCGTGGTCGAGGCCGGCCGCGAGGCCGCGGTCGCGGCCGCGCTGGGCTGGGCCGGTGAGGCGCTCGTCGTCGACGGGCTGGGCCAGGCGCAGGAGGCGCTGGCCTGGCTGCGCGACCAGGACCAGGGGCAGGCCGGCCTCATGGTCCCCGAGCTGGTGACGGGGGAGGCCGACGACGGTGCCGAGCGGGAGCGCTGGCCCGAGCTCCCCGGGTATGCCGTGTGGGCCGCCGACATGGTGCGCGCCAAGGACGGGGACGAGGCGCTGCGGCGAGCGGTCACCGGACTGCTGGAGCAGGTGGCCCTGGTCGACGACGCCGACGACGCCGCGCTGCTGGTGCGGGCGCTGCCCGGCATCACGGTGGTCACCGGTACCGGGGACGTCTACGGCCCGGGATGGGTCCGCGGGGGGTCGTCGGCCGCCCCCAGCATGCTGGAGCTGACCTCGGCGCTGGAGGAAGCGCAGAGCGGGGTCCAGGAGGCGACGTCGCGCGCCGAGCGGGCGACCTTCGCGCTGAGCTCGGCCACGGAGGACCTGGAGGAGGCGCAGCGCGGCGCCGACGAGGCGCTGGACGCGTTGCACGACTCCGACGCGCGGATGACCGCGGTGGCCGAGCAGCTCTCCCAGCTCGGCCAGACGATGCGCACGGCACGGGCCGAGCACGAGCGGGCCACCACCGCCATCGGCACCGCCGAGGAGTCCCTGGCCACGACCCGCGCCGAGCTCGCCGAGCTGGAGCAGCGGCTGGCCGACGCCGAGCAGCTCGCCAGCCAGGAGGGGACCGAGGAGCCGGACACCACCGAGCGGGAGCGCCTCGCCGAGGCGGCCGCCCGGGCGCGGACGCTGGAGACCGAGGCACGGCTGGCCCTGCGCACCCAGGAGGAGCGCGTCACCGCGCTGTCCGGCCGGGCCGACAGCCTGGAGTCGGCCGCCGCGGGCGAGCTCGCCGCCCGGCGGCAGGCCGCGCAGCGGCGGGAGCGCCGGGCCCGGGAGCGTGACACCGCCGCGGCGGTGCGTGCGGGGGCGGGCTACCTCCTGGCGCGGGCCGAGCAGGTCGTGGAGCGGGCCGCGCAGGAACGCTCCCGAGGGCAGGCGGAGCAGGCGGAGCGTGACCAGGCGCTCGCGACCGCCCGGCAGCAGGCCCGCGAGCTCGCCGACGACCTGCGTGACCTCACCGACTCCGTCCACGCCGACGAGATCGCCCGCGCCGAGCAGCGGCTGCGCATCGAGGCGCTGCAGACCCGGTCCGTCGAGGAGCTCGGTGTGGACCCGCAGACGTTGGTGGACGAGTACGGTCCGCACCTGCCCGTCCCTGTCATCCCCGGACCGGACGACCCCGCCCCGGACGACCCGGACGCGGACCTGCCCGAGGCCCAGCCGTTCGTCCGGGAGGCCCAGGACAAGCGGCTGCGCAAGGCGGAGCGTGCCCTGAACCAGCTCGGCAAGGTCAACCCGCTCGCCCTGGAGGAGTACGCCGCGCTCGAGGAGCGGCATACCTTCCTCACCGAGCAGGTGGAGGACCTGCGGCGCTCCAAGGAGGACCTGCTGGAGATCGTCCGCTCGGTGGACGAGCGGGTGGAGCGGGTCTTCACCGAGGCCTTCCACGACACGGCCGCGCAGTTCGAGCGCGTCTTCTCGCGCCTCTTCCCGGGGGGTGAGGGGCGGATCACGCTCACCGACCCGGACAACATGCTCACCACCGGCATCGAGGTCGAGGCGCGGCCCCCGGGCAAGAAGATCAAGCGCCTCTCGCTGCTCTCCGGCGGGGAACGGTCGCTGACGGCGGTGGCGCTGCTCGTCGCGATCTTCAAGGCCCGGCCCAGCCCGTTCTACATCATGGACGAGGTGGAGGCCGCGCTCGACGACACCAACCTGGGCCGGCTCATCACCCTCTTCGAGGAGCTGCGCGACTCCAGCCAGCTCATCGTCATCACCCACCAGAAGCGCACGATGGAGATCGCCGACGCGCTCTACGGCGTCTCCATGCGTGGCGACGGCGTGACCACGGTGGTGAGCCAGCGGATCAAGGACGTCGCCGCCGACGGGGTGGAGCAGCCCACCCGCCGCCGCGCGCCCGCCCCCGAGCCCGAGCCGTCGCCCGCATGACGGTGGTCTTCGGCGGCGCCGAGTTCCCCGCCTACGTCATCGACGACGAGACGCTGCGCGAGGAGCTGCTCGACGAGGAGGAGACCCGCGAGTGGTTCGGGGAGACGCCCGAGGACCCGCACGCCGTCGCGCTGCTGCGGATGCTGGGCGAGCTCGACGCGGCGCTGGCCGCGGGGCAGGCGCGCCTGGCCGAGCAGGACGCTGGGTCCTCCCCCTGGGCGCTCGCGGCGGTCCGGCTGGCGCACGTGCACCACTGGCGGGGCGAGTATGCGCCCGCGCACGCGCTGCTCGACGCCGCGGAGGAGATCCTCGCCGGCGACGACCCGCGGGCCGCCCTGGTCCACCAGCACCGGGCCAAGGTGCTCCTCGACGAGGGTCGACCGGAGGAGGCGCACGCGGCCGCGTCGCGAGCCCTGGCGCTGCGGGAGGCCGCCGGCGACGCGGGGCTCATCGCCTCCACCCGGCAGACGCTGCGCCGCATCGAGCGGGACCTCGCCCGCTGACTCCCCGACCGGCCGCACGGTCTGTGTCGTGTGATTCCGCTCACCCTGAGGGCGACACGCCCGCGACACGCCGGGCGTCAGATCGGCTCCGGCGCACACCGAGCGGCACACTGGTCACATGCTTGCACTAGTCCTGGCCATGCTGCTGTGTGTCGCCCTGGGCGTGGGGGTCGTGGGGTACGTCATGATCGAGGCGCGTCGCGAGGGCCGGGGAGAGTTCTGGACCCCCGAGGGGGAGGAGCTCATCGCCGGGGCGCGCCGGCGCGGCGAGCAGGTCCGGAGCCGCGGCGAGCAGCTCGGCCGCTCCGCCGCCCAGCGCACCCAGGCGCTGCGTGAGCGCCGCCGTTCGGCGTCCACCGCCCCGTCGGCGCAGGACGACGCGCCGGGTGAGTACCCCGCGGCCAGCTGAGAGCTCTCAGGCGCGCAGGTGCCGCAGGTAGCGCTCCGGCGCCTCCAGGAACCGCCGGTAGTGGTCGACCATGTCGAGCCGGTCCCACGCCGTCTCCCGCATCCCCTCCTCGGAGCACTCGAGCACCACGGCCCCGGGTAGGGCGGCCAGCAGCGGGGAGTGCGTCGCGAGGAGCACCTGAGCCCCCGGCTGCGAGGCTATCTCGACCAGCTCGGACAGCAGGCGCAGCTGGGCCTCGAAGGACAGACCGGACTCCGGCTCGTCCCAGACGAAGAAGCCGTCCCCCTGGTAGCGCTTCGAGCCCAGAAGCTCGACGAAGGCTTCCCCGTGCGAGAACCGGTGGAAGTCGTGCCGCACCGTGTCCTGCAGATAGCTGAACAGGCCGTGCATCGTCTCGGCCCGCACGAAGTAGCCCCACCGGGAGGCCCCCGGGCCCCGCACGACGCGCAACCACTGCGCGAGGTCGGACTCGGTCGTGCGCGTCCGATGCATCGCGCCGGTGGAGCCGCCCTCGGCGTTGAGGCCGTAGGTCATCGCCACCGCCTCCAGGATGGTGGACTTGCCCGAGCCGTTCGGCCCGACGAGCACCGTGGCCCGTCCGAGGTCGAGGCCCTCGGCGATCAGCTGGGCGACGGCCGGGATGGTCCGCGGCCAGGTGTGCTCGTCCGGCAGCGCGGACTGCGGGTCGCGCTCGACCCGTCTGACCGGCACCGGGGCGAAGTCCGGCTCCTGGGGCGTCGGCATACCTGCACGGTATGCCGGGGCGCGGACACACCTCGCCCAGCACGCGGCTGCGCGCGCCCGGCGCCGGTCGCGCGGTGCGGATCGGATCGGCCGAGCGGGTCTGAGAGACTGACGTCGTGGGACCGATCAACGAGCTCTGGGAGATCCTGACCCTCGTCACCGTCGTGGTGCTCGGGGGTCTCGCGCTGCTGGTGGCGCTGGTCCGCGGTCGAGGTGGTGACTCGGCGACGCTGCCGCCCGCCGGCACGCGGCGGGAGGAGGACTCCGACGTCCTCACCGAGGAGCGGCCCGAGCCCTCCGGCGAGGTCGAGAATCGCGGTGGTGGGGTCGCGGTCGAGGAGCCCGAGGCGTCCGCGCCCACGCTGGAGCGGCCGGACTCGGCCCGCGGCCGGCTGCAGCGGCTGCGCGCCCGGCTCGCCCGCTCCAACAACGCCATCGGCAACGCGCTCCTCGCGCTGCTGTCACGCGGTGGCCTCAGCGAGCAGGACTGGGAGGACGTCGAGGACACCCTGCTCGCCTCCGACCTCGGCGTGGAGGCGACCCAGGAGCTCGTCGACTCGCTGCGGACGCAGGTCAAGGTGGACGGCACGACCGACGCGGCCCAGGTGAAGCAGTGGCTGCACGACGACCTGCTCCGGCTCGTCGACCCGACCCTCGACCGGCGGATCGCCGCGAGCCGCGAGGGCGAGCACCCGGCGGTCATCCTCGTGGTGGGCGTCAACGGGACCGGCAAGACCACGACGGTGGGCAAGCTCGGTCGGGTGCTCGTCGCCGAGGACAAGGACGTGCTCTTCGGCGCCGCCGACACCTTCCGCGCCGCCGCCGCCGACCAGCTCCAGACCTGGGGTGAGCGGGTGGGTGTGCCCACCGTGCGCTCGCACACCGAGGGCGCCGACCCCGCGTCGGTCGCCTACGACGCCGTCAAGGGCGGGGTGGACGCCGAGGTCGACGTCGTGCTCGTCGACACCGCCGGGCGGCTCCACACCAAGCGGGGCCTCATGGACGAGCTCGGCAAGATCAAGCGGGTCGTGGAGAAGGTGGCCCCGGTCGGCGAGGTGCTGCTCGTGCTCGACGCCACGACGGGGCAGAACGGCATGCGGCAGGCGGAGGAGTTCGCCCGGGAGGTCGCGATCACCGGGATCGTCCTGACCAAGATGGACGGCACCGCCAAGGGCGGCATCGTCGTCAACGTGCAGCGCAAGCTCGGCGTCCCGGTGAAGCTCATCGGGCTGGGCGAGGGCCCGGACGACCTGGCGCCGTTCGACCCGGAGGCCTTCGTCAGCGCGATCGTCGGCTGACGGCTGACGGCTGACGGCTAGGAGTGGGGTGCCCGGGCGGTGCGGTCGACGACGGCCGAGCTCTGGGGTGAGTTGCGCGGATCGTCAGGACTGCTGAGCGCCCAGCCGACTGCCGCGGTCCCGAGCCGGCCGAGCGGGTCGAGCGCCGCCAGCGCGGGTCGCTCCAGGGCGCGCAGCGGCTCCGGCAGACGCAGCCCGAGCAGGTCGCGGGCATACCCGGGCAGCATCTGCACCGCGCCGGCGGCGAGCATCCAGAATCCGGGTCGCGCGGCCCACGGCAGCGGCGGCTCGGCCAGCAGGAAGCGGGCGACGTCGAGCGCCCCCTCGCTGGCCTCCAGCTCGGGCCGGTATGCCGCGAGCGACTCGGCCAGACCCCGCGCCGTGCGCGGCGGGTCGAGCACCCCGAGCTCCTCGGCGGCCCACGCCGCCTGGTCGACGTAGCGGTCCGCCTCGGCGGGAGTGAGCGGGGTCCGCGCGTAGTGCTGGTGGGCCACGAGGAAGCTGTCGATCTCGGCGACGTGCACCCAGCGCAGCAGGTGCGGGTCGGTGGCGGCATACCGTCGCCCGTCCGGCGCGGTCCCCCTGACCGTGCGGTGCACCCGGTTGATCCGGTCGATCACACGTTGCGCGGAGTCCACGGGCCCGTAGGTCGTCATCGCGATGAACTCGCTCGTGCGCTGCAGCCGGCCCCACGGGTCGCCGCGGTAGCCGGAGTGCTCGCCCACGCCGGCCATCGCCAGCGGGTGCAGCGCCTGGAGGAGCAGCGCGCGGATGCCCCCGGCATACATCCCGGCGTGGCCGTGCACCCGGCAGATCGGGTCGGAGGGGGCGAACCGGCGCTCGCCCGGAGCCAGCCAGATGGCCGCGGCCCGGGGTGCGGCGTCCGGTCCCGCCACCCGCTGCCGCAGCGCCTCGGCGAGGCGGTTGCGGGCCTGCTCGGCGAGTCGGGGGGAGGGCACGGGCCCAGTATGCGCAGCCGGAGGGGCCCGGTGCGCGCCGGAGGTGACCCGGCGGCGGACCGGTCGGCGCCGTGCGGCACGTATCGTAGGGCGGGTGTTCACCAGTCTCTCCGACCGCCTGACGCAGACCTTCCGCAACCTCAAGCGCAAGGGCACCGTCACCGAGTCCGACCTCAACTCCACCATCCGCGACATCCGGATGGCGCTGCTGGACGCCGACGTGGCGCTGCCCGTGGTCAAGGAGTTCACCGGCCGGATCCGCGAGCGGGGGCTGGGCGCGGAGGTGCACCAGGCGCTGAACCCGGCGCAGCAGATCGTCAAGATCGTCAACGAGGAGCTCGTCGCGATCCTCGGGGGCCAGACGCGGCGGCTCAACCTCGCCAAGAACTCGCCGACCGTGATCATGCTCGCCGGCCTGCAGGGCTCGGGAAAGACCACCTTCGCGGGCAAGCTGGGCAGGATGCTCGCAGACCAGGGGCATACCCCGATGCTCGTGGCCGCCGACCTGCAGCGCCCCAACGCCGTCACCCAGCTCGAGGTCGTCGGCGAGCGCGCGGGGGTGCCGGTCTTCGCGCCCGAGCGCGGCAACATCTTCGGTCACGACGCGACCCTGGAGTCGGGGGAGGGGACCCGCAGCTTCGGGGACCCGGTCGACGTCGCGGTCGACGGGGTCGAGGAGGCCCGCCGCAAGAACCACGACGTCGTCATCATCGACACCGCCGGCCGGCTGGCCGTCGACGTCGACCTCATGCGCCAGGCGCACGACATCCGGGTCGAGACGAGCGCGCACGAGGTGCTCTTCGTCATCGACGCGATGATCGGGCAGGCCGCGGTCGACACCGCCAAGGCCTTCGCCGACGGCGTCGGCATCACCGGAACCGTGCTGTCCAAGCTGGACGGCGACGCCCGCGGTGGCGCCGCGCTGTCGGTCGCGACCGTCACCGGGCAGCCGATCCTCTTCGCCTCCACCGGGGAGGGGGTCAAGGACGTCGAGCTGTTCCACCCCGACCGGATGGCCTCGCGCATCCTCGACATGGGCGACGTGCTGACCCTCATCGAGCAGGCGGAGAAGGCCTTCGACCAGGCTCAGGCGAAGGAGATGACCCGCAAGTTCCTCGCCGACGAGGACTTCACCTTCGACGACTTCCTCGAGCAGATGTCGGCGATCAAGCGGATGGGTTCGCTGAAGCAGATGCTCGGGATGATGCCCGGGATGCAGGGGATGAAGGCGCAGCTGGACTCCCTCGACGAGCGGGAGTTCGACCGGGTCGAGGCCATGGTCCGCTCGATGACCCCGCTCGAGCGTGGCCACCCCAAGATCCTCAACGGCTCGCGCCGCGCTCGCGTCGCGCGGGGCTCGGGTGTGAGCGTCGGCGAGGTCAACCAGCTCATCGAGCGCTTCGGCGAGGCGCAGAAGATGATGCGTCAGCTCAAGAAGGGCGGCGGCATGCCCGGTATGCCGGGCATGCCCGGCATGGGCGGCGCCGGGGGTGGCGCCAAGAAGGGCAAGCAGCAGCGCAAGAAGGGCAAGTCGGGCAACCCGGCCAAGCGGGCGCAGCAGGAGCGGGAGGCCGCGGCCAAGGAGCAGGCGGCCCGGGATCGCTCGCTGGAGAGCGCCTTCGGCGGTGGGGCCGCCGGGCTGGAGGACGACCCTGGGCAGGGCAACGACCTGTCCGGGCTCAAGCTGCCGCCGGGTTTCGAGAAGTACCTCGACGGCGGCAAGGGCTGAGCCGAGGGCGCCGCAGGCGTCTGTCGGCGCCCGATGTCAGAGTGGGTCCATGACGGGGACACGCTGCACGATCATCCCGGGCTACCTGCTGGCCCGGATCGCCCAGGCCGACCCGGAGGTCGCTCCGATCGTCCAGGCCACGCTGCAGGACAGCGAGCAGACGCGGGGGCGCCGGGAGCTCATGGCGACCCGGTGGCCGGGAGGAGAGCCGCCGTCCCAGGGGACGATCCTGCCCACGACGATGCCGCTGCCGCGGCTGCCCGCCGAGCCGGTCGTCGCCCCCGACCTAGCGCGGACCGTCGTGCCCGACGACGCGGCGCCCCGGCGCAGCATCTACGACGCTGGTGGGGCGACCACGCTGCCCGGCCGGTTGGTCCGCGGCGAGGGTGACCCGGCGACCGGCGACGTCGCTGCCACCGAGGCCTACGACGGCCTGGGCGCGACGTGGGAGCTGCTCGCGCGTTCCTACGGCCGGGACTCCCTCGACGGTCAGGGCATGCTGCTCGCGGCCACGGTCCACTACGGGCGCGACTACGACAACGCCTTCTGGGACGGCCGGCAGATGGTCTTCGGCGACGGGGACGGCGTCTATTTCCGGCGGTTCACCGCGAGCCTGGATGTCATCGCGCACGAGTTGGGTCACGGGCTGGTGCAATACACCTCCGGCCTGACCTACGTCGGCCAGCCGGGCGCGCTCAACGAGTCGGTCTGCGACGTCCTGGGTGCGCTGGTGCGGCAGCGGCTCCTGGGGCAGGAGGCCGGCTCGGCCGACTGGCTCATCGGCGCCGACCTGCTCACCGATCGCGTCCAGGGCGTGGCGCTGCGCTCGATGGCCGCTCCCGGGACCGCCTACGACGACCCTGCCCTCGGCCAGGACCCGCAACCGGCGCACATGGACGACTACGTCGACCTGCCGCACGACGCCGACAACGACAACGGCGGGGTGCACATCAACTCCGGCATCCCCAACAAGGCGTTCCACCTCTTCGCCACCGGGCTCGGGGGATGGGCCTGGGAGCGGGCCGGCCAGGTCTGGTACGACACCCTCGCCACCCGCGGCCGGATCGCGCGGGACGTCGACTTCGCCACCTTCGCCGCCGCCACCGCGGAGTCCGCGCGGGAGCGGTATGCCGATGCCCCGGAGGTGCTCGACGCCCTGCTCTCGGCCTGGGACGGCGTGGGGCTGCCGGTCTCGTGACGCCCCGCTTCACGCGGGAGGAGCTGCAGTCCTACCGGGGGGCCGAGGTCCCCGACCTCCTCCCGGAGCCGGGCTCGGGCCCGAGGGTGCGGCTGCTCTTCGTCGGGATCAACCCCGGCCTGTGGACCGCCGCGACGCTGACCCACTTCGCCCACCCGGGCAACCGGTTCTACCCCGCGCTCGAGCGGGCCGGGATCAGCGGGCGTCGCATCGACCCGGCTGCCGGGATGGACGACGAGGACCGTGCCCACCTGCTCGACCGGGGCATCGGCATCACCAACCTCGTGCCCCGGGCCACCGTCCGCGCCGACGAGCTGAGCGCCGCGGAGCTGCGCGAGGGCGGTGAGCGGCTGCGTGAGACCGTGCGCCGGGTGCGGCCGCGCGTCGTCGCGGTCGCGGGGATCACGGCATACCGCAGCGCCTTCGGGGCTCGCGGCGCGACCCCGGGTCGGCAGCCGGAGGATCTCGAGGGCGCGCAGCTGTGGGTGGTCCCCAACCCCAGCGGCCTCAACGCCCACGAGACGGTCGCGTCGCTCGCGCAGGCGTACGCCGAGCCGGCCCTCGCTGCCGGCGTGATCTGATCGCGACGGCGAGGCCGGGCGGGGGTGGCGCGCCGTCGACCGCCCCGGCGCCTACGGTGTGGCCGTGCCCTCCTCCATCGTCCGACTGTCCGCCGACTCGGCGCTGGCCCCGTCCCCCTACGCCTACTCAGCCACCACCGACGGCGCGAGTCGGCCCATCTTCGTCGCCGGCGCCTCGCGACCTTCGCCGAGCACGAGGTGCCCAGCACGCTGAGCGGAGTCACCGGCCTGGGCTATCCCGGCCAGCTCGTCGAGGTCGAGGCGGTGGCCGCCGTCCCGCTGGCCTGACCGCGGGTCAGGCGTCGCGGCTTCCAGAGCTGCTCGCTGGCGACCGGCACGAATCCGCGGCGCAGGAAGAAGCGCAGCGAGCGGGCGTTGCCGGGCGTCACCGACGCGAGGACGACCTCGCCGGCCGGTCGGCGCGCCAGGATGCCGTCGAGCAGGGTGGCGGCGTGGCCGTCTGCGGCCTGGATGCCGACCTCCGGCAGGCCGCCGATCCCGCGGGAGAGCGTCGCCAGCGAGCTGACGCCACGGTCGGGCAGGCCGTAGACGTCGATCTCGGTCCGCCACTCGCCGGCGTGCGTGGCGCGGTCGGTGCCGGCGAGGTCGGGGCGGGGGACCAGCGGCCCGCCGGTCCCTGTCCCGCGCCCCACGAGCAGCGCGTCGAGGACCCCGATCGGGCCCTCACCCGCGAGCGTGGTCGCGATCCGCGGGTCGTGCGCCCCGCCGAAGCCGTGGACACCCAGGGCCGCGAGCTCGCCGTCGGTGACGTCCTCGGTCACGGCCATGACGGCGTGGCCGGTGAAGGCGATCGCGCCCTCGACCCCGCCCCGCCACGGTGCGGTGCGCGAGAAGCCGCCGTCCGGTTCTGGGAAGTGACCGTCGGCGGCCGCCCGCAGCATCGCGCCGAGGTCGACGCGCGGGACACGCAGCGGCTCGCGGGTGGGCATACCGGGGTCGGACACGAAGGGGGAGTCTACGGCCGCACTGCTGGACGCTACGGTGAGGATCCACGGCGAAGAAGGCGAGGCGAGCGATGAGCGCACCGGTGCTCCACGTCACGGGTCAGATCCTGGTCGGTCCCGAGGAGGTGCTCGACGAGATCTGGGTGGTCGACGGCCGGGTCAGCCTCAGCGCCCCGACGGGTGGCGAGGTCGAGACGATCCGGGGGTATGCCCTCCCCGGGCTGGTCGACGCGCACTGCCACGTCGGCCTCGAGGCCCAGGGTGCGGTGGACGACGCCCGGGCCGAGGAGCATGCGCTGGCCGAGCGGGACGCGGGCGCGCTGCTGCTGCGCGACGCGGGCAGCCCGGCCGACACGCGGTGGGTGCAGGACCGGGAGGACCTGCCGCGGCTGATCCGCGCGGGCCGGCACATCGCCCGCACCCGGCGCTACATCCGCAACTTCGCCTGGGAGATCGAGCCCGAGGACCTCGTGGCCTACGTGCGCCAGGAGGCGCGCGCCGGTGACGGGTGGGTCAAGCTCGTGGGTGACTGGATCGACCGGGAGACCGGTGACCTGGGGACCTGCTGGCCGGTCGACGTGCTCACCGAGGCCATCGCCGCGGCGCACGAGGAGGGGGCACGGGTCACCGCGCACTGCTTCGGGGAGCAGTCGCTGGTCGACTTCGCCGCCGCCGGGACCGACTGCATCGAGCACGCCACCGGGCTGGTCGACGACACCATCGACACCTTCGCCGCCCAGGGCATCGCGATCGTGCCGACCCTGGTCAACATCGACAACTTCCCGGGCTTCGCCGACGCCGGTCGCGGCAAGTTCCCGACCTACGCCGACCACATGATGGACCTCTACGCCCGGCGGCACGAGACGGTCGCCAAGGCGCACGAGGCGGGCATACCGGTGTATGCCGGGTCCGACGCGGGCGGCAGCTGCCGCACGGGCTCGGCGCCCAGGAGGTGGAGGCGCTGACCCGGGCCGGGATGAGTGCGACCGAGGCGCTCGGGGCGGCCACCTGGTCGGCCCGCGAGTGGCTGGGTCGCCCCGGGATCGCCGAGGGTGAGTCGGCCGACCTCGTCGTCTACCGCGAGGACCCGCGCGCGGACGTCAGGGTCCTGGCCGATCCGGAGCACGTCGTCCTGCGCGGGCACCGGCACCCCCGGTCGGGGGTCTCCGGCTGACCGACCGGGTGGTTGGGTGTCGTCCGGGCTGCCCGTCCGCACCGCGGTGGCCGGGGGTCGTCCCGGCACCACATCCCCACCGCGGTCAGGCGGCGCCGGAGGTGGCCTCCTGCGCGTCGGCGGACTCGTCCTCGGGTTCGCCGATGCCGAGCAGGACGTCGTAGGCCCGCTGGGAGAGGAAGGCCGGCGGCTCGGTCGCCACCACCGAGTCCCGGAGCAGCTCCACGGCGTGCCCGAGCAGGTCCTCGCGCGCCCCACGGCGACGCAGCAGCGCCACCTCGTCCTCGAGCATCCGGTCCAGCAGCAGCGTCGACATCGTCGGACCCTCGGCCAGCCGGGTGCCGTGCGAGAGCCACTGCCACAGCTGCATGCGGGCCAGCTCGACGGTGCCGAAGTCCTCGACGTGACCGGCGAGCGTGGCGGTGCCCTCCCCGGCCAGCCACCCGGTGAGATAGGTCAGCGACGAGCGCATCGCCGTGCGCACCCCGGTCAGGGTCGACGCGCCGGGGATCGCGCTGACGTCACGCAGCGCCTCGGCATCCGGAGCCGCGTCGGACGCCCGGCCGGGCGAGGGTGCGTCCTCGGCCGGAGCCTGCCGCTCGGCCCGCCGCCGGTCGCGCTCCTCGAAGGGCTGCCGGGCGACCGGCACGAGAGCGGGGTGCAGCACCCATGCGCCGTCGAAGCCCTGCTTGGCCTCGCGGGCCTTGTCGCGGTGCACCCGCGCGTGGGTCATCGCGGCCGAGTCGTCGAAGGGGCCGCTGGCGGCGAGCGCGATCGGTCCGCCGATGGCCTGGACGCCCCGCCGGTGGCAGGTGCGCACGATGAGGTCGGTGTAGGTCCGCAGGAAGCGGGTGTTCATGGTGAACGCGTCCCGGTCCGGCAGCACGTGGTCCGGCCGGTCCCCGTAGGTCCGCAGGTGGGAGAAGACGTAGTCCCAGCGTCCGGCGGCCAGCCCGGTGACCCGCTCCCGCAGCGCGTGGACGATCTCGTCCAGCTCGTAGGCCGCCTGCACCGTCTCGACGAGCACGCTGACCCTGGTGCATCCGGTGGGCAGGCCGAGCGCCTCCTCGGCGGCGGTGAGCATCCGGTCCCACCACTGCGCCTCGGCGGCCGACTCGACCTTGGGCAGGTAGAGGTAAGGGCCGGTGCCCCGCTCGAGCAGCAGCCTCGCGCAGCGGGCGAGGAAGGTGACGGTGTCGACGAGCGAGGCCGCCGTGGGCTGCCCGTCCACCTCCAGGTGGGCCTCGTCGAGGTGCAGCCCACGCGGCCGGACCATGAGCGTGGGCACGCCGGGGTCCGGGTCACCGGTGCGGGTCCCCGCCACCTCGAGGATGACCTCCTGGGCGGCGACCAGCCGGCGCGAGGTCGGCACCAGCATGTCCTCCAGGTCGGCCACCCAGACGTCGGCGCCGGAGGCGAGCGCGCCCTTGGCCTGCTCCGCGGTGGCCGCGGTCGCGAGCTCGACCCGGCGGTGGGTCAGGTCCGCCGGTGGCGGCGCCACCTGCCAGGCGTCGTCGGCGCGCAGCTGCGCGGTCTCGGAGCGGGTGTGCAGCTCGGTCCCGGCGCGCACGCCCCGCGACTGCTCCTTGCGGCCGCGCAGCAGCTCGGCGCGGGACTCCCGCAGCGCGCGCTCGAGGTCGGTCAGCGTCGCGAGCTGCTCGTCCTGGAGCAGCGCCTCGGGGTAGGTCTCCATGACCTCATCCTCTCGGGTGGACGGCCGCGGTGGCCAGGGCGATCCCTGGCCACCGCGGTGGGTTCCGGTCGCTGTGGCCGCACTTGGCCACCGCGGTGGGTTCGGCTGCTGCTCAGTGGAACTGCTCGGACTCGGTCGAGCCGGACAGCGCGGTGGTGGAGGACTCCGGGTTGACCGCGGTGCTGACCGCGTCGAAGTAGCCGGTGCCCACCTCCGCCTGATGCTTGACCGCGGTGTAGCCCGAGGAGGCCGCGGCGAACTCCGCCTCCTGCAGCTCGACATACGCGCTCATGCCGGTCCGGGCATACCCCTGGGCGAGCTGGAACATCGAGTGGTTCAGCGCGTGGAAGCCGGCCAGGGTGATGAACTGGAAGGCGTAGCCCAGGTCTCCGAGCTCGTCCTGGAAGGAGGCGATCTCGCTGTCCGACAGCGCCGACCTCCAGTTGAAGGACGGGCTGCAGTTGTAGGCGAGCTTCTGCCCGGGGAAGTCCTTGTGCAGCTCGGTGGCGAACTCCCGCGCCAGGCCGAGGTCCGGGGTGCCGGTCTCGACCCAGATGAGGTCGGCGTAGGGCGCGTACGCCTTGGCCCGCGCCAGCACCGGCTCGATGCCGTTGCGCACCCGGAAGAAGCCCTCGGAGGTGCGCTCGCCGGTGGTGAACTCCTGGTCGATCTCGTCCACGTCACTGGTCAGCAGGTCCGCCGCGAGAGCGTCGGTGCGGGCGATGACGACCGAGGGCACGCCCAGGACGTCGGCGGCGAGCCGGGCCGAGCTGAGGGTGCGGACGTGCTGACCGGTGGGGATGAGCACCTTGCCGCCGAGGTGGCCACACTTCTTCTCCGAGGCGAGCTGGTCCTCCCAGTGCACGCCGGCCGCACCGGCCGCGATCATCGACTTCATCAGCTCGAAGACGTTGAGCGGCCCGCCGAAGCCGGCCTCGGCGTCGGCCACGATCGGGGCGAAGAAGTCGGTGCTGGTGTCCCCGGTCATCCAGGCGATCTGGTCGGCGCGCTGCAGCGCGTTGTTGATCCGGCGGACCACGGCCGGGACCGAGTTGGCGGGGTAGAGGCTCTGGTCGGGGTAGGTCTGGCCCGCGAGGTTGGCGTCCGCGGCGACCTGCCACCCGGAGAGGTAGATGGCCTCCAGCCCACCCTTGACCATCTGCACCGCCTGGTTGCCGGTGAGGGCGCCGAGGGCGCGGGTGAAGGGCTTGGTCTCCAGCGCCTCCCACAGCTTCTCCGCGCCGCGGCGGGCGAGGGTGTGCTCCTCGACGACGGAGCCGCGCAGCCGCACGACGTCGTCGGCGGTGTAGCGGCGCTCCACCCCGGACCAGCGGGGGTTGGTCTGCCAGTCGCGCTCGATCTCCAGCGCCTGCTGGGCGGCGGGAGCGGTGGTGCTCTGCTCGGTGGTCGTCGTCATCGTCGTGCCCTTTCCCTGTGGCGACGGGGTGTGTGACACCACTCTGAGGGGCGGATCGGGGGTCGGGGCAGGTTCCTCTGTGTCAAGAATCGTCGAATTTTCGCTAAAGTGGAGGTATGCCGTCCTCCCACCGTCGGGTGCTGCCGTTCCGTCCCTCCGAGCGTCTGGAGGGCACCGACAGTCCGTCCTCTGGCGCCGCCGACCCGGTCTCGGTCGGCCGCCGGGTGCGGCACCACCGCCGCGAGGCCGGCCTGACCCTCGCCGACGTGGCCGCCCGGGTCGAGCTGTCGACCTCGGCCCTGTCGCTCATCGAGAACGGTCGCCGCGAGGCCCGTGCCTCCGTGCTCGGTCGGCTCGCGACCGCCCTCGACGTCGATCTCACGACGTTGCTCACCGGCGGGCCGCCGAGCCGTCGGGCGGCGCTGGAGGTGCGCTGGGAGCGGGCGCAACGGGCCGAGGGCTTCCAGACCCTGGGGATCCCGCCGGTGCGGGTGGGCCCCGGTCTGCCGGACGACGCCCTCGAGGCCCTCGTCGGGCTCTACGAGAGCGTCGTCGGGCTGCAGCAGCAGCGGGCGGCGACCCCGGAGTTCGCGCGCCTGGCCAACGCCGAGCTGCGCGCCCGGATGCGCGAGGCCGGCAACTACTTCGCCGACATCGAGTCCGCCGCCGCGGCGCTCGTCGAGCAGGTCGGGCATACCCAGGGCCCGCTGTCCCGCGAGGCGGTGAACCGGATCGCGCGCCACGTCGGCTTCGAGATCGTCGCCGTCCCGGACGTGCCGGCCTCGACCCGGACCGTCACCGACCTGGCGCACCGGCGGATCTACCTGCCCGAGGGCGGCGGGCACGACCCGCGGGCCGCGGCGCTGCAGGCCCTCGGCCACGTCGTGCTGGACCACCAGCCCCCGCGCGACTACGCCGAGTTCCTCGCCCAGCGGGTCGAGATCAACTACTTCGCGGCGGCCACCCTCGTGCCCGAGAGCAGTGCGGTACCGCTGCTGCGCCGAGCCAAGGCCGAGCGCGACATCGCGCTGGAGGACCTGCGCGACACCTACGCCGTGTCCTACGAGACGGCCGCCCACCGGTTCTGCAACCTCGCGACCGAGCACCTCGACCTCCAGGTCCACTTCATGCGGACCAGCGCCGACGGCGTCATCTACAAGCCTACGAGAACGACGGCGTGCGCTTCCCGATGGACGCCTCGGGAGCGATCGAGGGCGCGCGGGTCTGCCGGTCGTGGACCGCCCGGGTCGTCTTCGACCAGCCCCGTGGCTCGGTCTACCACCAGTACACCGACACCGGTCGCGGGACCTACTGGTGCACCGCGGTCGCCGAACCGACCTCGGCCGGGCTCTTCTCGATCAGCCTCGGGGTGCCCTTCGACCAGGTGCGCTGGATGCGCGGGCGGGACACCACGCAGCGACGGGTCTCCCGGTGCCCCGACCCCCGGTGCTGCACCCGACCCCCGGCCGCGCTGGCCCGTGCCTGGGACGGGCAGGTCTGGCCCAGCGCCCGGGCGCACTCGCACCTCCTCGCCGTCATGCCGCCGGGCGTCTTCCCGGGGGTCGACGAGACCGAGGTGCTGCGCTTCGTGGCGGGGCACGCCCCCGAGGGCGAGGACGGGGAGGCGACCGACGCCGCGCCGGAGCAGGGGGAGCGTGCCGATGTGGCACAATGAGGGCGTACCCATCTGCGGTCGGCCCTCTCACCGTGCCCGGATGTGTCCATCGCCACCGCGGCGCCGTGCGTGTTCTTCCCCACGCGGACGCCGGGTAGCCCACCACAGACAAGACTGAGGAGACACCGCACACGTGGCTGTCAAGATTCGCCTGAAGCGCATGGGCAAGATCCGTGCACCGTACTACCGCGTCGTCGTCATGGACTCGCGCACCAAGCGCGACGGCCGGGCGATCGAGGAGATCGGCAAGTACCACCCGACCGAGGAGCCCTCGCTCATCGACATCGACTCCGAGCGGGCGCAGTACTGGCTCGGCGTCGGTGCGCAGCCGACCGAGCAGGTCGCCGCGCTGCTCAAGGTCACCGGTGACTGGCAGAAGTACAAGGGTGAGGACGGTGCCGAGGGCACGCTGAGGACCCGCGAGCCCAAGGCCGACAAGAAGGCCCTCTACGAGGCCGCGCTCGCCGCCGCCGACGGCGAGGACACCTCGGGCGCCACCACGCAGAAGCGCTCGAAGGCCGACAAGGCGGAGAAGACCGAGGCCCCGGCCGCAGCCACGGCCGCGACCGAGGCCCCCGCCGAGGAGACCGCCCCGCCCGCCGACACCGAGGGCTCGGCCGCGGCCAGCACCGGCGAGGGTGCCACCGAGGACTCCGCCACCGGCACCGAGGCCGCCGAGGGCGACGCGAAGACCGACGAGGCCTGAGCGTGCTCGAGGAAGCCCTGGAGCACCTGGTCAAGGGCATCGTCGACCACGACGGTGACGTCGCCGTCCGGACCAAGAACGCCCGCCACGGCGAGGTCCTCGAGGTCCGGGTCCACCCTGACGACCTCGGCCGCGTCATCGGCCGGCGGGGCCGGACCGCGAGCGCGCTGCGCACCGTGGTCGGCGCGCTCGCCGGCGGGGACAAGGTCCGGGTCGACATCGTCGACACCGACCGCACCCGCTGACGCGAGGCATCCCGCTTGACGGCCCGTCCCGGCACCACCGCCGGGGCGGGCCGCACGCGTCCCACCCGCAGCCCGTCCCGGCGGACGGCACACCCGACAGGAGCACCATGACCGAGGCCTTCGTCGCCGCCCGGATCGGCAGGCCGCACGGCCTGCGGGGCGAGGTCACCGTCCAGGTGCACACCGACGACCCCGAGGGGCGGTTCGTCGTGGGGGAGAGCTTCACCACCGAGCCGGCCGCGACCGGGCCGCTGGTGCTGCGCTCGATGCGGCAGCACCAGGGGATCTACCTGCTCGCCTTCAAGGGGCATACCGACCGGACCGCGGCCGAGGCGCTGCGCGGCACCCGGCTGCTCGTCGCCGACGACGAGGACGACGCAGCCGAGGGCGAGGAGGACGGCTGGCGCGAGGACGACCTGCTGGGTTTCGCCGTCGTCCTCCCCGACGGCAGCCCCCTGGGCGAGGTGAGCGCGCTGCACGTCCGCCCGGTGCAGGACCTGCTCGAGGTCCGCACCCCCGGCGGCGAGGTGCTCGTGCCCTTCGTCGACGAGCTGGTGCCCGAGGTGGACGAGGACGCCCGCCGGGTCGTCGTCGACCCGCCGCCGGGTCTGCTCGAGCTGGGGGAGTGAGCGGTATGCCGCTGCGTGTCGACGTCGTCACGATCTTCCCGGACTACCTCGCGCCGCTCGAGCTGTCCCTGCTGGGGCGGGCGCGGCGCGAGGGACTGCTCGAGGTGCAGGTGCACGACCTGCGCGACTGGACCCATGACCGGCACCGCACCGTCGACGACACGCCCTACGGCGGTGGCGCCGGCATGGTCATGCGGCCCGAGCCGTGGGGCGAGGCGCTGGACGCGATCTGCACCTCCGTCCCCGGGCGGACGCCGCGGATCGTCGTCCCGGGCCCCGGCGGTGAGGTCTTCACGCAGGCGACCGCCGAGCGGCTCGCGGAGCAGGAGGACTGGCTGGTCTTCGTCTGCGGCCGCTACGAGGGCATCGACGAGCGGGTCTACGACGAGTTCGCCTCCCGCTACCCGCTGTCGGTGCTCAGCCTCGGCGACTACGTCCTCAACGGCGGCGAGGTCGCCGTCCTGGCGATGACTGAGGCCATCGCCCGGCTGCTGCCCGGCATGGTCGGCAACGAGGCGTCGCTGGCCGAGGAGTCGCACACCGGGGGGCTGCTGGAGTACCCCGTCTACACCAAGCCCGCGAGCTGGCGGGGGCACGAGGTGCCCGACGTCCTGCTGTCGGGCCACCACGGCCAGATCGCGGCCTGGCGGCACGAGCAGCGACTGGCCCGCACCGCGCAGCGCCGCCCGGACCTCATGGAGCGCTACCAGGCCGGTCGATGATCTTCTGGACCGGCGTTTCTGGGCGACGGGCCCCACGAACCATGGTCCAGAAGGCTCAGGGGCGCACGATCTCGTCGTCGGAGTAGCCCTGCAGGTAGAGCAGGGCGGTGAGGTCGCCGTGGTTGACCCGGACCGGGGCGCGCGCGGCCACCGCCGGCTTGGCGTGCAGAGCGACGCCCAGCCCCGCGAGCTGCAGCATCGGCAGGTCGTTGGCCCCGTCGCCGACCGCCACGGCGTCGGCGGGGGTCAGCCCGAGGCGGGACGTGATCGCACGCAGCGCGGCGACCTTGGCGTCCTGGCCGACCACCGGTGGGACCACCCGGCCGGTCAACCGCCCGTCGGCCACCTCGAGCGTGTTGGCACGGTGCTCGTGGAAGCCGAGCCGTGCGGCGACCACCTCGGTGAAGTGGGTGAAACCGCCCGACACGAGCGCGGCATACCCTCCGTGCGCCGCCGTCGTGGCGAGCAGCTCGGGTCCGCCCGGCGCGAGGGTGATGCGCTCGTCGAGGACGGTCCGGACGACGTCGACGGGCAGTCCCTGGAGCAGCCCGACCCGTTCGTGCAGCGCCTCGGCGAAGTCGAGCTCACCGTTCATGGCTCGCGCGGTGATGGCGGCCACCCGCTCGCCCACGCCCACCTGCGCGGCGAGCTCGTCGATGCACTCCTGCTCGATCATCGTGGAGTCCATGTCGGCGAGCAGCACCCGGCGCCGCCGTGCTCCCTGGGACTGGACGACGACGTCGATCCCCCGCGCCTGCCAGGCTCCCACGTGCCCTCCTCCAGACCGGCGTCGCCGTCCAGCTCCACCTCGACCGCGGCGCCGGGGCGCAGCCAGCGCGGCGACGACGTGGCCCGGTCGCCGCTCACGTCGTGGACCGCCGAGTCGCCGAGGTCGCGGGCCGTGGGGTCGCTCAGCAGGGTCAGCAGGGGCACCGCCCGATCGTAGGTGGCGGACGGGCATACCCGCGCACCTGCGTCGACCGGGCCGGCGCGGACTTGGAGGCCGTGGCGCACCTCTGGCAGACTGGATCCTTGCGTCCCGGCGTCCGTGCCGAGCATCCCGTGCCCCTGCCACAGGGGGAGCGTGCGGGTGGCACCCGACGGAGACGACACCACGACGACCCGTGCCGTGCCGCCCACCGGCGGCGCCGAGCACCGATCGCCGCGGGTGACCTGTGGCACCTGCGAGCAGGAGACAACCATGCACAAGCTCGACGATCTCGACGCCGCCAGCCTGCGGAGCGACATCCCCGACTTCCGCGCCGGCGACACCGTCGACGTCCACGTGAAGGTCATCGAGGGCAACCGCTCCCGTGTCCAGGTCTTCAAGGGCGTCGTCATCCGCCGTCACGGCGGTGGCCTCGGCGAGACCTACACCGTCCGCAAGGTGTCCTTCGGCGTCGGCGTGGAGCGGACCTTCCCGCTGCACTCCCCGAACATCGAGAAGATCGAGGTCGTGAGCCGCGGCGACGTGCGCCGCGCCAAGCTCTACTACCTGCGCGACCTGCGCGGCAAGGCGGCCAAGATCCGCGAGCGCCGCGACAGCGTCCCCGCGATGAAGGGCGGCGCGCCCGCCGCTCAGGCACCGGCCCAGCAGGACTGAGCACCGGCTCGGGCCGCAGAACCACCCGATCCCTCGCCGGCCCCCGGCGGGGGATCGGTCTGTTACCAGGCTCCCGGGTTAGGGTCGGGACGACTTCAGGACGACGCAAGGACGGCAGCAGGTGAGCGACCCCACGCGGGACACCCGGGCGGAGGGCGGGTCCGACGACCTCGGGCCCCGGCCCGCCCCGGAGCGCGAGGAGGGGCAGGGGCAGGAGCCCCGGCGGCGGGGCGGCTTCCTCGCCGCGGTGCGGGAGATCGCGGCCATCGCCGCGACCGCCCTCGTGATCTCCTTCCTCATCAAGACCTTCCTGGCGCAGGCCTTCTGGATCCCCTCCGGCAGCATGGAGAACACGCTGGTCTACGGCGACCGGGTCATGGTCAGCAAGCTCCAGGTCGGCTCGCTCGGGGTGGACCGGGGGGACATCGTCGTCTTCGAGGACCCGGGGGGCTGGCTGCCACCGGTCGAGCGGGTCGACCGCGGCCCGCTCCTCAACGGGACCCTGCGGGCGCTGGAGTTCGTCGGCGTGGCACCCTCCTCGCAGGGCAACCACCTCATCAAGCGGGTCGTCGGTATGCCGGGGGACACCGTCGCCTGCTGCGACGAGGACGGCAGGTTGAGCGTCAACGGGGAGCCGCTGGAGGAGGACTACCTCTACCCCTCGGACCAGCCGAGCACGAGCGACTTCGAGATCACCGTGCCCGAGGACCACATCTGGCTCATGGGCGACCACCGCTCCAACTCCCGCGACTCGCGGGCCAACGACGACGGCACCGGGGAGCAGGGGTCGGTCCCGCTCGACGACGTCGTCGGCCAGGCGGTCGTGCTCCTCTACCCCTTCGACCACTTCGTCTGGTTCGGCGTGCCCGAGACCTACGCCGACGTCCCGGACGCACCGTGACCACCACGACCCGCCGACCAGCGAGCCGCCGACCGAGCCTGCGGGTGGAGCGCACCCTGCAGCGGGAGGGCTACGAGCTGTTGGTCGGGATGGACGAGGTGGGGCGCGGGGCCCTGGCCGGGCCGGTCAGCGTAGGCGTCGTCGCCATCGGTGCGACCTGCCGCAGCGCCCCGCAGGGGGTCAAGGACTCCAAGCTGCTGACCCCGGCCGCGCGCGAGGGGCTGGTCCCGCGGATCCGCCGCTGGGCGCACGGGCACGGGGTCGGTCATGCCTGGCCCTCGGAGATCGACGCGATCGGCATCATGGCGGCCCTGCGCCTGGCCGGGGAGCGCGCCCTCGCACAGCTCGGGGGACTGCGACCCGACCTGGTGCTGCTCGACGGCAACCACGACTGGCTCACCGACCCCGAGCGGGTGGGTCTGCTCGGGCTCGTCGACGGAGCCGCACCGCCGCCGGTCCGCACGATGATCAAGGCCGACCTGCGCTGCTCCTCGGTCGCCGCCGCCTCCGTCCTGGCCAAGGTGGAGCGCGACGGGCTCATGGTGCAGGCCGCGCGCGAGGAAGGGCACGAGGCCTACCTCTGGGAGCACAACAAGGGGTATGCCGCGCCGGAGCACCAGGAGGCGCTGCGCCGTCTCGGTCCGTGCGCGTGGCACCGGCGCAGCTGGAACATCGCCGCGGCGGGTACGGTCGTGGGGCGCGAGGAAGGGATGACGGAGTGAGCGCGGAGGACCTGGAGAAGTACGAGACCGAGGCCGAGCTGGCGCTCTACCGCGAGTACCGCGACGTCGTCGGGCTGTTCACCCACGTCGTGGAGACCGAGCGCCGGTTCTACCTCGCCAACGAGGTCGACGTGCAGGTGCGGGCCGGGGCCGGCGAGACGTGGTTCGAGGTCACGCTGACCGACGCCTGGGTGTGGGACGTCTACCGGCCCGCGCGCTTCGTGAAGAAGGCGCGCGTCATCACCTTCAAGGACGTCAACGTCGAGGAGCTGGCCAAGTCCGACCTGGACGTCAAGGGGCTCACGGACCACGGCTGAGGCGGCCGTCGCCCGACCCCGGTGAATCAGTCGTGGCGCGGGAAGCCGAGGTCGATGCCGCCGTGCGTGGCGGGGTCCGGCCAGCGGGCCGTGACGGCCTTCTCCCGGGTGAAGAAGTCGAAGGCCCGGACCCCGTAGGCCTTGGCATCGCCGAACAGCGAGGACTTCCACCCGCCGAAGGAGTAGTAGGCGACCGGCACCGGGATCGGCACGTTGATGCCGATCATGCCGACCTGGATCTCGTGCTGGAAGCGGCGCGCGGCGCCGCCGTCACGGGTGAAGATCGCGGTGCCGTTGCCGAAGGTGCCGGAGTTGATGAGCTCCACCCCGTCCTCGTAGGACGCCACCCGCACCACGGACAGGACCGGTCCGAAGATCTCCTCGGTGTAGGCACGGCTGCTCGTGGGCACGCGGTCGAGCAGCGTCGGGCCCAGCCAGAAGCCGCCGGGGTCGCCGTCCGGAGTGACCTCGCGCCCGTCCACGACGACGTCGGCGCCGTCCGTCGCCGCGATGTCGATGTAGGAGGCGACACGGTCGCGGTGCTCGCGTGTCACGAGCGGCCCCATGTCGGGATCGCGGCGCCCGTCACCCACGCGGAGCCGCCCGATGCGCTCGGTGAGGCGCTCGATCAGCTCGTCGGCGACCGGCTCCACCGCCAGCACGACGGAGATGGCCATGCAGCGCTCGCCGGCCGAGCCGTAGCCGGCGTTGACCGCCGAGTCCGCGACGAGGTCCAGGTCGGCGTCGGGCAGCACGAGCATGTGGTTCTTGGCACCGCCCAGCGCCTGGACCCGCTTGCCGTGCCGGGCACCGGTCTCGTAGACGTGCTGCGCGACGGGGGTGGACCCGACGAAGGAGAGCGAGGCGACGTCGGGGTGGGTCAGCAGGCCGTCGACCGCCTCCTGGTCGCCGTGGAGCACGCTGAAGACGCCGTCCGGCAGGCCCGCCTCCTGCCACAGCCGGGCCATCCACATTGCGGCCGAGGGGTCCTTCTCGCTGGGCTTGAGGACGACGGCGTTGCCGGCGGCGATCGCGACCGGGAAGAACCACAGCGGCACCATCGCCGGGAAGTTGAACGGTGAGATGACCGCGACCACGCCGAGCGGCTGCTTGAGGGAGTAGACGTCGACCCCGGTGGAGACGTTCTCCGAGAACGCGCCCTTGACGAGGTGCGGGAACCCGGTGGCGAGCTCGACGACCTCGAGCCCGCGCTGGATCTCCCCGAGCGCGTCGGCAAGGACCTTGCCGTGCTCAGCGGTGATGATCGTCGCCAGCTCGTCCTTGCGCTCGTGCAGCAGCTCCCGGAAGCGGAAGAGCACGGCCTGGCGCTGGGCGAGAGAGGTGTCCCGCCACCCGGGGAAGGCGGCGCTCGCGGCCGCCACCGCGGCCTCGACCTCGGCCGGGCCCGCCAGGGCGACCCGCGCGCTCTCGGTCCCGCGCGCCGGGTCGTACACCGGCGCCGTGCGCGGATCGGTTCCCGGCGTCTCGACGCCGCCGATCCAGTGCGCGACGAGGGGCAGGTCGGGAGCGTCGTCGGTCTGCATACTGCCCATGATGCTCCCTCAGGGCCGGGGGTCGTCCACACCCCTCGACGGCCGCTGACCTTCTCCACAGATCGGCGCCGGCCTCTTGAGGTCGACGCCGACGCGTCGTCTGCTGGTCCGAAGCGGGCGCGCGACGCGTCCGCCGAGAGGGGGAGGACATGGCAGCAGGTATGCCCTGGGCGCGGGCCCGGGCGGTCGGTGACCGGGGGGAGGACCTCGCCTGCGCGCACCTGGAGTCGCTCGGCTGGCAGGTGGTCGACCGCAACTGGCGGTGTCCGGAGGGCGAGCTGGACGTCGTCGCCGAGGACGGGCGCACCCTGGTCTTCTGCGAGGTGAAGACGCGCCGGTCGGTGCGCTTCGGTGAGCCCGTGGAGGCGGTGGGTGCGGACAAGGCGCGGCGCCTGCGGACACTGGCGTGGGCCTGGCTGGAGGCTCACGACCGGCGGGGCGCCGCCTTCCGCATCGACGTCGTGGGCGTGCTGCGGCCGCACGACGACGAGCCGGTCCTGACCCACCTGCGGGCGGTGGCCTGATGGGCCTGGCCCGGACCCACGCGGTCACCCTGAGCGGAGTCGAGGGACGCCTGGTCACCGTGGAGGCACAGGGGGCCGACGGCCTGCCGGCGACGGTGATGACTGGGCTGGCGGACAACGCGTGCCGGCAGGCCCCGGACCGGGTGCGCCCGGCCCTGCGCAACTGCGGCATGTCGATCCCGCCGCGGCGCTGGACGATCAACCTCTCGCCGGCGGGGGTGCCCAAGACCGGCAGCGGGCTGGACCTGGCGATCGCCGTGGCGATGATGGCGGCCGAGGACCACGTGCCGGCCAGCGCCGTCGCCGGGGTGGCCCAGATCGGCGAGGTCGGCCTCGCCGGCGACGTCCGGCCGGTCCCGGGGGTGCTGCCGATGGTCGTCGCGGCGGCCGACGGTGGTGTCACAGACGTCCTCGTCGCCGCTGACGCCGCCCGGGAGGCCGCGCTGGTGCGTGGTGTCCAGGTCCACCCGGTGCGGACGCTGGGGGAGGTCCGCTCCTTCTTCCGGGCGCGGGCCGAGGGCGGCCAGGTGGACCTCACGATGCCGCAGGCGACGCCCCGAGCGGTGCAGGCCGTGCCCGACCTGGGGGACGTCGTGGGCCAGGCCGTCGCACGGCAGGCCTTGGAGATCGCGGCCGCGGGCGGGCACCACCTGCTCCTCGTCGGCCCGCCGGGGGCGGGCAAGACGATGCTGGCGGAGCGTCTCCCCGGCCTCCTGCCCCCGTTGGAGGGTCCGGACGCGCTCGCCGTCACCGCCATCCACTCCGTGCTCGGCGCCCTCACCGTGGACGACCGGCTCGTGTCCGAGCCGCCCTTCGTCGCACCCCACCACACCGCCTCGACCGCGGCAGTCATCGGTGGCGGCTCGCGGGCCGTGCACCCGGGGGCGGTCTCGCGCGCCCACCACGGCGTCCTCTTCATGGACGAGGCCCCGGAGTTCCGCCGCGACGTGCTCGACGGGCTGCGGCAGCCGCTGGAGTCCGGCGAGGTGGTCATCGCCCGTGCCGACCGCCACGTGCGTCTGCCCGCGCGCTTCCAGCTGGTGCTGGCCGCCAATCCCTGTCCGTGCGGCAGCGCGGGCGGACAGTGCGTGTGCCCGCCGTTCCGGCGCAACGGCTACCTCGGGCGGCTGTCGGGGCCGCTGCTGGACCGGGTGGACCTCAAGCTCGCGGTGAGCGCCGTGACCCGAGGGGACCTCGCGCTGCCACCGGGCGAGCCGACGGCCGTGGTCTCCGCGCGAGTGGCTCTGGCACGGCAGCGTCAGCAGGAGCGGTGGCACGAGCTGCCCTACCGGCTCAACAGCCAGGTCCCGGGTGCGTTGCTCCGCGAGGAGCCGTGGCGTCCGGCGGCGCGCGAGCGTCGCCCGCTGGAGCTGGCGATGGACCGCGGTGCCCTGACCCTCCGCGGGCTGGACCGGGCCCTGCGGGTGGCCTGGACGCTCGCGGACCTGCGCGGGGCCTCCCGGCCCGGGCTGGACGACGTGACGCTGGCGCTCGACCTGCGCACCCCGACTGGGGTGAAGGTCGCGTGAACCAGGTGCAGGACCCTGAACGGCGGGCCCGGATGCTGCTCTCGCGGCTCGCCGAGCCCTACGACGAGAAGGTGCAGCAGGTCGTCGCCGAAGACGGGGTGGAGGCCGTCGTGGGCTACGCGCTGGAGGGCGGCAGGGTGCCGGGCGGTCCGGACCTGCACCGGCTGGCCGCTCGCGTCGAGCGGGCCAGCACCGTCGACGAGGCCCACGTCGCGAGGCTGGTCGGTGCGAGGGTGCTCGTGCCGGGGGACGAGGAGTGGCCCCACTGCCTCGACGAGCTGGAGCAACCGCCGTGGTGCCTGTGGGTCACCGGTCCGGGGCGCCTGGACGAGCTGGTGCGGCGCAGCGTCGCGGTGGTCGGGGCCCGGGCGAGCACGGCCTACGGCGACCACGTCACCGCCGGGCTGTGCACGGACCTGGTGGGCCGCGGTTTCACCATCGTCTCGGGGGCGGCCTTCGGCATCGACGCCGCTGCCCACCGGGCGGCCCTGGCGGCGGACGGGTGCACGGTGGCGGTCCTCGCGGGGGGTGTCGACGTCGCCTACCCCCGTGCCAACGCCGATCTCATCGAGGGAGTCCGGCGCACCGGCCTGGTCGTGAGCGAGACGCCTCCAGGGGGCGCCCCGGCCCGGATGCGCTTCCTGGCCCGCAACCGGATCATCGCCGGGCTGGCGCAGGGCACGGTGGTGGTCGAGGCGGGACTGCGCTCCGGCGCGCGGTCCACGGTCAAGCACGCCCGCGAGCTGGGCCGCCATGTCATGGCGGTCCCCGGGTCGGTCGAGAGCCTGATGTCTCAGGGTGCCCACGCCGAGATCCGCATGGGGGCAGAGCTGGTCACCGACGGAGCCGAGGTCGCTGAGCTGGTCGGGCGCATCGGCGCGGACCTGGCCCCGGTGAAGCGAGGTGGCCGGCAGGCCGCCGACGACCTCACGGAGGAGCTGCGTCGCGTGTGGCAGTGGTTGCGACCCCGCTCCTCCAGCGGGGTCGACGAGGTCATGGTGCGCAGCGGCCTGAGTCTGCCGGAGACGCTCGGCGCGCTCCGCTCGTTGGAGCGGGAGGGCCTGGCCGAGGAGCTCCTCGACGGCTGGCAGCGCCGGCCCACGGGGGTGCGGTGAGCATGGCCGGCCGACCGTGGCGCCACGTCCTCGCGGTGACGGTGGCTGCCGCCCTCGGCCTGGTGTGGCCCCTGCCGGCCCCCGCCCAGCCGGCCCCGGTCCACTCGACGACGACCGTGCCGATCCCGCGGCCCGAGGCGGGCACAGCCGGGGCGACGGCCTCCGTGGTGATCGGTGTCCGGACGGCTGCTCCCGCCTCCGAGGACCGCGAGCGCACCGCGCTGTGGGGGTGGCCACTGGCGGGGGAGCCAGGCATCGTGCACGGCTTCGACCCGCCGCGGCAGCGCTGGGGCGCCGGTCACCGCGGGATCGACCTGGCCGGTGTGGCGGGGGAGTCGGTGCTTGCCGTCGACGACGGGGTCGTCACCTTCAGCGGGGTGGTGGCCGGTGTCGGCGTCGTGAGCGTGACCCACCCCAGCGGGCTGCGCAGCACCTACCAGCCGGTGGCCGATCGCGTGGGGCGCGGCGCCCGGGTGGCGCGTGGTGACCGGGTCGGACACCTCGACGAGGGCGGTCATTGCGTGATCCGGGCCTGCCTGCACCTCGGGGCGGTGCGGAACCGCGACGACTACGTCGATCCCACCCCGCTGCTGCTGGGGGTCGAGCTGACGTTGCTGCCGGTCGACCGGTGAGGCAGGCAAGCAGCACGACGACGCGGGTGAGGCACACTCGTCCGGTGACCCAGCCGCGGCGGACCCCAGCTCCCGACACCGGTCTGAGCCGTCACCTCGCGAGGGTGATGGACGACCTGGTGACGATCCCGGGCACCCGCATCGGCCTCGGCCTGGACGCGGTGCTGGGGCTGCTGCCGGGGGCCGGGGACATCCTCGGCTCCGGGATGTCGGCGGCCATCATGTACGACGCCGCACGTCGCCGGGTCCCGCTCCTCGTGCTCGCGCGGATGGCCTGGAACATGCTGCTGGACGCAGCTCTCGGGCTGGTCCCCGTCGTGGGTGACGCCGCGGACGTCGCGCACCGCGCCAACCGGAAGAACTACCGGCTGCTGCAGGCGTCCCTCGCCGAGGGACGCACCTCGACGCGGTCGGGTCCGGTCTACCTCCTGCTCGCGGCACTGCTCATCGTCCTGCCGCTGGTGATCGGGATCGCGATCGGCGTCCTGGTCCTGGTGGCGCTCTGGTCGTTGCTCACCCGGTGACCGCGGGGCGCGACCTGCCGCTGGGCCGGCGTCTGGGTGGCGGCTGCGGGATGCCTCAGGCCCGGGGGTGCGCCTGCTGGTAGGCCGCGCGCAGCCGGTCCACCGACACGTGCGTGTAGATCTGCGTCGTGGCCAGGCTGGCGTGGCCCAGCAGCTCCTGGACGGTGCGCAGGTCCGCGCCGCCCTCGAGCAGGTGGGTGGCGGCGCTGTGCCGCAGCCCGTGCGGCCCCATCTGCGGGGTGTCCGGGAGGTGCGCCAGCAGCGCCTGCAGCGTGGAGCGCACCTGCCGTTGGTCCACCCGCCGGCCGCGACGCCCCAGGAAGAGCGCGGCACCGGACTCGGCGGTCGCCAGCCGCGGGCGGCCTCCCGCCAGCCAGAGGGTGAGCGCCTCGGTCGCCGGGGTGCCGAAGGGCACGACCCGCTCCTTGTCGCCCTTGCCGAGCACCCTCGCCGTGCCGGCCTCGAGGTCCACGTCGTCCACGTCCAGGCCGGTGAGCTCCCCGACCCGCATCCCAGAGGCGTAGAGCAGCTCGAGCATCGCGCGGTTGCGCAGGTGGACCGGATCGTCGTCGTCCGCGGCCACGGCCGCCAGGTCCAGGAGCTCGCCCGCCTGCGGGGCGCGCAGGACGCCCGGCAGGTGCTTCTCCTTCCCCGGCGCGGCGAGGCGCAGCGATGGGTCGGCGGTGATCCTGCCGGTCTGCTGAGCCCACCGGAAGAACGTCTTCGCCGCCGCCGCGCGCCGGGAGACCGTCGAGCGGGAGGCCCCGGCCGCCCCGATGCTGCCGAGCCAGGCCCGCAGGTCCGGCAGGCGGACCTCGGCGCTCGACCGCACCCCGCGGTCGGCGAGGAAGACGTCCAGCGCGTCGAGGTCGCCGAGGTAGGCGCGCACCGTGTGCACCGACCGACCCTTCTCCACCCGCAGGTGCTGCTCGAAGGCCTGCAGCTGCGCGGCCGCACCCAGCGGGCCGTTCACGTCGCCCGCTCCACCCGCGTGCCGGCGACCCGGTCATGGACGCCCTGCCCACCCGTCAGCGCCGGGACCGCGCAGGCTGCCAGCAACGCGAGGGAGAGGACCAGGAAGACCACGGCCCACCCCGTCTGCAGCTCGAAGAGCATTCGGCTGACGCCCAGGTGGGCCAGCTGCCAGGGCGACGCCTTGACCAGGTTGCGTCCCCACACGGCTCTCCCGGCGCTCCCGGGTGTCGGCCCGACCACGACGAGGCCCGCCCACCGCTTGCCGAGCGTGGCGCGCCGGCGCGAGGCTCGGTGATCGAGAGGTAGAGCCACCACGGCAGGACGGTGATCAGGGTGAAGATCAGATCGGCGACGAGCAGCCCTCGCACGGACGTCGCCGATGCCCCGGGCAGGTCCAGACGGGGGACGAGGAACGCCCCGACGGCCGTGAGCACACCGATCCAGACCCCGATCACCAGCCAGTCCCCGAGCCGCGACCGCACCCGCGCCACCGGCGCCGGGCGCCGGGCCGCACCTGACGAGGAGGTGGCGAGAGAGGTCATACCGGTGAGGGTGTCAGGCCCGTCCCAGACCCCGCAGACGGCGCGCCGCCTCGCGCAGCACCTCGTCCTGCTTGCAGAAGGCGAAACGGACCAGGCTCCGCACCGGGCCGGGGTCGTCGCAGAAGACCGAGACCGGGACGCCGACCAGCCCGAGCTCCTCGGGCATACGCCGGCAGAAGTCGACCGCGTCGTCCACCCCGTGACCGGCCAGGTCGGCGATGACGAAGTAGCTCCCGCCGCACGGGCTGACCGGCACGTCGACCTCGGCGAGCGCGGCGGCGAGCAGGTCCCGCTTGGCCTGCAGCTGCGCCGCGAAGCCGGTGAAGAAGTCGTCGGGCATCCGGAGCCCGTGCGCGACGGCGGGCTGCACGTGCGTCACCCCGACGAAGGTCAGGAACTGCTTGACCGCCGCCACCGCGTCGACGAGGTGGGCCGGTCCGCTGACCCAGCCGGTCTTCCACCCGGTCAGCGAGAACGTCTTGCCGACCGAGGAGATGGTGAGCGTGCGCTCGAACATGCCGGGGAGGGTGGCGATCGGGGTGTGCCGCCGCCCGTCGAAGACCAGGTGCTCGTAGACCTCGTCCGCGACGACCAGCAGGTCGTGCTCCTGCGCGATCGCCGCGATCCCCTCCAGCTCCTCCCGGCTGAAGACCTTGCCCGTGGGGTTGTGCGGCGTGTTGAGCACGAGCGCCCGGGTGCGCCCGGTGACGGCGGCGCGCATCGCGTCGAGGTGCAGCTCCAGATCCGGGAAGCTCAGCTGCACGGTCCGCCGGACGCCGCCGGCCATGGCGACCGCGGCGCCGTAGGAGTCGTAGGACGGCTCGACGAGCAGCACCTCCTCGCCCGGTTCGACGAGCGCGATGAGGGAGGCGGCGATGGCCTCGGTGGCGCCGACCGTCACCAGCACCTGGGTGGCCGGGTCCAGCGGTATGCCGTACCAGTGGTCCTGGTGCTCGGCCACCGCCTGGCGCAGGTCCGGCAGCCCGCGGGCGGGGGCGTACTGGTTGAGCCCGTCGCGCAGCCCCTGCGCCGCGATCTCCCGCATCTGCGACGGTCCGTCGGTGTCCGGGAAGCCCTGCCCGAGGTTGACCGCGTCGAACTCCAGCGCCCGCTGGGTCATCTCCGCGAAGACGCTGGTGCCGAAGGGTCGCAGCCGCTGCACGAGGGGATCGCTCATGCCGACACCGTAGCGATTCGGGGCAGGGGCTCTCGGTCCCGTAGGATGGGAGGCACGTGCGTCTCGTCCTGCCCTCGGGCAGGTCCGACGCGCGAATTCGCGCCCGGGCGCGACCGGTCCGCACCGCATACCTGCGAGGTATGCCGGCCAGCGGCCGGTGGCGCACCCCGCGGTCCCGACGGATCTCGCACCAGCGAGCCGGCGGGTGGGGAGCGTCCCCGGGCCAGGACACAACTGCAACCGAGAAGAAAGCGAGACCACGGCATGGCCGTCGTCACCATGCGCCAGCTCCTGGAGAGCGGCGTCCACTTCGGGCACCAGACCCGTCGCTGGAACCCCAAGATGAAGCGCTTCATCATGACCGAGCGCAACGGCATCTACATCATCGACCTGCAGCAGTCGCTGACCTACCTCAACGAGGCCTACGACTTCGTCAAGCAGACCGTCGCGCACGGTGGGTCGATCCTGTTCGTCGGCACCAAGAAGCAGGCGCAGGAGTCCATCGCCGAGCAGGCGACCCGCGTGGGGATGCCCTACGTCAACCACCGCTGGCTGGGCGGCATGCTCACCAACTTCCAGACCGTCTCCAAGCGCCTCACCCGCATGAAGGAGCTCGAGGAGATCGACTTCGACGACGTGGCCGGCAGCGGCCGCACGAAGAAGGAGCTCCTCATGATGAGCCGCGAGTACGAGAAGCTCGCGAAGACCCTCGGCGGCATCCGCGACATGCAGAAGGTGCCCTCGGCCGTGTGGGTCGTCGACACCAAGAAGGAGCACCTCGCGGTCACCGAGGCCCGCAAGCTCGGCCTCCCGGTCATCGCGATCCTCGACACCAACTGCGACCCGGACGAGGTCGACTACAAGATCCCGGGCAACGACGACGCCATCCGCTCGGTCACGCTGCTGACCCGCGTGGTCGCCGACGCCGTCGCCGACGGCCTCATCGCCCGCTCCGGCGGTGGCAGCGAGTCCGGCGCCGAGAGCGAGGGCGCCGAGAACGAGCCGATGGCCGAGTGGGAGCGCGAGCTGCTCGCCGGCGCGGAGGAGACCTCCGAGCAGACCCCCGCCGAGACCGCCCCCGCCGCGGAGGCGCAGGCCGCCGCGACGGAGGACGCCGAGGCGACGCCGGCCGCGACCGAGCAGGCCGAGCAGGCCGACGAGGCGCAGGTCGACACGCAGGCCGACGAGGCCCAGCCGGTCGAGGCCGACGCCCAGACCACCCAGTCCTGACGCACCGTTCGACGAAGGAGCACAGAAGCACTCATGGCGAACTACACCGCCGCTGACATCAAGGCGCTGCGCGAGTCCACCGGCGCCGGGATGATGGACGTCAAGAAGGCGCTCGACGAGGCCGACGGCGACACCGCGAAGGCCACCGACCTGCTGCGGGTCAAGGGGCTCAAGGGCGTCACCAAGCGTGAGGGCCGCTCGGCCACCAACGGTCTGGTGCGCGCCCAGGTCGACGGTGGCGTCGGCACCCTGGTCGAGGTCAACTGCGAGACCGACTTCGTCGCCAAGGGCCCGAACTTCGGCGAGCTGGCCGACCGCGTCCTGGCCCAGGCCGTCGCGGTCGGGGCCGCCGACGCCGACGCCCTGCTGGCTTCGGAGCTGGACGGCAAGACCGTCAAGGAGGTCCTCGACGACGCCAACGCCACCATCGGCGAGAAGATCGAGGTGCGCCGCGTCGCCCGCGTCGAGGGCGACCAGGTCGTGTCCTACCTGCACAAGACGATGCCGGACCTGCCCCCGCAGATCGGCGTCCTCGTCGCCACCACCGGTGGGGACGAGCAGGTCGCCCGCGACATCGCGATGCACGTCGCGGCCTTCTCCCCCTCGGTGCTCACCCGCGACGAGATCGACGCCGAGACCGTCGCGAGCGAGCGGCGCATCGCCGAGGAGACCGCCCGTGAGGAGGGCAAGCCGGAGCAGGCGCTGCCCAAGATCATCGAGGGTCGCGTCAACGGCTACTTCAAGGAGAACGTGCTGCTCGACCAGCCGTTCGCCAAGGACAACAAGAAGACGGTCGCCAAGGTGGCCGACGAGGCCGGGGCGCAGGTGACCGGCTTCGCCCGCTTCAAGGTCGGCGTCTGACGCCAGCCTGAGCGGTCGCCGGAAGGCCGGGTCCCCGTCGGGGCCCGGCCTTCCGGTCGTCCGGGGAGCCGGTCAGAGCCCGAGCACGTCCGCCGCCCGGGTATGCCGGTGGGCCTGGTCCACCAGGGCCTCGCGCTCGCCGTCGTCGTGCAGCAGGCCCAGCACCAGCACCCGGAAGAGCAGCCCGCGCGCGACATCGTCGGTCGGGATGTCCAGGGACGGGTCGGCTCGTGGCGGCCTCCCAGCACGTCCCCTGCCCGCCGCGGACCGGGCGGTTCTCGCCCCGCAGCCCGAACGACTCGAGCACGGCCGGGGAGGGGCTGCGCACACCGACAGTGTGCCGGGAGCCGGGGCCGGGACGGTGCGGATCGCCGCTCCTGGGGTGGTGTGGCAGGATCGAGCGACCGCCCGGCACGACCTCAGGAGGATCCGCATGACCACGACGGTGCCCGAGCACGAGACCGCCGCCGCGCCCGAGTCCGACGACTCCCCGAGGCGGGTCCTGCTCAAGCTGTCGGGGGAGGCCTTCGGGGGCGGCAACGTCGGCGTGGACCCGGACGTGGTCAAGGGGATCGCGCACCAGATCGCCGACGCCCACCGCTCCGGGGCGCAGATCGCGGTCGTCATCGGCGGCGGCAACTTCTTCCGCGGGGCCGAGCTGCAGCAGCGGGGGATGGAGCGCGCGCGGGCGGACTACATGGGGATGCTCGGCACCGTCATGAACTGCCTGGCGCTGCAGGACTTCCTGGAGAAGGAGGGCGTCGACACCCGGGTGCAGACCGCGATCACCATGGGCCAGGTCGCCGAGCCCTACATCCCGCGCCGCGCCATGCGCCACCTGGAGAAGGGCCGCGTCGTGATCTTCGGCGCCGGCGCCGGTATGCCCTACTTCTCCACCGACACCGTGTCGGCGCAGCGGGCGCTGGAGATCAAGTGCGACCAGGTGCTCATGAGCAAGCACGGCGTCGACGGGGTCTACACCGCCGACCCGCGCACCGACGCCGACGCCCGCAAGCTGGACCGGCTCACCTTCTCCGAGGCGCTCACCGGCAACCTGCGGGTGGTGGACGCCGCCGCCTTCAGCCTGTGCATGGACAACGCGCTGCCGATGCTCGTCTTCGGCATGGACGGCGAGGACTCCATCACCCGCGCCATCAAGGGTGAGAGGATCGGCACACTCGTCACGGCGGGCTGACCCGCCGCCGCACACCGACCAGCCGCACACCGACCAGCCGCACGGGCGGCACACGCGATAAGGAGCACGACATCATGTCCGAGGTCGTCGAGATGGCCCTCCTGGAGGCCGAGGAGAAGATGGACAAGGCGCTGGACGTGGCGCGCGAGGACATGGCGTCCATCCGCACCGGCCGGGCCCACCCCGGCATGTTCAGCAAGCTCGAGGTGGACTACTACGGCGCGCCGACGCCGCTGCAGCAGCTGGCCAGCTTCAGCATCCAGGACGCCCGCACCGTGCTCATCACCCCCTACGACAGGGGCGCGATGAAGGACATCGAGAAGGCGCTGCGCGAGGCCGACCTCGGCGCCAACCCGAGCAACGACGCAACGCCATCCGCATCGTCATGCCGCAGCTCACCGAGGAGCGTCGCCGGGAGTACATCAAGCTGGCGCACACCAAGGGCGAGGAGGCCAAGGTGTCGGTCCGCCACGTGCGGCGCCACGCCAAGGACCAGATCGACAAGGCCGTCAAGGACGGCGAGATCGGCGAGGACGAAGGCACCCGGGGGGAGAAGGACCTGGAGTCGCTGACCAAGCGGCACGTGGACGTCGTCGACGACATCCTCAAGCACAAGGAGGCCGAGCTGCTCGAGGTCTGAGCAGCCCGAGCCCCGGCGACCACCCACCCTCATGACGGAGCCCACCTCCGGCGCCCCGGCCCAGACCGGGGAGGCGCCGGCGACCCGTCGGGAGGCGCGCGCCGCGCAACGCGCCGCGCGGGCCGCGGAGCCCGGCCGCACCCCACGGGCCGGGCGCAACCTGCCCGCCGCCATCGGCGTGGGGGTCTTCCTGGGCGGCCTCATCATCGCCAGCCTGGTCTTCTGGAAGCCGGCCTTCGTCTACCTCGTCACCGCCGCCGCGGTCGTCGGCGTGTGGGAGCTCGTCGGGGCGCTGCGCAGCGGCCGGGTGTCCCCGCCGCTGCCGCCGGTGCTCGCCTCGGTCGGGCTGGTCCCGCTCGCCTACTACGGCGGAGCCGACGCGCTCGCGGTCGGCTTCGCGACCGCAGCTGCCCTCGTGCTGGCCTGGCGCAGCGTCGGCGACCCGGAGGACGCGGCGCGGGACGTCGCCGGCGGGGTCTTCATCGTGGCCTACGTGCCGCTGCTCGCCGGGATCACCTCGCTGATGCTCGCCCAGCCGGACGGGGTGGGCCGCATCATCACCTTCATGCTGGTCACGGTGGCCTCGGACACCGGAGGGTATGCCGTGGGCGTCCTGCGGGGGCGGACGCCGATGGCACCCTCGCTGTCGCCGAAGAAGTCGTGGGAGGGCTTCGCGGGGTCGGTCGGCACCAGCGCCCTGGTGGGTGTGGCCTGCGTGACGTTGATCCTCGACGGACCCTGGTGGGCGGGTGCCGTCGTCGGCGCTGTCGCCGCAGCCTTCGCCACCGTGGGTGACCTGGCCGAGTCGGCGATCAAGCGCGACCTCGGCATCAAGGACATGGGCAGCATCCTGCCGGGCCACGGCGGCGTCATGGACCGGCTGGACTCGCTCGTCGTCACGGCGCCCGTCTGCTGGGCGCTGCTGCGGCTCTTCGTCTGAGGGATGCGGCAGGTCGGGGCCCGACCTGAGACACTGGGGGCGCCATGACCACCGAGCTGCCCACCCCCTCCACCGACCGCCCTGCCCCGGGCCAGCTGACCTTCCGCGCGCCCCGGCGCGGCAAGGCGCCCACCCACCTCGCCGACCACGACCTGGCCGGGCGCAAGGACTGGGCGCGCGAGCTGGGCATCCCCGCCTTCCGCGCCGACCAGGTCAGCCGCCACTACTTCGAGCGGCTCGTCACCGACGCCGAGCAGATGACCGACCTGCCGAAGGCCGGGCGCGGCGAGCTCGTCGACGGGCTGCTCCCGCGCCTGCTCACGCCGGTCCGCACGCTGTCCGCCGACGACGGGGCGACGCTCAAGCAGGTCCACCGCCTGCACGACGGGGCGATGGTGGAGTCGGTGCTCATGCGCTACCCGGGTCGGGTGACGATGTGCATCTCCAGCCAGGCCGGGTGCGGCATGAACTGCCCGTTCTGCGCGACCGGTCAGGCAGGTCTGACGCGCAACCTGTCCACCGCGGAGATCGTCGAGCAGGTCGTCGCCGCCGCCCGCGCGCTGCGGCACGGGGACCTCCGTGGAGGCGCGGAGGAGAGCGACGAGGGTGGCGGTGACGTCCAGGAGGCGCTGCGGGTGTCCAACGTCGTCTTCATGGGGATGGGCGAGGCGCTGGCCAACTACAAGGCCTCGCTCGGTGCCGTCCACCGGCTCGTCGAGGCGGCTCCGGAGGGGCTGGGTATGTCGGCGCGCGGGATCACCATGTCCACCGTCGGGCTGGTGCCCGGGATCGACCGGCTGGCGGGAGAGGGCATACCCATGACCCTCGCGCTGTCCCTGCACGCGCCGGACGACGAGCTCCGCGACGAGCTGGTCCCGATCAACACCCGGTGGAAGGTGGACGAGGCGCTGGACGCCGCCCGACGCTACTTCGAGGCGACCGGGCGACGCGTCTCGATCGAGTACGCCCTCATCCGGGACATCAACGACCAAGCCTGGCGCGCCGACCTGCTCGGGGACAAGCTCACGCCCGCGGCCGTGGTTGGGTGCATGTCAACCCCATCCCGCTCAACCCGACGCCCGGGAGCAGGTGGACCGCCTCGCGCCGGGGGGTCGAGCAGCAGTTCGTCGAGCGTCTGCTGGCCCACGGCATCCCCACGACGGTGCGGGACACCCGCGGCTCGGACATCGACGGCGCCTGCGGCCAGCTCGCCGCCTCGGTCTGACGCCGGGGTTATATTGGGGGAGAACGACGACGAGGGGGTCGACCGATGCCGGAGGACGTGGCCAACCCGCGCAAGGCCGAGCTGCGCCGCCTGGTGGAGCGCGCGGAGACGATCGAGCAGGAGCTCGACGACGTGCTGAGGCCGGCCCGGGACGCCCTGGCCGCCGGCGCCTGGGTGTCATCCGCCGCGCGGCCGTTCGAGGAGGGGCTGCAGGAGGCCCGACGAGATCTGCTCCGTGGCGCGGAGGCCACCACCACGGCCCTCCGGGCCGAGTGGTCGACCACGCCGGCCCGGATCCCGGCGGGGGAGCCGAGGTAGTCGTGCCCCTCACCCAGATCCACCTGGCGGCGATGCGGCGGCTCATCGAGGACGTGCGGGCCGTCGGCGACGAGGGCGAGAGCACACACCGGGAGCTCTCCGGGTTGCTGGACCAGGCGGACCTCGGCTCTGGGGACGCCGCTCCGGTGCGGACGGCCGGGGACTGGCTGACCTCGCAGGTGCCCATGCTGCGCCGCAGGCTGGCGCTGGCGGAGGAGGTCGAGGCCTCGACGCCGGGGATCCAGGCCAGCGTGCAGATCGATGAGTCGCAGCTGTCCGGGCTCACACCCGAGGAGGCCGAGGAGCTCGCGCAGGAGCTCGCCGACCAGATCGCCGACGGCCCGCACACGCAGCGGCTGGCCGACCAGCTCGGCGAGCATGCGAGCGACCCCTACTTCGCCTCGGCGCTGCTCGACGCCCTGTCCCCGGAAGAGCTGGCCGCATACCTGGAGTCCGTGGACATGGAGGTGCAGCGGACCGGGCAGGCCGACCTCGACTACGCCCGCACGCACGGGGGCGTCATGAGCGGGCTGCGGCTCGCCCTGCAGACCGCTGCCCGGGCGGAGGAGCTGCCCGACGGGTATGCCGAGCTCTCGCCGAGGTGATCATGACCGGGGACGGCGAGGACGCCGTCGCGCTCGCCGACTTCCTGTCCGCCACCCAGGGGCTGCACGCCGATATCGCCGTCCCCACCGCGGACGCCCGGGCGGTGATCGAGGGATACCACGAGCTGGTGGACGAGGGCGTCCTCGCCGACCCACCTGCCGCCTACCTGCGCGAGTGGCTCCAGCACGTCCAGGCCCAGGGCGGTGATCCGGTCGCGCTGACGCAGCAGGAGGGTGTCGACGACCGGACCTTCGATCTCCTCGAGGAGCTCGAGGTCATGCGCGACCCGGACGGTCGCGCCTACTTCCTCATCACCGCGGAGCACGGTGAGGACGCTCGACGGATCGCCGAGCTGACCGAGCTCCTCGCGGGCGGGGAGCCCTCGAGCAACGCCTGGCGGCGGGACGCCAACTCCTGGACCTTCGACACCTGGTTCGGCGATGGTGACATCGATCTCGTCCTCGACGACGGCGCGGCCCTGGCAGCGACACCCCACGGCATCTTCATGGCGGTGGGAGAGGACCGGCTCATGCCCAGCACGACGGATCTGTTCGCCTACGAGGGTGGGACCATGTGGGGCGAGATCTTCATGGTCAACGACGAGTCGAGCGACCCGGCGGCACGGCTGAGGGACATGGTCGAGAACGACACCAAGGACCCGCCCGACTCGATCCATCCGTTGTGGCGGGTGCTGCGCCACGAGGAGGTGCACGCCCAGCAGTGGGCACGGTACGGCTACTCGGGCTTCACCGCACGCTACCTGTGGCACAACCCCCTGGACCCGTGCGGTCACCCGATGGAGGAAGAGGCCGGTTTCGAGGACGGGGGATACTTCCAGTGCGTCGACTGATGCCCCGGGCGACCGTGGCTCCGCTCTTCCTGGTAGCTCTGGCGGGATGCTGGAGCGCGCCCGAGGATCCCGAGGGATCCCTCGTCGGTCTGCGCCAGGTCGACGGCCGGCTCGAGTTCTGGGCCGGGCGTGAATGCGCTGGTGTGGCCGGCGTGGACGTCACCGTGGGCGAGGACGCAAGCACGGACGCGCAGGAGTGGGGGATGGTCGCCGACGCGGGCACCGGGACGGTGGAGACCGTGGTGGTGGGGCAGCCGCCACCTGGCTTCAGCGGGGACGCTGCCACCCCGACGAGCGGGGAGCAGGGTCCGGTCACCGTGGTGGTGCGCGGTGAGGACGGCACGGCCTTCTCCAGGACCACGTGGTCGGGGATGGATCTCGCGCCGCCCGCGGACGACCCGTCGGCCTGGCTCACGCCGGACGGGGAATGGGTCACCGAGGGCGATGCCGAACGCCTCGCCGACGACGGGATCGTCGCGCCGCTCTGCAGCTCCTGAGGACTGCGGGACATACGCGCCGCCCCGGGGCACCCCGGTGCTCAGCCGCGCCCGGTCACCAGGTCGGCAGCCTCCTCGACGGTGTCGACGAGGTGCAGCGCGGCGCCCATGGACCGGCCCTGACCGAGTGCCTGGAGCAGCGGCCAGACCGGCAGCCGCTCGGTCCAGTGCTCGCGGCCCACCAGCACCACCGGCGCAGAGCCCTGCTCCGGTGCGTCCACCTCGTAGTAGAGCCGGGTCGCCATCTGGAAGATCTCCTGCACCGTGCCGGCCGCGCCGGGCAGGACGACGAGGCCGCCCCGCGAGTGCGCCAGCAGCAGGTCCTCACGCAGCGCGTTGCTGAAGAACTTCGCGATGAGCTGGCCGAAGGCGTTCGGCGGCTCGTGGCCGTAGTACCAGGTCGGGATGCCCACGCTGCGCAGCCGACGCGGCACGACCGCCTCGCCCGATCTCGCCCGCAGCCTCAGCGCGGGCTCGACCCACGCCCGGACGTCCGGCGCGAAGCCGGGCACCCGGCCGAGGGAGTCGAGCGCGGTCTGCAGCAGCTCCTCGTCCGCGGCCCAGGCGCCGAGGTTGGCGGCCTCCATCGCCCCTGGCCCGCCACCGGTGAGCACCACCGCGCCGTCCTGGGCGAGGCGGTGCCCCAGCAGTGCGGCGGCGGCGAACTCCGGGGTGCCGCGCTGCAGCGCGTGCCCACCCATGACCCCGACCGCCCGCCGGTCGGTCAGCACCCCGGCCAGGGCGTCGGACATCGCGTCGTCGTGGATGGCGCGCAGCGCGGTGACGTAGGCGTCGTGCCGCAGGGCGGCGTCCTCGAACCAGCGGTAGGCCCGGGCGTCGGGCGTCTGGGCGTACCCGTCCTGCTCGAGGCCGGCATACAGCTCCTCGGCGGTGTAGAGGTGCCCGCGGTAGGGGTCGATCGGCGCCTGCGGTGCCGCGGGGAAGACCAGGGCCCCGCCGGCCCGCAGGTGGGCCTCCACCTCGTCGTCGAGCTGGCCGCCCAGGACCACCAGGCCATGCAGGTCCGCGCGCCCGAGGAGCAGCTCCCGGTCGGCGGTGAGGTCCAGGCCCTGCACCCGCAGCGGGGGGATCGGCCCGTCAGACTCCAGCCATCGCCGCCAGGTCGCCCGGTCCTCCACCTCGCGCGGGCCCTCCCCGGCCCGCGGCTCCACCCTGCGGTAGCGCACCTCCGCCGTGGGCCCGGCACCGACCCGCAGGTCGGAGACGTCCTCGCTGACGGGCTGGCGGCGCTGCATACCTCGCGACCCTATCCGCCGCCCGTCGCAGGATCGGGACCGCCGGACGGCGACGTGTGGCGCGCCGTCCGGCGCGGGTGTGTGATGGACCCATGAGCGCGATCAGCGACCCGGCGTCCCCGCAGTCCTACCGAGACCTCGTCGCCGGGAGCCTGACCGACCCGGTCGACTTCTGGGGCGGGGCCGCCGGGCTCGTCGACTGGATCCACCGACCCGCCCAGGTCCTCGACGACAGGGACCCGCACTTCCCCCGCTGGTTCCCCGACGGGACGCTGAACGTCTGCTACAACGCCCTCGACCGCCACGTCGTCCACGGGCGCGCCGACCAGACCGCGCTGATCTACGACAGCCCGGTCACCGGCACCACCCGGCGCTACACGTATGCCGAGCTGCTCGACCTCGTGGCCCGGTGCGCCGGCGTGCTGCGCGACCTCGGCGTGGGGCAGGGGGACCGCGTCGTGGTCTACCTGCCGATGGTGCCGGAGGCGGTGATCACGATGCTGGCCTGCGCCCGGATCGGTGCCGTCCACTCCGTGGTCTTCGGTGGCTTCGCCCCGGCCGAGCTCGCCGCCCGGATCGAGGACGCCCGGCCCACCGTCGTGGTGTCCGCCTCGTGCGGCATCGAGCCCTCCGGCGTGGTGCCCTACAAGCCCATGCTGGACGCCGCCATCGAGCGCTCCGGGCATACCCCCGACCACTGCGTCGTCGTGCAGCGCGAGCAGCAGCCGTGCGAGCTGGGCAAGCGCGACCTCGACTGGGCCACGCTGATGCACCCGGACGCCGTCGCGCCCGCGGCGTGCGTGCCGGTGCGCGCGACCGACCCGCTCTACGTCCTCTACACCTCGGGGACCACGGGCCGGCCCAAGGGCATCGTGCGCGACAGCGGCGGGTATGCCGTCGCGCTGCGCTGGTCGATGACGCACCTCTACGGCGTGCAGCCGGGCGAGACGTGGTTCTGCGCCTCCGACGTCGGGTGGGTCGTCGGCCACTCCTACATCGTCTACGCCCCGCTGCTCACCGGGGCGACCACGGTCCTCTACGAGGGCAAGCCGGTCGGCACCCCGGACGCGGGAGCCCTCTGGCGGGTGGTGGCCGAGCACGGCGCCGTCGCGGCCTTCACCGCCCCGACGGCGATCCGGGCGGTCACCAAGCAGGACCCGGCCGGGGAGCTGATCGGCGGCCACGACCTGTCCGGCTTCCGCGCGCTCTTCCTCGCGGGGGAGCGGCTCGACCCGGACACCTGGTCGTGGGCGACCGAGCACCTCGGGGTGCCCGTCGTCGACAACTGGTGGCAGACCGAGACCGGCTGGCCGATCGCGATCAACCCGGTCGGGCCCGACGGCGCGCTCTTCGAGATCCGTCCGGGCAGCCCCGGACCGCCGACCGTGGGCTACGACGTCCGCGTGCTCGACCCGCAGGGGGTGGAGGTACCGGCCGGCACGGAGGGCGCCATCTGCCTGCGGCTGCCGCTGCCGCCCGGGACCTTGCCCACGCTGTGGCAGGACGACCAGCGCTTTGTCGACTCCTACCTGTCCGCCCACGAGGGCTACTACCTGTCCGGCGACGGAGGGTATGTCGACGACGACGGCTACGTCTTCGTCATGGGGCGCACCGACGACGTGCTCAACGTCGCCGGTCACCGGCTCTCGACCGGCTCGCTGGAGGAGGCGCTGGCGGGGCACCCGGCGGTGGCCGAGTGCGCGGTCATCGGCGTCGCCGACGACCTCAAGGGCCAGGTCCCCCGGGCCCTGGTGGTGCTCAAGTCGGGGACCGACACCGGTGAGGCCGGGGTGGCCCGGCTGCGGGAGGAGCTCGTCGCGCGGGTGCGCTCCGAGGTGGGGGCGGTCGCCGCGCTGCGGCGGGTCGACGTCGTGGACGCGCTGCCCAAGACCCGGTCGGGCAAGATCCTGCGGCGCACGATGCGGCAGATCGCCGACGGGGAGACGCCGATGGTGCCGTCCACCATCGAGGGCCAGGGCGTCCTCGACACCCTGCGGACGGTCTTCCGCGAGTAGGCGTCGGCGTACCGGTCCGTGACGACGACGTCCCGGGCCTGTGGACAACTTCTGCGGCGGAGCCGCCGACCTGCCTAGCCTCGACACCGAGCCGGACGCTCCAGGTCCGGACCGACAGGGAGGGGCGCAGATGGCAGAGGTCGTGCGCGTGGACGGCGACCAGCTGGCCGCCGCGGCGCAGCAGCAGGACGGGGCAGGGGCCGCGCTGGAGGACCTCGCCGACGGGGTGGCGCGGGTGCTGACGATGGTCGCCCACGGGGCGGGCGAGGGTGCGCTGGCGCAGGCTGCCCAGGCCGTGACCGGGCGCTGGCGCGGCGGGCTGCACGAGCTGGGGCAGCAGGGCAGGTCGCTCGCGCGGGCCACCCGGCAGGCGCGGGAGGACTACCTGCTCGTCGAGCGGCTCCTTAGCGGCGGGTGGCGTGCGCACGGACCGGCGGGGTGGACGCCGTGACCGGCTCGGTGCTGACCGTCTCGCCGGAGGAGCTGGAGCGGGCAGCACGGTTGCTGCGCGAGGCAGGAGCCCAGATCGAGTCCGTGGCCGAGGAGGTGCTGGGCAGCAGCCCCACGGAGGGCGGATGGTCGGGCCTGGCCGCGTGGCAGGCCCGCGCCCGCGTGCAGACCGTGCACCGGGTGACGCGCTCCGCGGCACGGCCCTCGCAGCACGCTGCGCGCGCCGTGGCCGAGTGCGCCTCGGCGGCACGTGGCGCCACCGAGGAGGTGCTCCGGTGGCAGCGGGCCGGGGAGCGCGCGGCGGGGGAGTCCGCGGCCCTGCGTGCGCCCGGGCCGCCGCCGGAGCCTGCGCTCGAGGCCCTGTGGCGGCGACGGCTCGAGCAGCTGGAGCAGGAGGTGCAGACCGCGCGCCGGCGGGTCCAGGAGGTCGAGGAGGACTTCCGCACCACGCAGGAGCGCAGCGCGCAGCAGGTCCGGGAGGCCGTGGACCTCTTCGACGACGTGCGCCGGGTCGCCGAGGTCCCGAAGAAGGCACTCGACGCCGTGGGGTATGCCTGGGGCACCGTCGAGCGGGTGGTGCGGACCACGCAGGTGGTGATCCACCGGGCCCGGGCCCGGTGGGCCCGGGCCCTGCAGGTGCGTCAGGTGGCCATGCGACGCGCCCAGCGGGCGCTGGCCCGGCTGCGCGCGCTGGGCCGGCTGCGGGACGCGCCGAAGCTGCTGTCGCGGGTCCGTCTGGTCCCCGGTCCGGTCGGGATGGTCGCGGCGTGGTTCACGGCCTGGTCGGACGTGAAGGACGGCGGCGGCTACTCCGGGTGGCGGGGCGACGTCACGCGGGTGCTGGCCGGTGGTGGGTTGATCGGGGGTGTGCTCGTCGTGGCCACCCCGGTCGTGCCCGTGGCCGGCCCGATCGGAGTGGGGCTGCTGGCCGCCTACCAGGCGTGGTCGGCCGGCAACGCCGCGGTCGACGGTGCCGTCATCGCCGCTCGCTACCTGCGCCGGGAGGCCCCGCGGCTGGCGCGGCGGGTGGGGGAGGCGACGGTGCGGGCGCACGGCCGGGCGCTCACCCGGCTGCGGTCGGCGCGGGTGGCGCTCGGCCGCGCCAGGAGCGCCCTGACCCACGAGGTCGGGCGCCGGGTCTCCGACGTCCGCGAGACGGTGGCGCCGGTGCTGGAGCCGTTGCGCGACCCGCGCCACCGGGTCGTGGGGCTGCCGCCCGGGGCACCGCTGCGCCTCCCCGCCCGGGAGCTGGTCGACCAGGTCGTCGGGCGGCTGCCCGACATCGAGCCGGTCCGGGACTGGTGGCGTCAGCTGGGGGACCCGATCCTCATGCCGGTCGTCCCCCTCCCACCGAAACTCCCGGTGCCGGTGGACCTGGGCCGGTGGGGACCGTGACCGGCGTCGATCCCTCCGCGGCCGAGGTGCCGGGCGTGGGCACCGGCCCGCTGCTCGTGGTCACGCCCGAGGAGCTCGACCTGCTCGAACGGGCGCACGCGGCCCACCTCGGGCTCGACCCGCAACCTGAGCCGCTGACGGAAGGCGCAGACCTCCAGCGGCGCGAGGGTGCCCGGGACGAGGCGCTGCGCTCGCTCCAGGGGCGTGGCCTGCTCGACGCCCACGGTCGGCTCGTCGAGGACCAGCCGCTGGCCGAGCTGGTGCTCCTGCTGCTCGACGTGCGGCTCGCCGCCCGCGCGCTCCTGGTCGTCGAGCGGCGCCTGGCAGGCGCGGAGGACCGTCCCGACCTGCGGCTGCTGCACCTGATCGAGGCCGGGGGAGTGGTCGAGGACCAGCACCACACCGGCTGGCACGGTCTGGACCTGTGCCTCGAGCCGTCCGAGCTGGCCGACCGGGCCCTCGCGCCGGTGCTGCCACCGGACGCGGTGGCCGGGCAGGGCGAGGCGATGGTCCTCGACCTCGGCGATCCCGACGCCGCGGCGGCGCGGCTGCGGGCATCGGTGCTCGCGGAGCTCACCCTGGTGCGGCCCGAGCCCGTCGCGGGCGCGGAGCCCGGTCCAGGGTCCACCCCCGAGGTCGGCCCGGAGGAGTCGGTCCTGCTGGCGGTCGGCGAGCACGGTTGCCACCTGGCCCGGCCCGGGACCGGCACCGACGGGGAGGTCGGCGGGCCGGTCTTCGAGCCCGTCACGCCCGGCGACGTGCGTGACCTCGTGCGGGGGTGGGTGGAGCGCGTCGTGGAGCCGGTCGCGCCGGACGGCATACCGTAGGCCGGTGAGCGACCACGCCCCCGAGCCGCAGCAGGCGCTGCTGACCCGCACCGTGCTGCTGCGGATGGCCGGGGAGCTGGCCGCCTCCGGCGAGCCGGTGGTCGACGTCGAGCGGGCGGTGCGCTCGCTGGGTGCGCGGGCCGGCTACCCGGGGGTTCAGGTCGCCGCCAGCCCGACCGCGGTCTTCCTCAGCCTCAGCGCCGGGGCACCCGCCTCGATCGCCCCGGTGCGCGGCCCGCTCCGGCTTGACCAGTGCGCCGCGGTGCACCCGGTGCGCCACTTCCTGGACACGGGACGGCTGACGATGGCGCAGGCCGAGACCGAGCTCGACGCCATCCGGGCCCTCCCGCACCCCTACCCCCGCCTGGGTGCGTCACCTCGGCCTCATGGGGGTGTCGGTCGGGATCTTGCTCATCCTGCAGCCCGGCCTGCCCGAGGTCGCCGTCGCCGCGCTCGCGTCCCCCGTGGTGAGCCTGCTCCCCACGCAGTCCGGGCGGCACACGCTGCTCGGCTCGCTGCTGCCCTCGCTGGCCGCCTTCGCCGTGGCGCTGCTGGGACGCTTCCGGGAGGACGTGCCGCGGCTCGTGGCCTTCCTGCCCTCCTTCTGGCTGCTCGTCCCCGGGACCGTGGGTCTCAGGGGGGTCAGCCAGATCGGGGTCGGCACCGGGGACGGCGCGACGCAGCTGGGGACCGTCAGGATCGTGGCCTCGATCGCGCTCGGCCTGCTCATCGGCTCCGCGCTGGCGCTCCCGGTGTCCCGGCCGGCCGCCACCTGGCGGCGCCGCACGGCACAATGAACCGGTGAGTCCACGGAGCCTGACCCTGCTCGGGTCGACCGGATCGATCGGCACCCAGGCGATCGACGTCGTCCGCGCCCACCCGGACCGGTTCCGGATGCAGGCGCTCGCCGCGGGCGGGGGAGACCTGAGATCGCTCGCCCGGCAGGCGGCCGAGCTGCGGGTCGACCAGGTGGCGATCGCCAGGGACGACACCGGCGCGCGTTCCGAGCTGGCCGACGCCCTGGACGAGGCGGCCCGGGCCGCCGGGCTCCGGGCATACCGTCCCGAGATCCACACCGGGCCGGACGCCGCCGAGCGGGTGGCGGGCCAGGGCGCGGACGTCGTGCTCAACGGCATCACCGGGAGCATCGGGCTGCGTCCCACCCTCGCCGCGCTCGCCGCCGGGAGCACGCTGGCCCTCGCCAACAAGGAGTCCCTGATCGTCGGGGGCACCCTGGTGACGCGGGCGGCCCGACCCGGCCAGATCGTGCCGGTCGACTCCGAGCACAGCGCCATCGCCCAGGCGCTGCGCGCCGGGGCGCGCGGCGAGGTCCGCAGACTCGTGCTCACCGCCAGCGGGGGTCCCTTCCGTGGTCGGTCCCGCGCCGAGCTGGCCGACGTCACGCCGCAGGAGGCGCTGGCCCACCCCACCTGGGACATGGGGCAGGTGGTCACCACCAACTCCGCGACCCTGGTCAACAAAGGCCTGGAGGTGATCGAGGCGCACCTGCTCTTCGACGTGCCCTTCGACGCGATCGAGGTGGTGGTGCATCCCCAGTCGATCGTGCACTCCATGGTCGAGTTCGTGGACGGCTCGACCCTCGCGCAGGCCTCGCCGCCGACGATGCACATCCCCATCGCCCTCGGTCTGTCCTGGCCGGAGCGGTTGGCCGACGTCGCTCCGGCGTGCGACTGGACCCGGGCCTCCACGTGGGACTTCCTGCCGCTGGACGACGAGGCCTTCCCCGCGGTGCGGCTGGCCGAGCAGGTGGGACGGGCAGGGGGCACCGCTCCCGCGGTCTACAACGCCGCCAACGAGGTCTGCGTCGCCGCCTTCCACGAGCACCGCCTGCCTTTCCTCGGCATCGTCGACGTGGTCGCCGAGGTCGTCGACGAGCACGTCGGCGGGAACTCCGCGTCGCCGTCAGGGGTTGACCTGACGGTGGAGGAGGTGCTCGCCGCCGACGGCTGGGCGCGCGAGGCCGCCGCGCGTAGCATCGACCGACGTCCCCGGGACTGACGAGGAGTTCGCCGCATGCTGTACCTGCTCGGTGTGGTCGTGGTCTTCGTCGGCATCGCCGCGTCGATCGCGCTGCACGAGATCGGGCACCTCGTCCCGGCCAAGCTCTTCCGCGTGCGGTGCACGCAGTACATGGTCGGCTTCGGCCCGACACTGTGGTCGACCCGGCGCGGGGAGACGGAGTACGGCCTCAAGGCGATCCCGCTCGGTGGCTACGTCCGGATGATCGGGATGTTCCCGCCCCGCCCCGGTGACGACGGACGGGTGCGCGCGAGCAGCTCCAACCCGCTGCACCTCATGATCGAGCAGGCCCGCCAGGACTCGCTGGAGGAGGTCCGGCCCGAGGACACCGACCGCGTCTTCTACAAGCTGCCGGTGTGGAAGCGGGTGGTCGTCATGGCGGGCGGTCCGCTGATGAACCTCGCGATCAGCGCCGTGCTCATCACGCTGCTGATGACGATGCAGGGCCCCGCCTTCGTCCGACCGGTCGTCAGCGAGGTCGCTCCCTGCGCCAACACCGTCGTCACCGACGAGGACTGCACCGGGCAGGAGCCCTCGCCCGCGGCCGCGGCCGGTTTCGAGGTCGGGGACACCATCGTCTCGGTCGACGGCACGCCCGTGGACGACTGGGCCGACACCACGTATGCCATCCAGAACGCCGGCGAGCAGGCCACCTTCGTGGTGGAGCGGGACGGTGCCCGGCGGGAGCTGACGGCGGACCTGGTGCTGCGGGAGCGCCCGCTGGTCGGCGCGGACGGGCTGCCCGTGCTCGACGAGCAGGGCGAGAACGTCTACGGGGAGGTCGGCTTCCTCGGCGCCTCGCCCACGATCGTGCACGAGCCGCAGCCGATCACCGCGGTCCCCGGCATGGTCGGGGAGATGTTCACCGGCACGGCGCGCATCGTGCTCACGCTGCCGCAACGTCTCGTGGACGTCTCCCAGGCGGCCTTCGGCACCGAGGAGCGCGACCCGAACGGCCCGATGTCGGTGGTGGGTGTCGGCCGGGTCGCCGGCGACGTCACGCAGAACGGCATCGAGGGCTTCGTGGAGAGCGCCGGGGAACGCTTCTGGCTGCTGGTCTCGGTCCTCGCCTCGCTCAACATGGCGCTGTTCGTGTTCAACCTCATCCCGCTGCTGCCGCTGGACGGCGGCCACGTCGCGGGGGCCCTCTGGGAGGGGGCGAAGAAGACCTGGGCGCGGATCTTCCGGCGTCCGGACCCGGGTCCGGTCGACACCGCGGCCGCGCTCCCCATCGCCTACGCCGTCGCCATCGGTCTGCTCGGCATGACCGTCCTGCTCATCTACGCCGACATCGTGCGGCCGATCCAGCTCGGCTGAGGTGTCCAGCGACCACCCAGGGATCCGTCAGCGATGGGTGCGACAATGACCGCATGACTGCTGGTGTCCCCATCTCCCTCGGTATGCCCTCGGCCCCGCCGCCCGTGCTCGCGCCCCGCCGTCCGACCCGCAAGATCAAGGTCGGCAAGGTCGAGGTCGGGGGCGACGCACCGGTGTCGGTGCAGTCGATGACCACGACCCCGACGACCGACATCAACGCCACGCTGCAGCAGATCGCCGAGCTGACGGCCACCGGCTGCGACATCGTCCGGGTGGCCTGCCCCACCCAGGACGACGCCGACGCCCTGCCCGCCATCGCGCAGAAGTCCCAGATCCCGGTCATCGCCGACATCCACTTCCAGCCGAAATACGTCTACGCCGCGATCGACGCGGGCTGCGCGGCCGTGCGGGTCAACCCCGGCAACATCCGCAGGTTCGACGACCAGGTCAAGCAGATCTCGCAGGCCGCCAAGGACGCGGGGGTCTCGCTGCGCATCGGTGTCAACGCCGGGTCGCTGGACAAGCGGCTGCTGGAGAAGTACGGCAAGCCCACGGCCGAGGCGCTCGTCGAGTCCGCGGTGTGGGAGGCCAGCCTCTTCGAGGAGCACGACTTCCACGACTTCAAGATCTCGGTGAAGCACAACGACCCGGTCGTCATGGTCCGGGCCTACGAGATGCTCTCCGAGCGGGGGGACTGGCCGCTGCACCTCGGCGTCACCGAGGCCGGCCCGGCCTTCCAGGGCACGATCAAGTCCTCGGTCGCCTTCGGCTCCCTGCTCTCGCGGGGCATCGGCGACACGATCCGGGTCTCGCTGTCGGCCCCGCCGGTCGAGGAGGTCAAGGTGGGCAACCAGATCCTGCAGAGCCTCAACCTCAAGCCCCGCAAGCTGGAGATCGTGTCCTGCCCGTCCTGCGGTCGCGCGCAGGTCGACGTCTACACCCTGGCCGACGAGGTGACCGCCGGTCTGGAGGGCATGGAGGTCCCGCTGCGCGTCGCGGTCATGGGGTGCGTCGTCAACGGCCCCGGCGAGGCCCGGGAGGCCGACCTCGGTGTGGCCTCCGGCAACGGCAAGGGCCAGATCTTCGTCAAGGGCGAGGTCATCAAGACGGTGCCCGAGAGCCAGATCGTCGAGACCCTCATCGAGGAGGCCTCCCGGATCGCCGAGGAGATGGGCGAGGGTGAGGCCGGGGACGAGGTCGCCGGCTCGCCGACCGTCACCGTCGGGTAACCCGCTCGACACACGGGACCGGTAACGTCTGGTCATGGTGCCCGACCCCATCAGCCGGCAGACCGCCCGCCAGTCGACGTGGCACGAGGTGTGCCAGGCCTACCACTTCGTGGAGCGGGCCGACCTCACGGTGGTGCACGAGCACATGCCGCCGGGCACGGCGGGCAATCCGCACAGCCACCAGGGCTCGCGCCAGTTCTTCTACGTCCTGGCCGGGACGGGCACGATGACGCTCGGCCAGCGCGAGGTGCGGGTGCCGGCGGAGTCGGGCATCGAGGTGCCACCGCGCACGCACCACTACATGCGCAACGACGCCGAGGACGACCTGGAGATGATCGTCGTCACGGCACCCCGGGCGAGCGGCACGCCGCACGTCAGGGAGCGTCCGCTGGGCCGGGACCGTGGCGGGCTCGTCGTGGGCTCCCACCTGCGCCACACGCGCTCCGGCGACCTCTCGACGGTGGTGCGCTTCGAGGAGGCCATGGACACCAGCCCCTTCCTCGGGCAGGGCGGCCTCGACTGGCACAGCGCGGCGCTGGACGACCCGGACCTGGAGCACTGGGTGCTGGTGGACCGGCTCGACCGGGTCATCGCCTTCGGCGTCCTCGTCGGCGTGAGCGAGGGCGACGTCGTCGAGATCCGGCGCATGGTGGTCGCGCCCGAGGGCCGGGGGCAGGGCCTGGGCCGGTTGCTGCTGCGGCAGCTGCTCGAGCACGCCCTGGCCAACCCCGGGGTGCACCGCGTGTGGCTCGACGTCAGCGCTGACAACACCCGCGCGCGGTCGCTCTACCGCACGGTCGGATTCGTGGAGAAGCAGCCACCGGACTGGGCCACGCTGCTCGAGAACGGCGTCTACATGGAGTGGGGGGACACCCGCCTATCCTGAGGCGGTGAGTGCGCCCGGATTCCTGCCCCTGCGACAGCTCGTGCTGGTCGACCTGCTGGGGCTGCTGCTCGCGGTGCGGCCGGGGGAGCGTGCCGTCGTGGCCCTGGACGGGCCGGACGGGGTGGGCAAGAGCCATCTGGCGCGCGAGCTCGCGGCGCTGGCACCGCACGTGGCCGGCCGGGAGCTGCACGCGATCTCGGTCGACGGCTTCCACCACCCCGCTGCGCACCGGCACGCCCGCGGCAGCACGGGGACGACCTGCTACGAGGACTCCTACGACTACGACGCCCTGCGCCGGGCCGTCCTGTGGCCGTTCCGCGCCGGACAGGACGTCGTGCCGGCCGTCTTCGACGTCGCCCGCGACGTCCCGGTCTTCCCCGAGCCGGTGCCGCTGGCCGTCGATGCGCTGCTCCTCGTCGAGGGCGTCTTCCTGCGCCGCCCCGAGCTGCGCGGCGAGTGGGACGCCACCGGTCTGGTCACTGCCCCGCCCTCCGTGACCGTGCCGCGCGGCAACGCCCGCTTCCCCCGCCTCGCCGGGGCGGACGATCCCGCCCACGAGTCCAACGCGCGCTATGTTGAGGCCCAGGAGATCTACCGGCTGCAGTCCCGCACCTGGGCCCCCGACTGGATCCTGGACAACACCGACCTCCAGCGCCCCGAGCTGGTCTGGCCGGATCCCGACGAACCGCAGTGGTTCGAGCAGTGACGAGGAGCTGACCGCATGCCCCTGGCGCCCGTGCCCTACCGCGTGTCCCGGACGACCCGCATCGAGGCAGCACCTGAGCGGGTCTTCACCGAGCTCGTCGACTTCCGCCGCTGGCGGGACTGGTCGCCGTGGGAGGGTGTGGACCCCGACATGGAGCGCTCCTACTCGGGTCCGAAGTCGGGCGTGGGCTCGGGGTATGCCTGGGACGGCGACAAGCAGGCGGGGTCGGGGTCGATGACCATCACGAGTGCGCAGCGCCCCTCGCGGGTGGACCTGGACCTCCACTTCGAGAAGCCGTTCCCCTCCGACAACGTCATCCGCTTCGACCTGGACCCGGAGGACGGGGGTGCGGCGACGATGGTGACCTGGAGCATGTCGGGGGAGCACACCGGCCTCATGCGCGTCCTGGGCCGGGTGCTGTCGATGGACAGGCTGGTCGGCAAGGACTTAGAGAAGGGACTGGCCCAGCTCAAGGACCTCATCGAGCCCTGACCCACCGAGCGCCGCTCGTGGTTGCTCTGCGCCCCACCGAGCGTCGCTCGTGGTTGCCGGAGGGCAATCATTCGCGACGCTCGGTGGGTCAGAGGACCTTGGCGAGGAAGTCCTGGGTGCGGGCTTGCTGCGGGTTGCCGAGCACCTCGCGCGGGTCGCCCTCTTCGACGATGACGCCGTCGGCCATGAAGACCAGCTTGTCGCCGACCTCGCGGGCGAAGCCCATCTCGTGCGTGACGACCATCATCGTCATGCCCTCGGCGGCCAGCGTCTTCATGACGTCGAGCACGTCGCCGACGAGCTCGGGGTCCAGGGCCGAGGTCGGCTCGTCGAAGAGCATCATGTCCGGGTCCATCGACAGCGCCCGCGCGATGGCGACCCGCTGCTGCTGGCCACCGGACAGGTGCGCCGGGTAGGCGTCGACCTTCTCGGTGAGCCCGACCCGCTCCAGGTTGGCCCGCGCGACCTGCTCGGCCTCCTTGCGCCCGCGCTTCTTCACCCGCTGCTGGGCGATGGTGAGGTTGCGCAGGACGGTCATGTGGCTGAAGAGGTTGAACTGCTGGAAGACCATGCCGATCCGGGAGCGGACGGCGTCCAGCTCGGTCTCCGGGTCGGTGATGTCGATGCCCTCGATGAGCACCTGTCCGGCGGTGGGCTCCTCCAGCCGGTTGACGCACCGCAGCAGCGTGGACTTGCCCGAGCCGGACGGGCCGATGACGCAGACCACCTGGCCGGAGTCCACGTGGAAGTCGATGCCGGTGAGCACCTCGTTGTCGCCGAAGGACTTGTGCAGGTCGCGGACCTCGATCGCGGGGGCGACCGGGTCGACCTGCTGGGTGGGGTGGAGTGCCGTCATGTCAGCGGGACCTCTTCTGTCGGCGCTCCAGCCAGGCGACCAGCTGGGTGAGCGGCAGCGTGATTGCGAGGTAGAGCAGGCAGGCGAAGACCAGCGACGTCGCCGTCCCGGCGGAGGGGCCGCTGGTCATGAAGTCCCGAGCCATCGTCGTGAGCTCCTTCTCGTTGACGGCCATCCCGACGACGAAGAGCAGCGAGGTGTCCTTGATGAGGATGACGAGCTCGTTGGTCAGCGGCGGGACCACGATGCGCAACGCCTGCGGCATGACGACGGTGGCCATGGTCCAGGGACCGTTCATGCCCAGCGACCGGGCCGCCTCGGTCTGCCCCTTGGGCACCGCCTCGATGCCGGCGCGCAGCGTCTCGGCCATGTAGGCACCGGCCACGAGCATCAGGGCGACCAGCCCGGCGCCTATAGTGCCCCCAGGCGGGCGCCATCCGAAGGCGATGGGCACTCCGAAGGCCATGAAGAGGATGACGACCAGGGCAGGCAGCCCGCGGAAGAGCTCGATGTAGGCGGTGGCCACCCAGCGGAACGGGGCGATCGGGGCCAGCTTCATCAGCACGAGGACCAGCGCCAGCATGAAGCCGCCGACGAAGGAGATCAGCGTGTAGAGGACGGTGTTGCGCGCACCGACGGTGACGAAGTCCTGCCAGTTCTCGGTGAAGCCTCGCGCATGAAGAAGTTCTCGCGGATCGCCTCTCGGTCGGCGACCAGGACGAGGCCACCGACCAGGAGGACGAAGAGGGCGTACAGCGAGAGCCGGACACCCCGCTGCCGCTGGGTGCGGGTCAAGGAAGGCATCTGCGTCGTCGACTCAGCCCTCGGCGCTGAAGTAGGTGTCGTAGATGGTGTCGTAGTCGCCGCTGTCACGCAGCGCGCTCAGCTGCTCGTTGACCGCCTCCACCAGGCCGGTGTTGTCCTGCTGCATGGCGAAGCCGTACTGCTCGTCGGTGGAGTACTCCTCGACGATCATGAAGCCGCCCTGGCGGGCGTTCTCCACGTTGACCGGCAGGTCCTGCAGGATGGCGTCCACCTGGCCCGCCTGGATCGCCTGGAACATCTCGGGGTTGCCCGGGAAGGCGGTGATGGTGGCGTCCGCGGCGTTCTCCTGCGCGTAGGCCTCGCCGGTGGTCGACTGCTGCACGGCGACCCTGGCCCCGGCGAGGTCCTCGATGCTGGCGATGTCGGAGTCCTCGGGGACGAGCAGCGACTGCTGGGAGTCGTAGTAGCCCTCGGAGAAGGCGAGGTTCTCCTGCCGGTCCTCGGTGATCGTCATGGCCGAGGCCGCGACGTCGCAGTCACCGGAGTTGAGGGCCAGGCCCGACTCGAGGGCGTCGAAGGAGGAGTCCTTGACCTCGAGCTCCAGCTCGAGCCCGTCGGCGATGGCCTGCATCAGGTCGATGTCGAAGCCGCTGTAGCCGGACTCGGTGGAGGAGTCCTCCATCTCGAACGGCTCGTAGGGGACCTCCGAACACACCGTCAGCGTGCCCTCGGTGATGAGCTCCATCTCGGCGGCGCCGGCCTCACCGCCGGAGCCGGAGTCGTCGGAGCCACCGTCGTCGGAGCCGCACGCGGCCAGGGAGAAGGCCAGGGCGCTGGCCGCGATCACGGGAAAGAGCGAGTTCTTCGTCATGGGCGCACCATACGTCCGGCCCGGGCGAGACATGCTCACCCGGGCCGGATCGTGACCGAATCGATGCCTGTCAGGCGTCCGTGGCCTCCTCGACCGCCTCCTCGGCGGCCTCGGCGTCCTCGTCCATCCAGTCGAAGGTCTTGGTGACCGCCTTCTTCCACTGGCGCAGGAGCCGCTCGCGCTCGGCCTCCTTCATCTGCGGGCTCCAGCGCTGGCCCTCCTCCCAGTTGTCCACGACGTCCTGCTCACCCGAGAAGAAGCCGACGGCGATGCCCGCGGCATACGCCGCGCCCAGCGCCGTCGTCTCCGCCACCTTCGGGCGGACCACGTCCACGCCGAGGATGTCGGCCTGGAACTGCATGAGCGTCTCGTTGGCGACCATGCCGCCGTCGACGCGCAGCTCGGTGAGCTCGACACCGGAGTCGGCGTTCATCGCGTCGGACACCTCCCGCGTCTGGAAGGCGGTGGACTCCAGCGCCGCCCGGGCGATGTGATTCTTGTTGACGTAGCGCGTCAGCCCGACGATCGCGCCGCGGGCGTCGTCCTTCCAGTAGGGCGCGAAGAGCCCGGAGAAGGCCGGGACGATGTAGCACCCGCCGTTGTCGTCGACCTGGGTCGCGAGCTTCTCGATCTCCGGCGCGTCCGAGATGAGGCCGATATTGTCCCGCAGCCACTGCACCAGCGAGCCGGTCACCGCGATCGAGCCCTCGAGGGCATACACCGCGTCCTGATCCCCGATCTTGTAGCAGACGGTGGTGAGCAGGCCGTTCTCGCTCGGGACGATCTCGGTGCCGGTGTTGAGCAGCATGAAGTTGCCGGTGCCGTAGGTGTTCTTGCTCATCCCCTTCTCGAAGCAGGCCTGCCCGAAGGTGGCGGCCTGCTGGTCACCGAGGATCCCGGCGATCGGCACCTTGAGCTTGGTGCTCTCGCCGTAGACCTCGGCCGAGGACTTGATCTCCGGGAGCATCGACAGGGGGATGCCCATGTCGCCGGCGACCGTCTCGGACCAGGACAGCGACTTCAGGTCCATGAGCATGGTGCGCGAGGCGTTGGTGACGTCGGTGACGTGCACGCCGCCCTCCGTGCCGCCGGTGAGGTTCCACAGCACCCAGCTGTCGGTGTTGCCGAAGAGCAGGTCTCCGGCCTCGGCGCGGTCCTTGGCCCCCTCGACGTTGTCGAGGATCCACTTGACCTTCGGGCCGGAGAAGTAGGTCGCGAGCGGCAGCCCGCAGATGTCCTTGTACTTGTCCGCGCCGTCGTCACCACCCAGCTCGGCGACGATCTTGTCGGTCCGGGTGTCCTGCCAGACGATGGCGTTGTAGACCGCCTCACCGGTGTTCTTGTCCCACACCACCGCGGTCTCGCGCTGGTTGGTGATGCCGATGGCCGCGAGCTCGTCGTTGCCGACACCACCCTTGCCCAGGGCGATGCCGATGACCTCCTTGGTGTTCTCCCAGATCTCGGCGGGGTCGTGCTCGACCCAGCCGGCCTTGGGGAAGATCTGCTCGTGCTCCTTCTGGCCGACCGAGTGGATCTCGCCGCTCTTGGTGAACACGATGGCTCGGGTGCTGGTCGTTCCCTGGTCGATGGCCAGGACGTAGTCAGCCATGGACTTGCTCCTTCACGTCGTTGTGCATGGTCGATGGGGGAGTGCGGTCAGCCGTAGAGGGCAGCCACGAGACCGGCGATGACACCGCCGATGAGCGGCCCGACGACCGGCACCCAGGAGTAGCTCCAGTCGCTGCTGCCCTTGCCGGGGATGGGCAGGACCGCGTGCGCGATGCGGGGGCCGAGGTCTCGTGCGGGGTTGATGGCATACCCGGTGGGGCCACCGAGGCTGGCGCCGATGCCGACGACGAGCAGCGCCACCGCGAGCGGGCCGAGCTCGTTCGGCGTGTTGCCGAACATGATGACGACGAAGACCAGCACGAAGGTGCCGATGATCTCGGTCGCGAGGTTCCACCCGTAGTTCCGGATCTCCGGCCCGGTGGAGAAGACGCCCAGCTTCGCCGCGGGGTCGCCGTCGGCGTCGAAGTGCTGCTTGTAGGCGACCCAGCACAGCACCGCGCCGAGGAAGGCGCCGAGCATCTGGGCGGCGAGGTAGACGACCATGTTGCCGACGTTGACGGCGACACCGGGCGCGAACTCCTCGGCCCCGTTGGCCAGCAGACCCACGGTGACCGCCGGGTTGATGTGCGCCCCGGACTTGTAGGCGGTGAACACGCCGGCGAAGACGCCGAGGCCCCAGCCGAAGTTGATGAGCAGCCAGGCGGCGCTGGCACCACCGCCGGTGCCCTTGGTCTTGGGCAGGATCGCGTTGGCGACCACGCCGCAGCCCAAGAGCAGCAGCATCATGGTGCCGAGCACCTCGGAGACGAAGATCTCTCCCACGGGATGTTTCCTTTCGTGTCACCTACGGGTCCGGGCGGGCGCTCGGTCCCGTCAGTCGGACGCCTCGGCGCCCGAGCCCATCGCCTGCAACGGGGCGACCTCACCGAGGTCCGCTCGCACGCGGGCGGCGCTCTGGTCGTCCGGCTCGGCCGCCGCCGCGATCTCCGCCTCGGCCCGGGCGGTGTATGCCTCGATCTCGGCCTGCGTCGTGGTCTCGTCCCAGCCGAGCTCGGCGGCGGCGATGGCGGCGATCTCCGGCACCGTGTGCAGGCCCTTGTCCGGCGCCTCGTAGATGAGCCGGGTCCGGCGCATCATGAGGTCCTCGAGGTGCAGCACCCCCTCGGTGCGGCAGGCGTAGGCGATCTCGGCCCGCAGGTAAGCGGTCGACTCCTCCAGCGTCTGCGCCATCGAGGGGTCCTCGGCGATGAGGGCCAGCAGCTCCTCCACGAGCGATCCGTAGCGGTGCAGCAGGTGGTCGGTCATCTGCTCCGACCAACCGAACTGCTCGCGCAGCGCGGGCATCCGCCGGCGCATCGCGGCCTCGCCCACAGCGCCGAGCAGCGGGATCTCGTCGGTGATGCAGGGCAGCTCCGCGGCGCGACCGCCGAGGGCGAAGTCGACGGCGTCCTTCGCCATGACCCGGTAGGTCGTGAGCTTGCCGCCACCGATGACGGTGAGGCCGGGCACCGGGCTGGCGACGGTGTGCTCCCGGCTGACCTTCGCCGAGTCCGTGCCCTCCTTGGTGCCGGGCTGCAGCAGCGGGCGCAGACCGGCATACCAGCCGACGACGTCGTCCCGGGTGAGGGTGGTCTTGAGGACCGCGTTGGCGTGCTCGAGGACGTAGTCGATGTCGGCCGCGGTGGCGACCGGGTTCTGCCGGTCCAGCTCCCAGGGGGTGTCCGTGGTGCCGAGGATCCAGTAGCGGGACCAGGGGATGAAGAACAGCACCGACTTCTCGGTCTGCAGGAACAGGCCCGAGGTGCCCTGGATCCGCTCGCGCGGGATGACCAGGTGTATGCCCTTGGACGCCAGGACGTTGAGCCCGCCGTCGGTGTCGGCCAGGTCGGAGACGTCGTCGGTCCACACCCCGGTGCAGTTGATGATGTGCCGGGCTCGCACCTCGAAGCGCTCGCCGGACTCCAGGTCGGCCAGCTCGGCGCCGATCGCGGTGCCGTGCTCGTCCTTGACGATGCGGACCACCTCGGTGCGGCTGGCCGCGTGGGCGCCGTAGGTGTAGGCCGTGCGGACCAGCGTGGACACGAGCCGTGCGTCGTCCACCGTCGCGTCGTAGTACTTCACCGCCCCGATCGCGGTGTCGTGCCGCAGGTCCGGGAACTGCTTGCTCAGGCCGCCGCGGGTCGTGTGCTGGTGGATCGGCAGGGCGCGGCGCCCGGGCATGATGTTGGCGAGCACGTCGTAGAGCGTGACGCCGGCGCCGTAGTAGGCCCGCTGCCACACCCGGTGCTCGAGCGGGATGAGGAAGGGCATCGGCTTGACCAGGTGCGGTGCCAGGGTCTTGAGCAGCAGCCCACGCTCGGTGAGCGCCTCGTGGACGAGCTTGAAGTCGAGCATCTGCAGGTAGCGCAGCCCGCCGTGGACCAGCTTGGTGGACCACTGTGAGGTGCCGGAGGCCCAGTCCTGGGCCTCGACCACCGCCGTCGTCAGGCCCCGCGTGGCGGCGTCCAGCGCCACCCCGGACCCCGTCACCCCGCCCCCGATCACCAGCACGTCGAGCGGTTCACCACCCTCGGCGGAGTCGCGCAGGGCCTGCAGGGCCTCCGTGCGGCTGTCCGGGCTGAGTGCTCGTGGCTGCATGTGTCGTCTCCCGTGGTCCGTGGTGGTGCTGCGCCGTCCAGATCTTGCCTTGCGGTGATGCCGGACGCAACAGCGGGGTGCGGGTGAACGGGCAGGTCGTGGACCGGTGTCGCCACGTCGGCGTCCGTGCGGCAGGCTGGGGGCATGCTGCGCACACTGGGCTCCGGGGCGGGGGGCGTGCGGGCCTACGGGCTCCAGGACGTGCGTCGTGCCCTGGACGTGTGCGCGCAGGACCCGGTGACGAACGTCTTCGTGGCTGCCCGGATCCAGGAGAGCGGCCTGGTGGGCACGCGCGGACCGCTCTTCGGCTACGAGTCGGGGGGGGAGCACGCCCTGTGCTGGTGCGCCGCCAACGTCGTGCCGGTGGCGGCCAGCCCGCGGGCGATCGGTGCGCTGGCCGGCAAGGTCGTCAAGCGCCGCTCCACCGCCAGCTCGATCTTCGGCCCCGTCGACCAGGTGCTCGACCTGTGGTCCCGCCTGGAGCCGCACTGGGGAGCGGCCCGCGAGGTGCGGGAGAACCAGCTGGTCCTGACGATGCAGGAGCGTCCCTCCGTCCTGGGCGTGCCGGTCGATCCACGGGTGCGCCCCGCCCGGATCGACGAGCTGGATCTCGTGGTGCCGGCGGCGGCCGCCATGTTCACCGAGGAGATCGGCTACCCGCCCTACCGCGGCAGCAGCGGGGCATACCGACGCGCGGTGGCCGGACTGATCGAGCAGGGGCACACCCTGGTCCGGGTCGAGGACGGAGAGGTCGTCTTCAAGGCCGACCTGGGATCGGTGGCCCTCGGGGCCGCGCAGGTCCAGGGTGTCTGGGTCCACCCCGACTGGCGCGGCCGCGGGATGGCCGCGCCCGCGATGGCCGCCGTGGTCGAGCACACGATCTCCCAGGTCGTGCCGACGGTGACGCTCTACGTCAACGACTTCAACGTCCCGGCGGTCGCGACCTACCGCAGGGTCGGCTTCGTCCAGACCGGCACCTTCGCCACCGTCCTGCTCTGAGCGGGTCCGACCGGCCGCTCAGGCGGTGAGGCGGGCGTGCAGGAAGGTCCAGGCGAGGGCGTGCCACGTGGCCCACTGGTCCGCCGTGCTGGCGCCGCCGTGGCCGCCCTCGGTGTTCTCCCAGTAGGTCACGTCCCGGCCGTGCTCCTCCAGCAGCGCCGCCATCTTGCGCGCGTGGCCGGGGTGCACCCGGTCGTCCCGAGTGGACGTGGCGAGGTAGACCGGAGGTGTCGGGCGGTCCGGGTCGAAACGCTGGTAGGGCGAGAAGGTGCGCAGCCACTCCCACTGCTCGGGATCGTCGGGGTCGCCGTACTCCGCCATCCAGGACGCCCCGGCCAGCAGCTCGTGGTAGCGCGCCATGTCGAGCAGCGGCACCTGGCACACCACCGCCCCGAAGTCCTCGGGATAGCCGGTGAGCATGTTGCCGACCAGCAGGCCGCCGTTGCTCCGCCCGGTCGTGCCGAGGTGGGGGACCGAGGTGACGCCGCGGGCGACCAGGTCGCGCGCGACCGCGACGAAGTCCTCGTAGGCCCGGTGCCGGCTCTCCTGCAGCGCCGCCTGGTGCCAGCGCGGCCCGAACTCCCCACCGCCGCGGATGCCGGCGACGATGTGGACGTGGCCGTGCGCCAGCCACGCCCGACCCACGATCGGGTCGTAGGCGGGTGTGAGGGCGTGCTCGAAGCCGCCGTAGCCGTGCAGAACCGTCGGGGTGGAGCCGTCCGCGGGCAGGTCGGCGGGACCCACCTGCCAGTAGGGGACCGGTGTCCCGTCGGCGGACGTCGCCCACGCCTGGGTCACCGTGAGCCCGGTCGCGTCGAAGCGCTCCGGTGCGGCCTTGAGCACCTCGACCTCGACGTCCGCGCCTGCACCTGTCCGGACCAGCGACAGCCGCATGGGCTGCAGGAAGCCGGTCGTCACGAGCCACAGGTCGTCGCTGCGGTGCTCGTCGACGGCCGCCACGCTCGCGGTGCGCAGGTCGATCCCGAGCGTCGTGGTGAGGTCTCGGGTCTCCCAGCCGTGATCCCCGAGCCGGTGCGACTGGACCGTGTGCAGGACGTCGACCAGCGTCGTCGTCACCAGTAGGTTCGCGGTCCACACGAGATCGACCAGCGCGGAGCGGTCGTCGGGGGCGACCAGCGTCGTCCACGTCGCCGACCGGACGTCGTCGAGGACCTCCGCGAGCGGGGCCACCACGAGTGAGCCGGCGGCGAGGTCGCCCGCGCCGGACGGGCCCGCGTGCTCCTCGGGGCTCGGGTCCCACGGGTGCCGCAGCCGCACGGCCACGTGGTCGCCGTGGACCGAGGTCTCGGCGCTCTCCGGGAGGTCGAGCCGCCGCACTCCGTCCTCGGTGAGCACCAGCGTGTGACTCCGGTAGAACGCCAGCGCGTGGTGGAGCACCGTCGTCCCGCGCGTCTGGTCGTGCTCGACGAACAGCCCCAGGTCCTCCTCGGGGATCGTGTGAACGACCTCGGCCTGCGCCATCGGGGTGCCGCGGCGCCAGAGGCGGGCCGTCCGGGGGTAGCCCGAGCGGGTCGCGCCCGTCGGGTCGTCCGCGGTGGTGAGGTAGACGTGGTCCCGGTCCCGCCAGGTCAGGCTGCCCTTCGCCTCGGGCTTGGCGAAGCCCTCCGGCGCCGGGACGAACTCCCCGGTCGTCAGGTCCAGCTCGCGGGTGGTGCCGGCGTCCGAACCGCCCCGGGACAGGTGCACGAGGGCGCGGTCGGCGTCGGGCCGGAGCACCCGGGCTCCCTGCCAGACCCACGGGACGTCCTCCTGCGCCGCCAGCGCGTCGACGTCGACGAGCACCTCCCAGCGCGGGTGCTCGGTGCGGTAGGACTCCCAGGTGGTGCGTCGCCAGACGCCGCGAGGATGCTCGGCGTCGGTCCAGAAGCCGTAGAGGTGGTCACCGACCTGGGCGACGAGAGGTATGCGATCGCTCGCCTCGAGCGCGTCCTGGATCCCGGCGTGCAGCTCGTCGTGGAGGGGGTGCGCCTGGAGCGTCCGCTCGCTGGTCGCGCTGCGCTCGCGGACCCACGCGAGGGCGGCATCCGACTCCACGTCCTCGAGCCAGCGGTGCGGATCGGCGGGGGAGGAGGTGGTCGTCATCCGGCTATGCCATCACACCGCGGTGACGGACCCGCGCAGCAGCCAGGCGATGGCCGGACCGACGCGCTCGGCCCAGGCGGCCTCGACGTGCCGGGCGCCGGAGTCGTAGACGTAGCGGACGGGCACACCGGCTCGCCGTAGCGAAGCCAGCAGGCGCTCCGCGTCGAGGACGTACCGCTGCTGGATCTCCCCGCGACGACGGTGTGCCCGGACCCGGGCCGGGTGCGCAGGACGTCGTCGACCGCCGGCTTGAGCTCGTCGAGCAGGAACCGTCCGTAGTCGGCCGCCCGTCCGCCGCCGTGCTCCGGGTGCGCGTAGCGGGTACTCCTCACCGCGAAGCTCGGGATGACAGGGCACCGCGACGACGACCGCCTCGATGCCCTCGGCCGCCAGGCGGGTCATGGCACGGTCCAGGTGGGGCAGCTCCAGGTCTGGCCACATCCGCAGGTCACCGAGGATCCCGTCCTCGCGGACGGGCAGGAGGTCCGAGGCGTCGAGCTGCATCGCCCCAGGCTAGGACACGCCCGTCCGGTGGGCGTCTGTCGGAACGACCTGCTTAGGTGTGGTGTCGGTCGGTCCGGGCCGACACCACACGAGAGACGAAGGAGTCCTCATGAGCCTGTCCCGTCGTCGAGGGACGCTGGCCGCCGCTGCGGCCGGTGCCCTGGTCACGTCCGCCCTGGTGGCGGCACCCTCGGGTGCCGCACCGTCGAAGAACGGGTGCGACAACCGCAGCAACAACACCTACGCCAAGCTCCTGGAGTGCGTCCGTGTCGACGGTGTCATGGAGCACCTCGAGGCCTTCCAGCAGATCGCGGACGACAACGGGGGCAACCGCGCCTCCCTGACGCCCGGCTACGACGCCAGCGTCGACTACGTCGTCGACGTGCTGGAGTCGGCGGGGTGGTCGGCCGAGGTCGTGCCCTTCACCTACGACGCCGTCGACTCCACCCTCGAGCAGCTCACCCCGCAGCAGACGGAATGGCCGCACGCCGACGCCACGGGGACCGGTGAGGGCGACGTCACCGCGGAGGTGGTGCCGGTCGACATCAACCTCGACCCGCCGCGCGCGAACTCCAGCGGCTGCCAGGCCGAGGACTTCGCGGGCTTCCCCAGCGGCGCGATCGCGCTCGTCCAGCGGGGATCGTGCCCGTTCGCGGACAAGGCGGTCAACGCCGAGGCGGCCGGTGCCTCCGGGGTCGTCATCTTCAACCAGGGCGACACCGACGCCGCCGACCGGACCGGCGTGCTCAACCCGACCCTGGGTGGTGACGGCGTCGTCGACATCCCGGTCGTCGGCACCTCCTACGCCGCCGGCGAGTCGCTCGCGCAGGAGGGCTCCACGGCCCGGATCGCCGTCGACTTCTACGACGCGACGTCATACAACGTCATCGGCGAGCTCGCCGGACGCACCGACGGCAACGTCGTCATGGCCGGCGCGCACCTCGACTCGGTCCCGGCCGGCCCCGGCATCAACGACAACGGGTCCGGCTCGGCCGGCCTGCTGGAGGTGGCCGAGCAGATGTCCAAGAGCCGCCCGCACAACACCGTGCGCTTCGCGTGGTGGGGTGCCGAGGAGCTGGGCCTCCTGGGCTCCCGCGCCTGGGTCGACCAGCGCAGCGAGGCCGAGCTCGACGAGATCGCGCTCTACCTCAACTTCGACATGATCGGCTCGCCGAACTACTACCTGGGCGTCTACGACGCCGACCAGTCCAGCTTCGCCGCACCGGTCGTCGTCCCCGAGGGCTCGGAGGACATCGAGGAGACCTTCGAGTCGTTCTACACGCTGCGCGGTGAGCCCTACGACGACTCCGCCTTCAGCGGCCGGAGCGACTACCAGGCGTTCATCGACAACGGCATCCCCTCCGGTGGGCTCTTCACCGGCGCCGAGGTCGTCAAGACGCCGGAGCAGCAGGAGATCTGGGGCGGCGTCGCGGGCGAGTCCTTCGACCAGTGCTACCACCAGGAGTGCGACACCATCGACAACCTGGACGAGGGCGCCCTGGACGTCAACGCCGACGCGGTGGCCTTCGCGGTCTTCCGTTACGCCGCGTCGACCGAGGCGGTGAACGGCGTCCCGGGGCGTGCGGTCCCCGGGAAGTTCGAGATCCCGGCCCCCGCCGGTCCCGAGCACACCTTCGCCGGTCCCCTGGGTGGCGACGACCACGACCACGAGGGCGAGCACCAGTGAGGCACTGAGCCACGCTGTTCGAGCGAGGCCCGGCGGGCACACGCCCGCCGGGCCTCCGGTCTGCCAGGACCTAGGCTGCGCGGTATGCCGCTCGACGTCGACGCCGTCCGTGCCCAGTTCCCCTCGCTCGCCGGAGGGACCGCGTTCTTCGACGGACCCGGCGGCTCGCAGACCCCCGCCGTGGTCGCCGCGGCCGTGGCGAGCACGCTGACCAGCCCGCTGTCCAACCGCGGCACGGTGACGGACTCCGAGCGCCGGGCCGAGGAGACGGTGCGCGCGGCGCGGTCGGCCCTGGGGGACCTGCTGGCTGTCGACCCGGCGACGGTGATCTTCGGCCGCAGCATGACCGCGCTGACCATGGACCTCGCCCGCACCCTCGCCCGGTGCCAGGGCTGGGGTCCGGGCGACGAGGTGGTCGTCACCTCCCTGGACCACGACGGCAACATCCGTCCCTGGGTCACCGCCGCGCTCGCGGTCGGCGCGACCGTCCGGTGGGCCGAGGTGGACCCTGCCACCGGCGAGCTGCCGGTGGAGGCCGTGACCGCCGTCCTGTCCGACCGGACGCGCCTGGTCGCGGTGACCGGTGCCGCCAACCTCATCGGCACCCGCCCCGACCTGCCCGCGATCAGCGCGGCGGCCCACGACGCCGGAGCCCTCGTCCACGTCGACGCCGTCCACCTGGCGGCCCACGACCGGATCGACACCGCCGCCCTGGGCGCCGACCTGCTCTCCTGCTCGCCCTACAAGTTCTTCGGGCCGCACCTCGGCGTGCAGACCGGCCGCGCCGAGCTGCTGGAGCGGCTCCGGCCGGACAAGCTGCTGCCCTCCATCGACGCCGTCCCCGAGCGGTTCGAGCTCGGCACGCTGCCCTACGAGCTGCTCGCGGGAGCGACGGCGGCGGTCGACCTCATCGCCTCGCTGGGGGAGGGGTCCACCCGGCCGGAGCGGCTCACCTCCGCCTTCACCGTGATCGAGGAGCACGAGGACGGCATGCGCCGACGCGCGGAGGAGGGGCTGTCAGCGATCCCGGGGCTCACCCTCTGGTCGCGGGCGCAGCGCCGGACCCCGACGCTGCTGTTCACCGTCGACGGCGTGGACCCGGCGGCGATCCACCGGCACCTCTCGAGCCTGGACGTCAACGCGCCGGCCTCGCACTTCTACGCCTGGGAGCTGTCCCACCGCCTCGGTCTCGGCGCGGCCGGCGGCGTCCGGGCCGGCATGGCGCCCTACACCACGGCGAGAGAGGTCGACCGCCTCGTGGACGGTGTCGCGCAGGCGGTCTCCGCCTGAGAGACGCCCGCGCAAACCCGTCGAGGCGGGAGCCGCGCGCCGGGTACCCTCGTAGCGCCGGTGCGCACCGGCATACCGCGACGAATCCCCTGCCACCCCGAGGAGTGCCCCCACGTGGTCATGCGCCTGTCGACCCTGTTCCTGCGGACCCTGCGCGAGGACCCGGCCGACGCCGAGCTGCGCGGGCACAAGCTGCTCGTGCGGGCCGGCTACATCCGGCGGGCGGCCCCGGGCATCTACTCCTGGCTGCCGCTGGGTCTGAAGGTGCTGCGCAAGGTCGAGGCGATCGTCCGTGAGGAGATGGACGCGATCGGCGGCCAGGAGCTGTCCTTCCCCGCGCTGCTGCCGCGCGAGCCCTACGAGGCGAGCGGCCGTTGGACGGAGTACGGCGACAACCTCTTCCGGCTCCAGGACCGCAAGGGCAACGACATGCTGCTCGGCCCCACCCACGAGGAGCTGTTCACCCTCACCGTCAAGGACATGTTCAGCTCCTACAAGGAGCTGCCGCTCACGCTTTACCAGATCCAGACGAAGTACCGCGACGAGGCCCGGCCCCGGGCCGGGCTGCTGCGCGGCCGCGAGTTCATCATGAAGGACTCCTACTCCTTCGACGTCGATGACGCCGGGCTCGAGGAGGCCTACCAGCGTCACCGCGAGGCCTACGTCAGGATCTTCGACCGGCTCGGCTTCGACTACGTCATCGTGCACGCCGACTCCGGCGCCATGGGTGGCTCGGCCAGCGAGGAGTTCCTCGCCGTCAGCCCCGTCGGGGAGGACACCTTCGTGCGCTGCGAGGCCTCCGGGTATGCCGCCAACGTCGAGGCCGTCGTCGTGCCGCAGGCGCCCGCGGTGGACGCGGCGGTCGTCGAGGCGACCCCGGCCGCCCACGTCGAGGAGACTCCGGACAGCCCGACCATCGCGACCCTCGTCGCCCAAGCCGATGCGCTGCACCCGCGCACCGACGGCCGGGCCTGGACCGCCGCCGACACGCTCAAGAACGTCGTCGTCATGCTCGAGCACCCGGACGGGACGACCGAGCCGCTGGCCATCGGCCTGCCCGGTGACCGCGAGGTCGACGCCAAGCGGCTGGAGGCCCAGGTCGCGCCCGCCGCCTGGCGCCCGTTCGAGGAGGCCGACTTCGCCGCGTACCCGATGCTGGCCAAGGGCTACATCGGCCCGGGCGTTCTCGGGGAGCAGCGCAGCAGCGGCATCAAGTATCTCTTGGACCCCTCGGTCGCCGAGGGATCGGCCTGGGTCACCGGTGCCGACGAGCACGGCAAGCACGTCTTCGACCTCGTGCTCGGCCGTGACTTCACGGCCGACGGGACGATCCAGGCGGGCGAGATCCGGGAAGGCGACCCCAGCCCCGACGGGGCCGGGCCGCTCACCCTGGCCCGCGGTATCGAGATGGGCCACATCTTCCAGCTCGGCCGGAAGTACGCCGAGGCCCTGGACCTCCGGGTGCTGGACCAGAACGGCAAGCTGGTCACCGTCACGATGGGTTCCTACGGCGTCGGGGTCTCTCGCGCCGTGGCGGCGGTCGCCGAGGCGACCCATGACGAGATCGGTCTGGTCTGGCCCCGCAACCTGGCGCCCGCGGACGTGCACGTCGTCGCGACCGGCAAGGACCAGGCTGTCTTCGACCACGCTGAGGGTCTGGTCGCCGAGCTCGAGGGCGCCGGTCTGGAGGTCATCTACGACGACCGGCCCAAGGTCAGCCCCGGCGTGAAGTTCAAGGACGCCGAGCTGCTCGGGGTGCCCACCATCGTCGTCGTCGGCAAGGGCCTCGCCGACGGCGTGCTGGAGGTCAAGGACCGGCGCACCGGTGACCGGCGCGAGGTGGCGGTGGCGGACGCCGTGGCGGCGGTGCGAGCGCAGGTCGGTGGCGCCGACAGCGGCGACGCTCCCGCTCGCGGCTGACGGCATACCCCGACGTGCTGGAGAGCCTGGACCTGGAGCCACGGGTCCTCGTCTTCCTCGCCCTGGCGGGCCTCGCCGCGGGCTTCATCGACGCGGTTGTCGGTGGCGGTGGGCTGGTGCAGCTCCCGGCGCTGCTCGTCGGCCTTCCCGGCGCGACGCCGGTGCAGCTGCTCGCCACCAACAAGCTGGGTTCGATCTGCGGCACCACGGTGAGCTCGGTCACCTACTTCCGCCGGATCCGCCCGGACCTGCGCACGGCGGTCCCCCTCGCCCTGGCGGCCTTCGCCGGCAGCGCGGGTGGCGCGGCCCTGGCCTTCCTCATCAGCAAGGAAGCCTTCAACCCCATCATCCTCGTGGTGCTCGTGGCGGTCGGGGCCTACACCCTGCTCAAGCCGTCCATGGGACAGCTGCAGGCGCTGCGCTTCGGCCATGCGCGTCGCAAGCACGTGGGGACGGCGGTCGTCATCGGGGTGGTCGTCGGGGCCTACGACGGCGCACTCGGGCCGGGCACCGGCTCGTTCTTCGTCTTCGCCCTGGTCAGCGCCCTGGGGTATGGCTTCCTCGAGGCGAGCGCGAAGGCCAAGATCGCCAACCTCGCCACCAACCTCGCGGCGCTCGTCGTCTTCGTCCCGCAGGGCGCCGTGATCTGGTCGGTCGGCCTGCTGCTCGGAGCCGCCAACGTCCTCGGGGGCTACCTCGGGGCACGCGTCGCGGTGGCGCGCGGCAGCGGCTTCGTCCGGGTCGTCTTCGTGGTCATCGTGGTCGCCTTCATCCTCAAGATCGGCTGGGACACCGCGCGGCAGTTCCTCGGCTGACGGCTCACGGCGGCATCGGGCGGGCACCGCACCCGCCGAGCAGGTCCACGGCCGAGGTCGTGCGCTCCCACGTCGGGGTGTCCGGTCCCACGAGCCGGATGACGTGGGTCGCACCGTCGGCAGGGTCGATCTCGACCCGGGTGGGGTGGTAGGCGAGCCCGGTGCTCAGCCGGCCCTCCTGGTCCCGCCGCACGGTCACGACCGCCACCATGCCCTCCTGGGTGCCGGGGGCCAGCGCCGGGTTGACGTCGAAGCCCTGGTTGGACAGGACGTTGCCCAGGCCGTGGATGACGTGCTGGTCCCCGATCCGCTCGCAGGGCTGGATCACGTGGGCGTGGGTGCCCAGGAGGAGGTCGATGTCGGGCGACTCCAGCAGCTCGCGTGCGAGCCGGGTCTGGTCCTGCGTCGGGAGGACCTGGTACTCCTGACCCCAGTGCATCGACACGACCACCACGTCGGCGCCCTCGCGGCGCGCGGCCCGGGCCTGCTCCCGGATGCCCTCGCCGCCGATCGAGGGCCACGACGCGAGCTCGAGCCAGGGTGCCTCGGCGGGGATGTGCGTCGTCGGGCTGCCGTCGTTGGGGTAGGTGTAGGTGTAGGCCAGGTGGGCCACGGTGACGGGGTCACCTGAGGCGACCGGGACCCGGTAGGTCTCCGCCCGGCCGGAGCGGTCCCGGGACGCGGTCGGCCCGGCATACCCCAGACCGGCGTCCCTGACCACCGCCTCGGTGGTCGCGAGCCCCTCGAGCCCCTGGTCCATCGTGTGGTTCGACGCGAAGTCGCACCCGTCGATCCCCGCACCGGCCAGCGCGGTCGGGAGCTCGGGCGGGGTGTTGAAGGTCAGGGTCCCGGGCGCGGTCAGCGACGAGTGGTCCGACGACAGCGGCGTCTCGAGATGGCACAGGGCGAGGTCGGCCTCCGACAGCAGCGGGGAGACGTCGTCGAACATGGGGGAGTAGTCGAAGACGTCCTCGCCGCCGGACTGCCGGGCGAACTCGCGGGCCGACTCGTTGACGGCGTGGTGGGCCAGGACGTCCCCGGTGGCGGCGATGGTGATCTCGAAGGGTCCCTGCGCGGAGGGGCGCTGCGTGCTCGGGGCCGACTCCGGTGCCGCTGAGGTCGACGTCGGAGTGGCCGGGGCCTTCTGGCCGTCGTCGGAGGGAGCGGGTGGGGACTGCGTCGGGGGATCCGACCGGGTCGGGGCCGTCGTCGGTGGTCCGTCCTGCGGGGGCGGCCCGGTGCAGCCGAGTACCGCCATCGGGCCGAGCAGGACCACGGCCAGCCGCGGGGCGGCTGTCGGGGTCCTGCGTGAGGCCCTCATGGGGCGTAGCCGGTGCCCCAGCGGTCGACGTAGCCCTCGACGTCGTCCTCGCGCAGGGCTGCCCCGAGCGCGGCGGTCTGCTCCCGGTCGACGATGTTGACCGACTGTCCCTGGATCATGTCGAAGCCGGTGATCGGCACCATGAGCGAGATGGTGTCCTCGGGGTCGAGCTCGCGCAGCAGCGGGGTGAGGGCGACGAAGTCCCGGAGGTCGATGTCACCGGTGACCTTGACGTTGCCGTGCAGGTGCGCGACCAGCTCGGGGAAGGCGCGGGGATCGTCCGCGAGCCGCTCCTGCAGCCGGCCCATCATGCCGACGAGGACGGCGCGCTGCCGCTCGGTGCGGTCGAGGTCACCCAGCGGGAGACCCTTGCGCTGCCGGCTGTAGATGAGCCCGTCGGTGTTCTCCAACCACAGTGGTCCCTCGTCGAAGACGACCTGGCGCCCGGTGGAGCCGACCGTGACGGAGGAGGCGTGCTTGTTGTCGACCTCGAAGCCCTCGAGCCAGCGGGTGATGTTGATGAAGCCCTGGAAGTTGGACTGGACGACGTAGTCGATCTCGACCCCGCCCAGCAGGTCGGAGACGGTGCGGCGCAGGGTGTCGGTCCCGCCCTGGGCGAAGGCGGCGTTGATCTTGCCCTGCCCCATCCCGGGGATGTCGACCCACATGTCGCGGGTGAGCGAGACCAGGGCCACCTCGCTCCGGTCTTCCGGCAGGTGCATGAGCATGATCGTGTCCGACGCGCCGCTCATCGACGCGGGGTCCCGGGAGTCGGTGCCGATGAGCAGGATCGTCACCGGCCCGTCCGCCAACGGGGAGTCGGGGGTGGTCTCGCGCGGCTCCGCGGAGCTGGTCGTCCCGGGTGTCCTCGTCGCGGTCGCCGCCGTCGTCGTGGCCCCCGTCTCCGCCCCCGTCGTGCCCTGCGCGGCGCTGTCGGGAGGCGTGCTCGTGGTCGCGGCGGCCGTGGTCGTGGCATCCTCCTGCGCCACCGGTGCCGAGGTGGCCGAGCTCTCCGAGGTGGGGGTCGTGGCATCCCCCGTGGCTGCTGCGGTGGTCGGAGCCGTGTCGGAGGTGACCTGCTCGCCCGGGCCGCAGCCGACGAGCAGCAGCGACAGGGTGAGACCGGCGGTGACGAGTGAGGTGCGCACGCCCCCATCCTCGCAAACTCCGGCCCCGGTCCCGAGCCTCACGGCAGGGCGGCCGGGTCCTCGGTCGGCAGCCCGCAGACGGTGCCGTGGCAGACCACGGCCGCCGTCGGCGGGGGAGCGGCCGGCCCGTCGGTAGACCGGTGCAGGACCAGGGTCCCCACGGGTGCCCGGCGCGTGGTCGCCGCGAGCTCTGGCGACGCCGAGGGCCCGAGCCGGACGACCGTGGGTCCCGCGGTCAGCTCCTCGGCCGCGACGAGGGACCACCCGGTGAACCGGGGCGCCTGCCGGGCCTGCTCGCTGACGTGCGTCAACGCGTCCCGTGCCGCCTCGAAGCATCCGGGAGGTCCGCCCTGGGCGCCCAGGCGCACGAGGGCCACCGCGATCGCGGAAAGTCCTCCCGGCTCCGCGTTGTCCCCGGTCGTCGTCGGGTCCAGCACCAGGCGGTCTGCGTCGGTCCCGGTGCCGGCGACGGATCCGTCCGGCCGCACGAAGAGCGACCGTGCGGCCGTGATCAGGTCATCGGCCGCCGCCAGCCAGGACGGGTCGCCGGTCGCCCGGTGCAGCGCGAGCAGACCGTCGGCGAGGTTGCCGTGGTCCTCGGCCACGGCGAGGGCGCCACCGACGGTCCCGTCCCGCGAGCTGCGCCGCAGCCGACCCTCGACCACGTGCTCGCGCAGGAGGAAGCGCGCGCACCGGGCCGCGACGTCGACCCAGTCCTCCTCGTCGAAGGCCCACCCGGCGTGCGCCAGCGCCGCCACGAGCAGACCGTTCCACGCCGTGACGACCTTGTCGTCCCGGCCGGGCTGGGGGCGCAGGCTGCGCTGCACGTCCAGGCGCTGCCGGGTGGCCGCCCACCAGGGCGCGTCCTCGGGGTCGGCGGTCAGCTGGAGGGTCGACCGACCGTGCTCGAAGGTGCCCTCGGGGGTGACCCCGAGCAGGTCGGCTGCCCGCTCCCCGTCGCCCTCGCCCAGCGCGGCGACCAGCTCCTCGCGGGTCCAGGTGTAGGTGGCGCCCTCGACCCCGTCGGTGTCGGCGTCCAGCGAGCTGGCGAAGGCCTCCTGCTCGGTCCACAGCTCGCGCAGGAGCCACTCGACGGTCTCCCGGACCACGCGCTCCGCCCAGGGGCGGGACACCGGGTCGGTGCGGGCGAGGTCGGTGTAGACGCCCAGCAGCAGCGCGTTGTCGTAGAGCATCTTCTCGAAGTGCGGGACCACCCAGGCCCGGTCCACGGCATACCTCGCGAAACCGCCGCCCACCTGGTCGTACATCCCCGAGCGGGCCATCCGCTCGCAGGTGTGGCGCACCATTTCCAGGGAGCGCGCCTCACCCGTCCGGGCGTGGTGCCGCAGTAGGAAGGCCAGGACCATCGAGGGCGGGAACTTCGGGGCGCCGCCGAAGCCTCCCCACTGCGGGTCGGCATCCGCCGCGAGGGAGCGCGCCGCCTCGTCGGCGAGTCGGGCGTCCAGCCCCTCCGCGCTGCCTGCCGCTGCGCGCTGCTGCGCCTCGTTGAGCGTCCGCACGACCTCTGCGCCGCCGTGCTCCAACCGTGGCCGGTCCTGCTCCCACTGCACCGACGCGGCCCGCAGCAGCTGGAGGAAGCCGTCCTTGGGGAGGTAGGTGCCGGCCCAGAAGGGCTCACCGGTGGGCGTGAGCAGGCACGTCATGGGCCACCCGCCCTGCCCGGTGAGGGCCGTCAGCGCGCTCATGTAGGCGGCGTCGACGTCGGGGCGCTCCTCCCGGTCGACCTTCACCGTCACGAAGCCGACACGCAGCACCTCGGCGACCTCGTCGTCCTCGAAGGACTCGTGCGCCATGACGTGGCACCAGTGGCAGGCGGCATACCCCACCGAGAGCAGGACCGGCACCCCGCGACGCCCGGCTTCCTCGAAGGCCTCCGGGCCCCACTCCCACCAGTCGACCGGGTTGTCCGCGTGCTGCTGGAGGTAGGGCGAGGTGCTGGACGACAGGCGGTTGGGCATGCACCCAGTCTGCCTCGGCCGATCTTACCGGTGGGGTGCCGGCCCGAGCGACAACGTGCGACGGTCCTCGGCGCACCGTGCCCTGAGGACCGTCGCGATCGAGCGGTCCTCAGGGCAGGGTCATGCCGGGGAAGGCCGTGGTGCCGGCCCCGAGCCGGCGGGACCATGCGGTGGCCTCGACCGTGAGCCGCAGGGTGGACCCGACCTGAGCGGGGTCGGACCCGGCGCGGTCGGCGACCCGCAGGACCGCGGGGGCGATGTCCGCGACCACCGCCCGGGCCAGCCCCTCGCGGTCCGAGCGGCTCGCGAGCGGCTCGGGCAGGTCGTAGCCGAGCGGTGGCACCGGGGCGGCGTCGCCGGCCAGCGTGGTCAGGGTCCTGGTCATCCCCCGCAGCGGCGCGAGGACCGCCTCGTAGGCCTCACGCTCCTCGCCACCGGACCGGGCGGCGACCACCTCGAGGGCGTAGACCGCGGGACGGGCGGTCGCGAGGATCGGCACCGCCGCGGCACCGGTCGGCCCGCTGAGCGCCGGCCAGTCGACCGGCGCCCCAGCCCGGTCCGCGCTGAACAGCTGCTGGGCCGCCAGGGAGAGCAGCATGGGGCGGTTCGTGGCGGTCGACGCGCCGACCTCCTCGACCATCACCTCTCGGTCCGCGCGCACCGTGCGACCCAGGGTCAGCAGGTCCGACGGTGCGGAGCTCGTCGCGGCGGCGTCGTCGGGCGGGCTCGTGCCGACTGCGGGATCATCGCTGCCCGAGGGGCGCTCGAGCGCGGTGAGCAACAGCTCCAGCCGTTCCGCCTGGAGCGTCCACAGCTCGTCGAGGCGGCGCACGAGCGCCCGCTGCTCCGACGTCGGTCCGACCTGCGCGAGTGCGCTGCGGTAGCCGGCGACGCGGTGACGTGCGGCACGGATCAGCGGCAGGTCCGGTGCGTCCGGACCGGTGTCCTGGGCCGGTGGCTCGGGAGCCCACGGGGTCCGCAGCCGGTCACCGCTGCACCCGGACAGCATCGCTGCCGCGCCCGCCCAGGCCGCGGCACGCAGCGCGGTACGGCGGGGGACCGGGACGGGTGGCATGACCGTCATCCTCGCAGACGGTAGGGTGTATGCCCCGGACGGCACCGCCGCGCCCACCCACCCGTGCGTGCCCGTCGCGGGCACGACAGCAGAAGACGAGGAGCACGCCATGGACGCACGCGCGGCCGCCGCCACGATCACGCGGCACGCGACCGAGGCGCTGGCGGACACCGATCTCGACGTCGTGGTGGACGGCGTGACCGTCCAGGAGGCAGGACGCCGCCGCCTCGTCCGGGTGCTGCTGGCACGTGACCTGTCGGGCCTGTCGCCCGACGACGTCACCTCGACCGTCCAGCCACTGAGCCTGGACGAGGTCTCCGAGGCGACCCGGAGCGTGGCCGCCGCGGTGGACACCTGCTCGGTCATGGGCGAGCGCCCCTACACCCTGGAGGTCGGGTCGACCGGGCTGGACCGGCCGCTCACCGAGTTCGCCCACTTCCGACGCAACGTGGGCCGGCTGCTGAAGGTCAGCCGGGCCGACGGGAGCACCCTGGAAGGTCGACTGCTGGAGGCCGGACCGGAGCACCTCACGATCGCCGGCCACGACCCGCTGCCGCTGGCCGACGTGGCCAAGGCGAGGGTCCAGGTCGAGTTCAGCAGCCCCGAGCGGAAGGACGCATGATGGATATCGACATGGCAGCGCTGCGCATGCTCGAGCGCGAGCGCGAGATCCCGATGGACGTCATCGTCGAGGCCATCGAGCAGGCGCTCCTCTCGGCATACCAGCGGGTCGACGGCCACGCGCGGCACGCCAGGGTCGAGCTCGACCGCGCCTCCGGGCACGTCACCGTCTGGGCCCGCGAGGACCCTCCCGTGAGCGAGGACGGCACGCCGGGGGAGCCCGGACCTGAGTACGACGACACCCCCGAGGGGTTCGGGCGGGTGGCGGCGGCCACGGGCCGGCAGGTCATCGCCCAGCGCATGCGCGACCTCGAGGACGACGCCGTGCTCGGCGACTTCCGGGGCCGCGAGGGCGACATCGTCTCCGGCATCATCCAGCAGTCCAACGACCCCCGCCGGATCCTCGTCGACTTCGGGACGATCGAGGGGGAGCTGCCCGTCTCCGAGCAGGTGCCCGGCGAGAGCTACGAGCACGGGCAGCGGCTGCGCTGCTTCGTGGTCAGCGCCAAGCGCGGCCTGCGCGGGCCGCACGTCACCTTGTCCCGGACCCACCCCAACCTCGTGCGCCGGCTCTTCGCCCTGGAGGTGCCGGAGATCGCCGACGGGACCGTCCAGATCCAGGCGGTGGCGCGTGAGGCGGGCCACCGGACCAAGATCGCCGTGCACTCCACCGTGCCCGGGGTCAACGCCAAGGGGGCGTGCATCGGGCCGATGGGGCAGCGCGTGCGTGCCGTCATGGCCGAGCTGCAGGGCGAGAAGATCGACATCGTCGACTACGTGGACGACCCGGCGCAGTTCGTCGCCGCGGCGCTGTCTCCGGCCAGGGTGTCCTCGGCCACCATCGTCGACGGTCGGGCCAAGCAGGTACGCGTGGTCGTCCCCGACTACCAGCTGTCCCTCGCCATCGGGCGCGAGGGTCAGAACGCCCGGCTGGCCAACCGGCTGACCGGGTGGAAGATCGACATCCGGGCCGACACCGAGGAGCAGGTCGACGGCGGGGTGGACGCCGCGGCGACCGACGTCGGCGTGTAGAGTGGAGGGTCGGAGCGGGGCCGTCTCCACCTCGCAGGTCGGGCACTCACCGGTGCGGACCTGCGTCGGATGTCGGACCCGCTGCGAGCAGACCGCGCTGCTGCGGTTCGTCGCACGACAGGATGCCCCCGCACGATGGCGGGTGGTCCTGGACGTGCGGCGGCGGCTGCCGGGCCGAGGTGCATACGTGCACCCCGCCCCGGAGTGCGTGGAGTCGGCGATCACCCGTCGTGCTCTCCTCCGCGCCCTGCGCCTCCCGGCGTCGGGCGAGGTGGACCTGGGCGACGTCCGCCGGCACGCGCAGCAGCACGGCTGAGAGCACCACCCGGGCCACCTGGCCTGGGCGAGACCACCGGCGGGCCCGACGACAGGGCCTGTCATCGAGGACACCGGAAGCGGGTTTGACGCTGATGAGCACCCGATGAGTACTCAGCGATGAGCACCCACCAGCAGTAGTCGCGACCGCACCCGAGCGGGTCACGGTCGTGGCGCCAACACCGAGGAGACACCACACCGTGCCAAAGCTCAGGGTTTACGAGCTCGCCAAGGAGCTCGGGGTCGAGAGCAAGGAGCTGCTCGCCCACCTGAAGGACCAGGGAGAGTTCGTGAGGTCGGCGTCGTCGACCATCGAGCCCCCGGTCGTCCGCAAGATCCGCGAGAACCCCCCCGCCACCGCCGAGAAGGGCGGCGGTGGCACGGCCGCGGAGACGACGAAGGCTCCCGCGAGCCCGCCCAGGAAGTCGGCCGCCCCTAAGCCCGGCCCCGCCGGCGGGCCGCCGAGAAGGCGTCCTCCGCGGAGGCCCCGGCAGCCAAGGCCCGACCCCGCAGGCCCCGACCCCGGGCGCCGCGAAGGACGCCGCGTCGTCGCCGGCGCCGCGACCGACACGCCGCCCACCTCGACCCCGGCGCCGACACCGTCCGCGCCGGCCGCCAAGGAGGAGGCGCCGAAGTCGCCCCGACCCGGCGCCAAGCCCGGCCCGCGGCCGGGCAACAACCCCTTCAGCTCCAACCAGGGCATGGGCCAGTCCCGTGACCGGCGGGGCGGGTCGGGCGACCGGTCCGGCACGCCGCGCCCGGGCAACAACCCGTTCGCGACGAGCCAGGGCATGCCTCGCCCCGGCGGCAGCCGTGGCGCCGAGCGTCCCGGTGGTCGGCAGGGCACCGGTGCCGCCGGGCCGCGCCCGGGCGGTCCGCGCCCCAACCCGGGCATGATGCCTGCCCAGGCGGCCGTCCCGCGTCCCGGGGAGCGCCCCACGCGCGGCGGTGGCCGCGGCCGTCCCGGCGGCGGCCCCGGCGGTCCTCCCGGCGGTGGCTTCCGCGGACCCGGCGGTGGCCGCGGAGGCGGTCCGCGCGGTCGTGGCGGCACCCAGGGTGCCTTCGGTCGAGGCGGCGGGAAGGTCCGCGGGCGCAAGTCCAAGCGGGCCAAGCGTCAGGAGTTCGAGCAGATGCAGGCGCCCTCCATCGGTGGCGTCAGCATCCCCCGGGGCAACGGCGCCACCATCACGGTGCGCCGCGGTGCCTCGCTCACCGACTTCGCGGACAAGATCAACGTCGACCCGGCCTCGCTGGTGACGGTCCTGTTCCACCTCGGCGAGATGGCCACGGCCACGCAGTCGCTGGACGAAGACACCTTCGGCGTGCTGGGCCAGGAGCTCGACTACACCATCCGTGTCGTCTCCCCCGAGGAGGAAGAGCGTGAGCTGCTCAGCTCCTTCAACATCGACCTGGAGGCCGAGGCCGACGCCGAGTCCGACGAGGACCTCGAGGCCCGCCCCCCGGTGGTCACCGTCATGGGTCACGTCGACCACGGCAAGACCCGGCTGCTGGACGCGATCCGGCAGGCCGACGTCACCGCCGACGAGGCCGGTGGGATCACCCAGCACATCGGTGCCTACCAGGTCCACACCGAGCACGAGGGCGAGGAGCGGGCCATCACCTTCATCGACACCCCGGGACACGAGGCCTTCACGGCCATGCGTGCCCGAGGTGCGAAGGTGACGGACATCGCGATCCTCGTGGTCGCCGCGGACGACGGTGTCATGCCGCAGACGATCGAGGCGCTCAACCACGCCCAGGCGGCGGACGTGCCGATCGTGGTCGCGGTCAACAAGATCGACGTCGACGGTGCGGACGCGGCCAAGGTGCGCGGTCAGCTGACCGAGTACAACCTCGTCGCCGAGGAGTACGGCGGCGAGACGATGTTCGTCGACGTCTCCGCCAAGAACCAGCTCAACATCGAGGAACTGCTCGACGCGGTGCTGCTGACGGCCGACGCGGCGCTCGACCTGCGGGCCAACCCGGACAAGGACGCGCGCGGTGTCGCCATCGAGGCGAACCTCGACAAGGGGCGCGGCGCGGTCGCGACGGTGCTGGTCCAGCAGGGCACGCTGCGGGTCGGCGACGCCATCGTCTCCGGCGGCAGCCACGGTCGCGTCCGGGCGATGCTCGACGAGCACGGCACCAACGTCGAGGAGGCCACTCCCTCGCGCCCGGTCCAGGTGCTCGGCATGGACACGGTGGCCCGGGCCGGCGACACCTTCGTCGTCGCTCCGGACGACCGCACGGCACGGCAGATCGCCGAGAAGCGCGAGGCCGCCGACCGGCAGGCCGCCCTGGCCAAGTCGCGCAAGCGGATCAGCCTGGAGGACCTCAACCAGGCCCTCGCGCAGGGCAAGGTCGAGACCCTCAACCTCATCCTCAAGGGCGACGTGTCCGGTTCGGTGGAGGCGCTGGAGGACGCGCTGCTGCAGATCGACGTCGGCGACGAGGTCGACCTGCGGATCATCGACCGCGGCGTCGGCGCGATCACGATGAACAACATCAACCTCGCCGTCGCCTCGGACGCGGTGATCCTCGGCTTCAACGTCCGCGCGGAGGGGCAGAACGCCGACTACGCGGACAAGGAGGGTGTCGAGATCCGCTACTACTCGGTGATCTACCAGGCCATCGAGGACATCGAGAACGCCCTCAAGGGCATGCTCAAGCCGGAGTACGAAGAGGTCGAGACGGGCACGGCGGAGGTCCGCGAGATCTTCCGCAGCTCGAAGTTCGGCAACGTCGCCGGCTGCCTGGTCAGGAGCGGCGAGATACGACGCGGTGCGAAGGCCCGGATCACCCGGGACGGCGTCGTCATCACCGAGGGTCTGCAGATCGCCGGGCTGCGGCGGTTCAAGGACGACGTCACCGAGGTCCGCGAGGGCTTCGAGTGCGGCGTCAACCTGGGGTCGTTCAACGACCTCCAGCCCGACGACCTCATCACCACCTACGAGATGCGCGAGATCCCGCGCACCTGACCCGGCACGGACCGGATCCGGGTCGGCCCCTTCCTGCACCGGGAGGGGCGACCCGCGCCCACGGAGCCTCCTCCTGCCCCCTTCGTAGGATGGGCCCGGCACCGCAGCAGTCACCGACGTCGAGGAGGAGTCATGGCGGACCCGGCACGCGCCCGACGCATCGCCGAGCGCACCAAGCAGCTGGTCACCCAGGGCCTGTCACAGGTGGTCAAGGACGAGCGGGTCGGATTCATCACGATCACCGATGTCCGGGTGACCGGCGACCTGCAGCACGCCAGCGTGTTCTACACCGTGCTGGGGGACGACGCGGACCGGGAGACGGCCGCGGAGATCCTGCAGGACTACCGGGGCCGGCTGCGCTCGTTCGTGGGCAAGGGCCTCGGCATCCGGCTCACGCCGACCCTGGAGTTCATCCTCGACGCGCTGCCCGAGGACGCGCAGCACATGGACGACCTGCTGCGGCGGGTGGCCGAGCGCGACGCCGAGCTCGCGGCGGGCCGGGCGGCGACGGGGTATGCGGGCGAGGCCGATCCTTATCGCAAGCCGCGGACGGACGAGACCGACGAGCAGGTCGCCGACGCCGACCCGCTCCCGGACGGACTCCCCGACGACCAGGCATCGGGCGCGGACCGCTCTCGATGAGCGCCGCCGAGGCGCGGCTGCCCGGTCACAGCGTGGGTGACGGTCTGCTCGTGGTCGACAAGCCGACCGGGTGGACGAGCCACGACGTGGTCGCCCGGGCGCGGCGGCTGTGCCGCACCCGTAGGGTCGGCCACGCCGGCACGCTGGACCCCATGGCCACCGGTGTGCTCGTGCTCGGCGTCGGGCGCGGCACCAAGCTGCTCACCTTCCTCGTCGGCCACGACAAGGCCTACGAGGCGACGATCAGGCTGGGGGAGAGCACCGTCACCGACGACGCCGAGGGGGAGGTCGTCCGTCGTACCGACGCCTCCGGCGTCACCGACGACGACATCGACGCCGCCGTGGGCGGACTGACCGGCGAGCTCGAGCAGGTCCCGAGCGCCGTGAGCGCGATCAAGGTCGACGGGGTGCGGTCCTACGCGAGGGTGCGCTCCGGGCAGGACGTCGAGCTCACCGCACGGCCAGTGACGGTGAGCCGGTTCGAGGTGCTGGACAGGCACAGGTCGGGTCCGCACCTGGACCTGGACGTGCGGGTCGAGGTGTCCTCCGGCACCTACGTCCGGGCCCTCGCCCGCGACCTGGGTGCCGCGCTGGGCGTCGGCGGGCACCTCACCGCCCTGCGGCGGACGAGGGTCGGCGGCCTGGACCTGGACCGTGCCGTGACCCTGGAGTCGCTCGAGGCGGACGGCGCCGAGAGGCACCTGATCCCGCTCGCGGTGGCGGCCCGCAGCGCGCTGGCGGTGCGCGAGCTCGACGAGCCGGAGGCACGGGCACTGGGCTACGGGCAGCGCGTGGCCTCCGCCCGCCCGGGACGCGAGGAGCCCGTGGCGGCCTTCGGCCCGGACGGCAGGCTCGTCGCCGTCCTGGACGAGCGGGCCGAGCAGGCCCGTGCCCACGTGGTCCTCGTCCCGGCCGGCGAGAGCTAGAGTGACGCCCGTGCATCGCTGGACCCGCCTGGAGGACGTGCCGGCCGAGCTCGGGCCGACCGTGGCCACGCTCGGCAACTTCGACGGTGTGCACCAGGGGCACCGGACCGTGCTGGAGACGGTGACCGGGATCGCGCGGGAGCGGGGCCTCGCCTCGGTCGCCGTCACCTTCGACCCGCACCCGGTGGCGGTGCTCCACCCGGAGCGGGCACCCCAGGAGATCGCCGGTCTCGAGCACCGCCTGGACCTCCTGGAGGAGGCCGGGCTGGACGCCGTCGTCGTCATCGAGTTCACCAAGGAGTATGCCCGGCTCTCGCCGGAGGACTTCGTCGTCGAGACCTTCGTCGACGGGCTGCGCGCCGAGGTCGTCGTCGTCGGGCAGGACACCCGCTTCGGGCTGCACAACTCCGGCGACGTCGGCACCATGCGTGAGCTCGGGGAGGTGCACGGCTTCGACGTCGTGGTGCAGCACACCGCCGGCGCCCTGGACGGGGGCCTGCGCACCTGGTCCTCGACCGCCCTGCGCCAGGCGCTCGCCGACGGGGACCTCGCCACCGCCAACGCGATCCTCGATCGTCCGCACCGGGTGTCCGGCGAGGTCGTGCACGGCCACCACCGTGGCCGGGAGCTCGGCTACCCGACGGCCAACCTCGCCTTCGACTGCGTCGGCATGATCCCGGCGGACGGCGTCTACGCCGGCTGGCTGGAGCGTCCCGACCTCCCCGTCGGGCACCCCGACCGCCGGCTGCCCGCAGCCATCTCGGTCGGCACGAACCCCACCTTCGACGACGTCGAGCAGCGAACCGTCGAAGCCTACGTCCTCGACCGGGACGACCTCGACCTGTACGGCGAGGTCGTGCGGGTCGACTTCGTGCAGCGGCTGCGCGGCAACGTCCGGTTCGACTCGCTCGACGAGCTCATGGCACAGATGGCCGCCGACGTCGACCGCAGCCGCGACCTCCTGCAGCAGGACTAGCGCGGGGTGCGCGAGCGCTACCTGCGCACCGACTGGGCACCGGTCGTCGCGGCCCTCGGCCTCAGCCTCGTGGGTGCGCTGCTCGTGTGGTCGACGACGCATACCTGGGCCGGGTCGGCGCTGGCGGTCCGCCACCTTGTCAACACCGCGGTCGGCATCGTGCTGGCCCTCGTGCTGATCGGCACGGACGTACGATGGCTGCGCGCCGCGGCGCCGTGGGTCTACCTCGCCGGGCTGGTCGGGCTCGCCACGGTCCTCACCCCTCTGGGCCAGACGGTCAACGGCTCCCGGTCCTGGCTCTTCCTCCCGGGAGGGTTCTCGCTGCAACCCGCGGAGCTCGCCAAGATCGGACTGGTGGTGGGGCTGGCCATGATCCTGGCGGAGGGTCGGGACCCCTATGCCCGGCCGGGGTGGCGCGAGGTGCTGCCCGCGTGGGTGCTCGCCGCGGTCCCGGTGGGCCTCATCATGCTGCAGCCGGACCTCGGCAGCGCCCTCGTCCTGGGCGTGCTCACGATCGGGATGGTCGCGACCTCTGGCGCCTCGTGGCGCTGGACCGCGACAGCCCTGGTCGGGACGGTGAGCGCCGTGGTGGCCGCGATCCGGGTGCCGCTGCTCGACCCCTACCAGGTGGACCGGCTGCTGGCGTTCCGGGACCCGGCGCTGGATCCCGGCGGCATCGGCTACCAGACCCGACAGGCGCGGCTGGCGATCGGGTCCGGCGGCTGGTCGGGCACCGGGCTGGGGGAGGGGCCGCAGACGCAGGGCGGGTTCATCCCGTTCCAGTACACCGACTTCATCTTCTCGGTGGCCGGGGAGGAGCTCGGTCTCCTCGGCGCGGGGGGCCTGATCCTGCTGCTCGGCTTCCTCGTGGTGCGAGGACTGGTGGTGGCGCTGCGGTGCGAGGATCCGTTCGGCCGGCTCCTGGCGGTCGGGGTGGCGTCCTGGTTCGGCTTCCAGACCTTCCAGAACATCGGGATGAACCTCGGGCTCATGCCGGTGACGGGGCTGCCGCTGCCCTTCCTCTCCTACGGGGGGTCCTCGATGCTCGCCTGCTGGCTGGCCCTGGGGCTGCTCGCCTGCGCCAGCCGGCGCGAGCCGCGGACGGTCCCGTCTTGGCCGGTCCGATCGAACCTGCCAAGATGAGCACCCGCAGGACCCTTCGACCTCAGGAGTTGCCGTGGCCCGTCTCATCGATGAGCAGCCAGACCTGTCCGTGATCGAGAACCGCGCCCCGAGCGTGGGCCACCTCCTCCGTGAGCGGGTCGCGGCCACCCCGGACGCCGACGCCTTCCTCTACCCCGAGGGCGAGGGCTGGACCGCCCTGACGTGGTCCCAGACCGGTGATCGCGCCTACGCGTTGGCGGCAGGGCTGATCGAGCTCGGTGTTCAGCCGGAGGAGCGCGTGGCGCTCGCCTGCTCGACGCGGATCGAGTGGGTCCTGGTCGACCTCGCAGTCATGTGCGCCGGCGCCGCCACCACGACGATCTACCCGTCCACGCTGTCCGACGACGTCGCCTTCATCGTCACCGACTCCGGCAGCCGGGTGGTGGTCGCCGAGGACCAGGAGCAGGTGGCCAAGGTGCTCGAGCACCGGGCCGAGCTCGGGGCCGTGCTCAAGATCGTCGTCATCGACGGCGAGGGGGACGGGGGCGACATCATGACCCTCGCCGAGCTGGAGGAGCTCGGCCGGTCCCGGCTGGCGGCCGAGCCCGGTGTCGTGGACGAGCGGATCGACAGCCTCACCCCGGACCACCTGGCCACGATCATCTACACCTCGGGCACGACCGGTCGACCGAAGGGGGTGCGGCTGCCGCACTCCGCCTGGACCTACGAGGGCGCCAGCGTCGACGCGGTGCGCCTGCTCGGACCGGACGACCTGCAGTACCTCTGGCTGCCGCTGGCGCACGTCTTCGCCAAGTGCCTGCTGGTGCTGCCGCTGCAGATGGGCTTCCCCACGGCGGTGGACGGCCGGGTGGAGAAGATCGTCGAGAACCTCGGCGTCGTGCGACCGACCTTCATGGGCGCCGCGCCGCGCATCTTCGAGAAGGCCTACGGCCGGATCACCATGATGATGGCCGACGAGGGCGGGGTGAAGGAGAAGCTCTTCGGCTGGGCCAGCGGCGTCGGCCGGGAGGTCGCCGAGATCCGGGCCGCCGGGGGGCAGCCCGGTGGTCTGCTCAAGGCCAAGCACGCCGTCGCGGACAAGCTGGTGCTCTCCAAGATCCGGGAGCGCTTCGGGGGCCGCATCCGCTTCTTCATCTCCGGGTCCGCCGCGCTGAACCAGGACATCGCGCACTGGTTCGACGCCATGGGCCTGCGGATCATCGAGGGATACGGCCTGACCGAGTCCAGTGCCGCATCGATCGTCAACCGGCCCAAGGACGGCGTCAACAAGATCGGCACCGTGGGGTGGCCGCTGCCCGGCACCGAGGTGCGCCTCGCCGACGACGGTGAGCTGCTGATGCGCGGCCCGGGCATCATGACCGGCTACCACCAGAACGACGAAGCCACGTCGGAGGCGCTGCAGGACGGCTGGCTGGCCACCGGCGACATCGCCGAGATCGACGAGGACGGCTACGTCCGCATCACCGACCGCAAGAAGGACCTGTTCAAGACCTCCGGCGGCAAGTACGTCGCACCCTCGCGCATCGAGTCGCTCTTCAAGGGGATCTGCCCCTACGCCAGCCAGCTCATCGTCGAGGGGGACGGGCGCAACTTCGTCTCGGCCCTCATCACCCTCGACCAGGACGCCATCACCGGCTGGGCGGCCAAGAACGGCATGGCCGGCGACTCGTACGCCCAGATCGTCACCTCGGACGCAGCACGGGAGATGGTGCAGGGGCACGTCGACCAGCTCAACGAGAAGCTGGCGCGGCACGAGCAGGTCAAGCAGTTCCACATCCTCGACCACGACCTGTCCATCGAGGAGGGCGACCTGACCCCCAGCATGAAGCTCAAGCGGCGGGCCGTGACGGCGAAGTACAAGGACGAGCTAGACCGGTTCTACACCGGCTGACGATCCCCACCCGCCGGGCAGGCCTCGGTGCGCCGGGCCGACGGGTCGCGGGAGCCGGAACCGCTTTCACACGCCGTGCATGGTGGCGACGAGGTCCCGGTAGCGGTCGCGGGCGTCCTGCCCTGCGGACGACGGGCTTCCCTCCAGCCGCTCGGCGGTCCCGGCACGCCACGGTGGCAGGTCCCCGCCCCGCAGCGTCCAGGCGGCCTGGCGTGCGGCGCCGAGCGCGACGTACTCTCCCGGCTCGGGGATGACGACCGGGACGCCGAGGAGGTCGACCGCGATCTCGCGGACGGCGCGGGAGGCGACGGCGCCACCGATGAGGTGCACGCGGTCCACCGGGACCCCTTCGCGGCGCAACGAGTCGACGCCCGCGCCCACCCCGAGGAGCATGCCCTCCACCACCGCCCGGGCGACGTTCTCCGGGGTCATGTTGTCCCGCGTCATCCCGGACACCGTGCCGGTGGCGTCCGGCAGGTTGGGGGTGCGCTCGCCATCGAGGTAGGGGAGCAGCGTGAGCCCGCCGGCGCCGGGAGCGGCAGCCAGCGCGAGACGCTCCAGACCGGCCAGGTCGGTGCCGAGGACAGCTGCCCCGGCGCTCAGCACGCGGGCGGCGTTGAGGGTGCAGACGAGCGGGAGGAAGCGTCCCGTCGCGTCGGCGTAGCTCGCGACCTCGCCGGTGGCGTCCGAGGTCGGGGCGTCGTGCCGGGCGAAGGCGGTCCCGCTGGTCCCCAGGGACATCACCACGTCGCCACGCTCCAGGCCGAGACCCAGCGCGGCGGCGGCGTTGTCACCGGTACCGGGTCCGAGGAGCGCGCCGGTCCCGGTGGTGCCGGCCCGGTCGGCAGGTCCGAGCACCGTCGGCAGGGTCAGGTCCCGGCCGACGGCCAGGCGTACCAGCTCGCGGTCGTAGTCACCGCTGGCCGCGCTGTAGTAGCCGGTCCCCGAGGCGTCACCCCGGTCGGTCGTCCAGCCGTCGACCTCGCCCCCCAGACGACGGGCGATCTGTCCGGTGAGCCAGTCGTGGGGCAGCACGCAGGTCGCGGCCCGGGACAGGTGCTCGGGCTCGTGCTCGGCCACCCACCGCAGCTTGCTCACGGTGATCGCGGCCAGCGGCACGACCCCGACACGCTGCGCCCACGCCGTGGCGTCGCCCAGCTGCGTGACCAGGTCCGCCGCCGCCTGCGCCGAGCGCGTGTCGTTCCACAGCAGGGCCGGACGGATCACCTGGTCGTGCTCGTCGAGCAGCACCATGCCGTGCTGCTGGCCCCCGACCGCGATGGCCTCGACACCGTCGAGCAGGTCGTCGGCGGTCGCCTCCTCGAAGGCGCTCCACCAGTGCTCCGGATCGACCTCGGTGCCGTTCGGGTGGGTGCCCCGTCCTTCCCGGACGATCTTGCCGGTGTCCGCGTCGCACACGACGACCTTGCAGGACTGGGTCGAGGTGTCGACCCCGGCGACCAGTGTGCCGTCAGCTCCAGTCATGACCCTCAAGCGTGGCGCGTGCCCCCACCTCGTGCAACTGCTCGAGGAAGTGGGTGTAGGCGGCGGTGAAGATCTCCTGGTCGCGCAGGTCGCCGAAGAAGGTCTCGTCCCCGAGGAAGGCCAGCGGCTCCTCCCGCTGACGCGCGGCGGCCGCCATGACCCGGTCCTGGTGGCGGTCGACGACCTCGATGGGCTCGCCCTGCTCGTCGACGCCCTCGGCATACCGGGCCCAGGCAGCCACCACGAGGGCGGAGCGCTCGATCTGGCCGCCGTGCTCGAGGTTGTGCCGGATGACGGGGACGAGCCACTTGGGTATACGGTCGCTGCTCTCGGCGCAGAGCCGGGCCAGCGTGTCGCGCACCTCGGGGTTGGCAAAGCGTTCGACGAGGGTCCGACTGTAGTCCGCCAGGTCGACGTCCGGCACCTCGGGGAGGGTCGGGATCGCCTCCTTCTCCATGTAGCCGAGGAGGAAGTCGACGAAGAGCGGGTCCTGGGCCACCTCGTGCGCGTAGCGGTACCCGGCGAGGTAGCCCAGGTAGCCCAGGGCCTGGTGTCCGGCGTTGAGCAGCCGCAGCTTCATGAGCTCGTAGGGCACGACGTCGTCGACCACCTGGACGCCGACCTCCTCGACCGCGGGGCGACCGGCGGTGAAGTGGTCCTCGAGCACCCACTGGGTGAAGGGTTCGCACACGACCGGCCAGGCGTCCTCCACGCCGAACCGGTCGGCGAGCGCGTCGATGTCCTCCTGGGTGGTCACCGGGGTGATCCGGTCCACCATGGAGTTGGGGAACTGCACGTGCTCCTCCATCCAGTCCGCGAGCGGGTCGGCACCCTCACGGTTCTCGTCCTGCATGCGGGCGAAGGACGTGAGCATCCGGCCGGCGACGTCGCCGTTGCCCGGCAGGTTGTCGCAGGACATCACCGTGAAGGGCTCGGTGCCCGCCTCGCGGCGACGGCGCAGCGCCTCGGTGATGAAGCCGAAGGCGCTGCGGGGCGCGTCCCCGGGACCGGCGGCGATGTCCTCCTGGAGCGACTCGTCGGCGGGGTCGAACTCTCCGGTGACCTGGTTGACGTGGTAGCCACCCTCGGTGATCGTGAGGCTGACGATGCGGACCTGGTCGTCGGTGAGCTGGGCCAGGACGGCCTCCGGGTCGTCCGGGGCGAAGAGGTAGGCCGACATCGCGCCGAGGACGCGTGGCTCCAGCCGGCCGTCCGGGTGCTTGACGACGAGGGTGTAGAGGCAGTCCTGCGCGACCATGGCGTCGCGCATCCGGGCGTCCCCGGGCATCGTGCCGACCCCGACGATCGACCAGCCCAGGGAGTCGTCGGGCTGCTCGTCCATGAGGGTGTCGAGGTATATCGCCTGGTGCGCCCGGTGGAACCCGCCGACGCCGAAGTGGACGATCCCCGGGCGCAGCCTGGACCGGTCGTAGGTCGGGCGGGCCACCTCCTCCGGGAGCCCGGGCAGGGTGTCATCGCCGAGGGTGATCCGTGCCGTGCTCACTTGACTGCTCCCATGGACAGACCCTGCACCAGTTTGTCCTGCGCCGCAAAGCCGGCCGCCAGCACGGGCAGCGAGACGACGAAGGAGGCGGCGCAGACCTTGGCCAGGAAGAGCCCCTGGCTGGTGACGAAGTGCACTCGAGCCTCCACATCTGGTGCTCATCAGAGCGCGTGCGTGCGCACATATGAGTATGCTCAGTGAATCCGCCGCCGGTCGGGTTGTCAAGGACATGGACGTCGGCGGCTCGAGCCGGGATAATGGCGTGGCTCACAGGCCGCGGACCGCGGCTGACTCAGGGAGGTTCGGGTGCCGGTGAAAGACGAGCACGACCTCGTCCTGGCCGTCGCGGTCGCCAGGCGGCACTACGAGCAGCACCAGGCCAAGACGGAGATCGCCGAGGCGCTCGGCATCAGCCGGTTCAAGGTCGCCCGCCTGCTCGACCTGGCCCACGAGGCGGGGGTCGTGCGGATCGAGATCGTCGAGCCCGTCGCCGACGGGGGCCTGACGCGCGAGCTGGAGCGCGCCTTCGACCTGCGGTGCTGCAGCGTCGTCCCGATGCCCTCGTCCGCGCCCGAGGCGCGCGCCGAGGTGGGTCGGGCCGCCGCGCGGCTCCTCGACGAGACCTTGCGGCCCGACGACGTCCTCGGCCTGCCCTGGAGCCGCTCGGTCTACGACATGGTGGCCGTTCTGGAGACGCTGCCGCAGGTGCCGATCATCCAGCTCAGCGGGGCGCTCGCCGGGGTGCGGGAGGACTCCAGCGCCGTGGACCTGGTGCGTCGCGCGGGCCGGATCGCCGGCGGCGGACGACAGGTGTTCTTCGCTCCCCTCGTGATGCCGGACGACGCGGCGGCCCAGGCCGTGCGGCGTGACCCCGCGGTCCGGGACACCCTGTCGGCGGCCGACCGGGTGACGGTGGCGATGGTGGGCGTCGGTGCTTGGGAGCCCGGACAGTCGACGATCTTCGACGCCGTGGGCGAGGAGTGCCGGGACCGGGTCCGCGAGGCCGGTGCCGTGGGCGAGTCCGTCGGTGCCTGCTTCGACGCCGGGGGCGCCCTGGTGAGCACCTGCCTGACCGACCGGCTCATCGCCCTGTCCCCGGACCAGCTCCGGTCGATCGGCACGGTGATCGCGGTGGCGCACGGGGAGCGCAAGGTCGAGGCGCTGCGCGCCGCCATGACCGGGGGGCTGATCAACGGCCTGGTCACCACGCACGACACCGCGCAGGCCCTACTGGAGCTGGCCTGAGGCTGACCGCTAGCACCCGCCGCCACCCTCTGGGCTGCTGGCCGGCATGCGCCAGGCCGCTACGGCGGCAGGCACGCTGAGCGCGATCGCGGTGCCGGCGACCACCGGGGTGAGCTCGAGGTGCAGCGTGAGCAGGCCGACCAACGTCAGGGTCACCAGGAAACCCACCTCGCTGGCCACCCCCGCCACCGACGTCACCGTCGCGCGCACCTGGCTGTCCGCCCCGAGCGCGTGCTGCAGGCGGCTGTCACCGGCCAGGTAGAGGCTGCTCGCCGCGGCGTACCCCAGGCCCAGCGCCAGGGCCCCGGCCCACCCGCAGGGTCGCCGCCCAACCGGCGCGCGCAGCACCGGCTGCCGGGTCGGGCACCGGGTCCACGGCGCGGGGCGACGTCGGGTGGGGGGGACGTCAGCCGCTCCGCAGTCGCTGGAATGCCTGGTCGCCCCGGTCGGGGGAGGCGCAGGGTCACGCCGACGTGCAGGAGCGCCGCAGCCAGGCTCGCCGCGCCGACCAGGGGATAGCCCCCCACCTGGTGCAGCGGCGCGGCGGCCGCGATCGCGCCGGCCATGACGAGCAGGACGATCCTCTCCGAGCGCGCCTTGACGTGGGCATACCGGACGGCGTGCCCCTGTGCGGTCAGCTGGTCGAAGAGGTAGGCCTCCCACGTGCCCGAGTGCAGCGCGTCCGAGCACGACCAGAGGAGGAAGCCGAGCAGGAAACCCCAGAAGGTCGGCCAGACCATCCAGACGGCGAAGGCGCTGACGTAGACGAGACCGGACGCGAGGAGCATCCGGCGGCGGTCCAGCAGGTCCGCCCAGGCGCCGGAGGGGATCTCCAGCACGAAGGCGCTCACCGACCAGGCCGCGAGCAGCACCGAGATCTGCGCCGTGCTCAGGCCGCTGTCGGCGAAGAGCAGGGCATAGATCCCGAAGAGCGGGATCGCCTCGTGCGTGGCGCGGTAGGCGACCGCGAGCGTCCGGATCCGGCCTCAACCCTGGCCGGAGGGGTAGCTGGCTCGACTCATACGAGCCACCCTGGACCTCCGGGAGAGGGCCGGAGCCGGTCTCAGTCGATCTTGCGTGCGCGGATGACGCCGTCGATCGCCAGGATCGACTCCTTGAGCTCGTCCTGCACCTCGCCCTCGACGTCGACGAGGGTGTAGGCGACCTCGCCCTTGGACTTGTTGGTGAACTCCGCCACGTTGAGGCCGGCGTCCGCCAGGGCCGCGGTGATCTGGCCGATCATGTTGGGCTTGTTGGCGTTGAAGATGCCCAGCCGCGTGGTGCCCGGGGTCCGGGCCATGACGACCTCGGGGAAGTTGACCGAGTTGCGGATGTTGCCGTGCAGCAGGTAGTCCGACAGCTGGTCGGCCGCCATGACCGCGCAGTTGTCCTCGGCCTCACCGGTGGACGCGCCCAGGTGGGGGAGCGCGATGACCTTCGGGTGCACCGAGCCGGCCTCGGAGGGGAAGTCGTTGACGTAGGCGTGCAGGTGCCCCGCGTCGAGCGCGTCCAGCACCGCCTGCTCGTCCACGACGCCGCCGCGGGCGAAGTTGAGCACCACGCCGCCGGGCGCCATCGAGGCGATCCGGTCGGCGTCCACGAGGCCCTTGGTCGCCTCGATGAGCGGCACGTGCAGCGTGATCATGTTGCTCCGGGCGAAGAGCTCCTCGACGCTGGTCACCTGCTCCACGTTGGGGGAGAGCTGCCAGGCACGCTCGACCGTGATGGCCGGGTCGTAGCCGAGGACCTTGAGCCCGAGCGACTGCGCCGCGTTGGCGACCAGCACGCCGATGGCGCCCAGGCCGATGACGCCGAGGGTCTTGCCCGGGAGCTCGTAGCCCGCGAACTGCTTCTTGCCGGCCTCGACCTGCTTGTCCAGCTCGGCCCCGGTCAGCTCCTGCTCGGCGACGAGGCCGCGGGTGTAGTCCGCCGCGTGGTAGAGGTTGCGGGCGGCCAGGAGCATGCCCGCGATGACGAGCTCCTTGACCGCGTTGGCGTTGGCGCCCGGCGTGTTGAAGACCGGTATGCCGCGGGACGCCATCTCCGAGACGGGGATGTTGTTGGTGCCCGCCCCGGCGCGGGCGACGGCGTACAGCGAGTCGGGGATCGGGGCCGAGTGCAGGTCGGCCGAGCGCAGCAGGATGCCGCGCGGCTCGGGGATGTCGGTGCCGAGGTCGAAGATCTCGCGGTCGAGCCGCTGCAGGCCGACGGGGGAGATCGCGTTGAGGGTCTGGATCGGGTAGGTCTGCGTCATGGGAGTGGTGTTCTCAGCCGTTCTGCTGCTCGAAGTCGGTCATGAAGTCGACGAGGGCCTGGACGCCCTCGATCGGCATGGCGTTGTAGATGCTGGCGCGCATGCCACCCACGCTGCGGTGGCCGGAGAGCCCGGAGAGCCCGGCCTCGGCGGCGGCCGCGACGAAGGGCTTCTCCAGCGCGGGGTCCGGCACGAGGAAGGGCACGTTCATCCACGACCGCGCCTGCGGCTGCACCGGGTTGGAGTAGAAGTCGGAGGCGTCGATCGCGCCGTAGAGCAGGTCGGCCTTGGCCTGGTTGCGGCGGCCCATCTCGGCCACGCCGCCCTGCTGCTCGACCCACTCCAGGACCAGACCGACGAGGTACCACGCCAGCGTGGGCGGGGTGTTGAGCATGGAGTCGGCGGCGGCCATGGCCTTCCAGTCCAGGGCGGCGGGCACCTCGGCGCGGGCCCGCTCCAGCAGGTCACGGCGCACGATGACGACGACGAGCCCGGCGGGCCCGAGGTTCTTCTGCGCCCCGGCGTAGATCACGCCGAAGCGGGAGACGTCGAGCGGGCGGGACAGGATCGTGGAGCTGGCATCGGTGACCAGCGGGACGTCGCCGGAGTCGGGCACGTAGGGGAACTCGACCCCGCCGATCGTCTCGTTCAGGGTGTAGTGCAGGTAGGCCGCGTCGTCCGGGACGTCGAACGAGCCCTCGGCGGGGACGGTGGAGTAGTTCGACGCCTTCTCGTCCGCGAGGACCCGGACGTCGGCATACTTCTCGCCCTCGCTGATCGCCTTCTTCGACCACGACCCGGTGTTGAGGTAGGCCGCGGCCTGGCCGGGCGCGGCCAGGTTGAGCGGCACGCCGGCGAACTGGCCGGTGGCTCCGCCCTGCAGGAAGAGCACGGCGTGGTCGTCCGGGACCGAGAGCAGGGCGCGCATCCGCTGCTCGGCCTCGGCGGCGATGGACACGAACTCGGGGCTGCGGTGGGACATCTCCATGACCGACATCCCCGAGCCGCGCCAGTCGGTGAGCTCGGACTGGGCGCGCTCGAGCACCTCGAGCGGCATGGTGGCTGGACCGGCTGAGAAGTTGAAGACTCGCACGGGCACCTACCGTACCGTCAAGGAACGGCGCGCCCGGCCTCGGCCCGAGTGGCCGGGGAGGGCCTCGCCCGTGTGCGATACTGCATAGCGGTCGAGCGCGGACCCACCCCTGCGTGAGACCCGGTGCGAGTCCCCCGCGGTGCGGCCCGGAAGCAGGTCGGCACGCGGGACACGGTTGCTCGAGGTGAGCCCGGACCGGCCCGCACCGCACCGCTGGTCGGTGCCGCGCGAGTGCGCGAGCTGTCCTCGTCGGTGACACGGAAGACTTCCGTCGCGGCCGGCCGGTCGCGACGACACAACACCCGCGCCGCGCGGGCAGTGGGGCGGTCCGACCGGCCCCGAGGTGTGGACTGGCCACGCGCGGTCTGGAAGGACACGACGTGTCTGACGAGCGCACCACCGACACCCCCACCGACGAGCGACTGACGAGCGACACCCCCGAGGCCGCGTCGACCGGCTCCAGCGACACGGCGCCAGCCGACTCGAGCGCCGCAGTCCAGGAGTCGGGCGCCCCGGAGGAGAGCGACGAGGAGACTGTCGAGGCGCCCGACGGGACGTCCGAGGAAAAGCCCGAGGACGCCGCTGCGGACGCCGACGAGGAGGCGTCCGACGAGGCGCAGACCTCGGCGGTGCCGTCCTTCGGGCTGGTCTTCCAGGCCCCCGACCTGACCGACCTGCCCAAGCGCCGCTCGCGACGGGCGACCGCGGCCTCCGCCGCGCCGGCCCCGGTCCCGGCGGCCGAGGACCCGAGCGGGACCGGCGACGACGCTCCCTCCGGTGACGACGCCCTGTCGTCCGACGCCGCGGACGGGGACGACGAGCAGGGTGGGCGTGGCCGCCGTCGTCGTCGGCGCGGGGGCAAGGGGCGCAAGGCTCGCTCGGAGGAGCAGGGCGACGGAGCGGCCGCGGACGGTGCCGACGACGGTGACGACGGGACGCCGGCGAAGGGGACGACCTCGGGCGGCGGCCGTCGTCGTGGCGGTGGGGACGGCTCGCAGGGCGGTTCCGGCAAGGGGGCCCAGAAGGACACCGGCAAGGACGCGGCCTCCAGGGACGGCTCCGGCGAGGGGTCCGACGACCGGGCCACGGCCGACGACACCGCCTCCGAGGGGGACAGCGGTGGCACCAAGCGTCGCCGTCGCCGGTCCCGCAGCGGCAGCGAGCGTCCGGCCAAGGACGAGGTCGCCTCGGTCAAGGGCTCGACCCGGTTGGAGGCCAAGCGGCAGCGCCGGCGTGAGGGGCGCGAGGCCGGGCGGCGCCGGACCGTCATCACCGAGGCCGAGTTCCTGGCCCGGCGCGAGAGCGTGGAGCGGGTCATGGTCGTCCGGGGCCTGGAGGACCGCACCCAGATCGCGGTGCTCGAGGACGGGGTGCCGGTGGAGCACTACGTGTCCCGCTCGGCACAGTCCACGATGGTGGGCAACGTCTACCTGGGCCGGGTCCAGAACGTCCTGCCCAGCATGGAGGCCGCCTTTGTCGACATCGGCAAGGGCCGCAACGCGGTCCTCTACGCCGGTGAGGTCAACTGGGACGCCGCCGGGCTCGAGGGCAACCAGCCCAAGCGGATCGAGAACGCGCTGAGCTCTGGCGAGTCGGTCCTGGTGCAGGTCACCAAGGACCCGATCGGTCACAAGGGCGCCCGGCTGACCTCGCAGGTCTCCCTGCCCGGCCGCTACCTCGTCTACGTGCCCGGCAACTCCATGACCGGGATCTCGCGCAAGCTGCCCGACACCGAGCGCACGCGGCTCAAGAAGATCCTCAAGGAGGTCGTCCCCGACGACGCCGGCGTGATCGTCCGCACCGCGGCGGAGGGCGCTTCCGAGGCCGAGCTGCGGGCCGACGTCGAGCGGCTCACCGCGATGTGGGAGCGGATCGAGGCGAAGGCGAAGACCGCGAACGCCCCGGCGCTGCTCCACGGCGAGCCGGACATGACCGTCAGGGTCATCCGCGACGTCTTCAACGAGGACTTCGCCAAGCTCGTGGTCTCCGGCGACAAGGCCTGGACCGAGGTCAAGCGCTACATCGACGAGGTCGCCCCCGACCTCGCCGAGCGGGTGGAGAAGTACACCGGCACGACCGACGTCTTCGCCACGCACCGCGTGCACGAGGCGATCGCCAAGGCGATGGACCGCAAGGTCTGGCTGCCCTCGGGCGGGTCCCTGGTCATCGACCGCACCGAGGCGATGACCGTCGTCGACGTCAACACCGGCAAGTTCACCGGCTCCGGCGGCAACCTCGAGGAGACCGTCACCAAGAACAACATCGAGGCGGCGGAGGAGATCGTCCGCCAGCTGCGGCTGCGCGACATCGGCGGCATCATCGTCGTCGACTTCATCGACATGGTCCTCGAGAGCAACCGGGACCTCGTCGTCCGGCGGCTGCTGGAGTGCCTCGGACGCGACCGCACGAAGCACCAGGTGGCCGAGGTCACCTCGCTCGGCCTCGTGCAGATGACCCGCAAGCGGGTCGGCTCGGGCCTCATCGAGGTCTTCTCGGAGAGCTGCGCCCACTGCTCCGGGCGCGGGGTCGTCGTGCAGTCCGAGCCGGTGGTCCGCACCGGCGGCGACGAGGGCGGCGGCAACGGCGGCGGCAAGCGTCGTGGCAAGGGCCGGGGCAAGAGTGCCGGCCCGGCCGAGCCGAAGAACGTGCTGCCCACGCCCAACCCCAACGGTCCCACCCCGGCCCAGATCGCCGCGGCGGCGCACGCCGCTGCCCTCACCGCCGGCGCGAGCTCGGATGCGGCGGACGCCGCTGCGCAGGCCGCGGCCGGCGAGGTGACCGAGGAGGCGCCCCGGCAGGCCGCCGCGGCCACGACCGATCCGGCACCGGCGCAGGGCGCCGACGCGGCTGCCGGGTCGGACGCCCCGACGGCCGCCCCGACGGCACCGTCCTCCGACCAGACCACGGTCCCGGACGCCGCCGAGGAGGCGACGACGTCCACGCCGGCTGCGGAGCAGGACGCCTCCGCGCCGCGCCCGAAGCGCCGTCGTCGGGGTCGGGTGGTCTCACCCGCCGGTCCGCCCACCGGGGAGGTCGGCACCGACCCGGCGCCGGGCTCCGCGGAGCCCTCCGAGGCCGCCCCGCAGGACGAGTCCTGAGTTTGGAGCGACGCCGGTCGGCACGGTAGTCTGGTGCGTCGGTTCGCCCTGGAGGGTCGGCCCGGTCTCGCAGACGACATCTCGTGTCGGCTCGACCGTGCCACGACCAGGTGCGCGTCCGAGCCCACCGCGACCAGAAGTCAGAAAGCGAGTTCAACGTGTACGCGATCGTCCGTGCTGGCGGCCGCCAGGAGAAGGTCTCCGTCGGCGACGTGCTGACCATCGACAAGGTCGGTGGTGACGCCACGGCCGGCGACACCGTCGAGCTCGCCCCCGTGCTGCTGGTCGACGGCCAGACCGTGACCACCGACGCCGACGCCCTCGGCAAGGCCACGGTCACCGCCGAGATCCTCGGCGCGGCCAAGGGCCCCAAGATCGTCATCCAGAAGTACAAGAACAAGACCGGCTACAAGAAGCGGCAGGGCCACCGCCAGCCGCTCACCCAGGTCAAGATCACCGCGATCGACGCCTGAGCGTCGTCACGAGCCACGAAGGAGTCAGCAGATGGCACACAAGAAGGGTGCGTCCTCGACCCGCAACGGTCGTGACTCGAACGCCCAGCGTCTCGGCGTGAAGCGCTTCGGCGGTCAGGTCGTCGGCGCCGGCGAGATCATCGTCCGGCAGCGCGGGACCCACTTCCACCCCGGTGAGGGCGTGGGGCGCGGCGGCGACGACACGCTGTTCGCGCTGGTCCCCGGTGTGGTCGAGTTCGGCGCCAAGCGGGGCCGCAAGACCGTCAACATCGTCGCGGGCGCGACGGAGACCGTCGACGCCTGAGGCGCGGCACGACAGACCGCGGCGACGCCGGCGGAGCCCGAGGCTCCGTCGGCGTCGCGCTGTCTGCACCACCCTGAGAGGATCACCCATGGCCAACTTCGTGGACCGTGTCGTGCTGCACCTGCGTGCCGGCAAGGGCGGGCACGGCGTCGCCTCCGTCCACCGCGAGAAGTTCAAGCCGCTCGGCGGTCCTGATGGTGGCAACGGCGGTCGGGGCGGGGACATCGTGCTGCGGGTGGACCCGCAGGTCACGACGCTCATCGACTACCACCACGGCCCGCACCGCACCGCCCCGAACGGCCGACCGGGCGAGGGGGACGAGCGCAACGGGGCCCAGGGGGAGGACCTCGTCCTGCCCGTCCCCTCCGGGACGGTGGTGACCACCCGTGGGGGCGAGGTCCTGGCCGACCTGGTCGGGGACGGCGCCGAGCTCGTCGCCGCCCGCGGCGGACGTGGCGGGCTGGGCAACAAGGCCCTGGCCTCGCCCCGCAGGAAGGCACCCGGCTTCGCCCTGCTCGGGGAGCCGGGCGAGGAGGCCGAGGTCGTTCTCGAGCTCAAGACGCTTGCCGACGTGGCGCTCGTCGGCTTCCCCTCGGCGGGGAAGTCGTCGCTGGTCAGCGTGCTGTCGGCGGCGCGCCCGAAGATCGCCGACTACCCCTTCACGACGCTCGTGCCCAACCTGGGGGTGGTCACCGCCGGCGGCGAGCGCTTCACCATCGCCGACGTGCCCGGGCTCATCCCCGGCGCCAGCGAGGGCAAGGGTCTGGGGCTGCAGTTCCTCCGGCACGTCGAGCGGTGCCACGTGCTCGCGCACGTCGTGGACTGCGCGACCCTCGAGCCCGGGCGCGACCCGCTCACCGACCTGGAGGTCATCGAGGAGGAGCTCGCCGCCTACGTGCCCCACGGCGAGCTGGGCGGCATACCCCTGGCCGAGCGGGTGCGCGTCGTCGTGCTCAACAAGGCCGACGTGCCCGAGGCGCGGGAGCTGGCGGAGATGGTGCGGCCGGACCTCGAGGAGCAGGGCTACGAGGTGCACGTCGTCTCGGCCGTCGCCCACCAAGGACTCAAGGAGCTGACCTTCGCGCTCGCGGGTCATGTGCGACGGGCCCGCGAGGAGCAGATCGAGGTCGAGCCGCAGCGGGTCGTCATCCGGCCCCGGGCCGTCGACGACCAGGGCTTCACGGTGCGTCGCGAGAACACCGCCGACGGCGAGGTCTTCCGGGTCGTGGGTGAGCGGCCGACGCGGTGGGTGCGGCAGACGGACTTCGCCAACGACGAGGCGGTCGGCTACCTCGCCGACCGGCTGGGGCGGCTGGGCGTGGAGGAGGAGCTGCTCAAGGCGGGCGCCGTCGCCGGGTCCACCGTGCTCATCGGACCGGAGCAGGACGCGGTCGTCTTCGACTGGGAGCCGACCATGGCCGGCGACGCCGAGCTGCTCGGCAGCCGTGGCACGGATGCCCGGCTGGAGGACCGCTCCCGGCCCACCCGCGCCGAGCGGCGGGAAGCCTTCCACGACCGCAAGGACGCCCAGAGCGAGGCGCGCGAGGAGCTGGAGGCCGAGCGGCGCGCCGGTCACTGGACCGACGACACCTGAGCCAGGCTCCGACCCGGCCCCACCATCGAGCACCCCCGTCGACCCCGGCCCGGAGCAATGGGGATCGTCCAGGTGCGGCTGGAGCACCTTCGAGAACGAGTTCGTCGGTGTCTTCTGGTTCCTGTGGCGGGGCACCTCGATGGAGGGGTCCGAGCTGGCGGCGCGCGCACTGCGTGACCAGCTGGCGCAGCGGTTCGGCGAGCCGGCGCAGGAGCACGTGACTGAGCCGTGTGGAGCCCTCCACCTCGTGGATGCATGAGTATGCGTGACAGTGGAATAGTATTCGTCCCATGGGCTCGACCGTCGACCGCAGCGTCATCCGCGACGCGCACCGCATGGTGGTCAAGGTCGGCTCGTCCTCGTTGACCGGCCGGGAGGGCGGGCTGGACGGGTTCCGGCTGCAGGCGCTCGCGACCTCGTTGGCGAAGAAGGCGATGTCCGGCACCCAGGTGGTGCTCGTGTCCTCCGGCGCCATCGCCGCCGGGATGGTGCCGCTGGGCCTGGAGCGCCGCCCCAAGGACCTCGCGACCCAGCAGGCGGCGGCCAGCGCCGGGCAAGGGGCGCTGATGTCGGCCTACACCCGGGCCTTCACGATGCACGGGGTCCAGGTCGGCCAGGTCCTGCTCACCGCCGACGACATGCACAGGCGCAGCCACTACGTCAACGCCTCCCGCACCCTGGAGCGGCTCCTCGAGCTCGAGGTGGTCCCGATCATCAACGAGAACGACACCGTCGCGACCGACGAGATCCGCTTCGGCGACAACGACCGGCTGGCCGCCCTCGTCGCCCACCTCGTGGACGCCGACGCCTGGTGCTGCTCTCCGACGTCGACGCGCTCTACACCGGGCACCCCGCCCGGGCCGGCTCCGAGCGCATCCCGCTCGTGGCGGGGCCCGAGGCGCTGGCCGAGGTCGACGTCTCGCGCGCTGGGTCGGCGGTCGGCACCGGCGGCATGCAGACCAAGGTGGGGGCCGCCCAGATGTCGGTCGCCGAGGGCATACCCGTGCTGCTGACGAATGCCGAGCAGGTGCACCAGGCCCTCCTCGGTGAGGACGTGGGCACCCTGTTCACCCCGGTCGGGACCAAGAGCCCCGCCCGCCGCCGCTGGCTGGCGCACGCCAGCAGCGCCACCGGTCGCGTCGTCCTGGACGACGGAGCGGTCGAGGCCGTCGTGCGCCGGCGCACCTCGCTGCTCCCGGTCGGCATCACCCGCGTCGAGGGACGCTTCAGCGCCGGGGACACCGTGGACCTGTGCGACCAGCACGGGAGCGTGGTGGCGCGGGGTCTCGTCGGCTACGGCGCCGAGGAGCTCGGGACGCTCGTCGGGCGTCGGCTGGTCCGCGACGCCGCCCTGCGCTCCAGCACCCCTGCCCCCCGCCCGGTCGTCCGTCGCGACGACCTCGTCGTCCTCTGACCACCCAGCACGAGCCCCCACCCGCAGGAGCAGCACATGACCGTCACCATCGCCCCTGACGTCACCGAGCAGGTCGCCGCGGTCGCCCGCTCCGCGCGGGTCGCCGCACGCGAGCTGGCGCTGCTGACCCGGGCGGAGAAGGACACCGCCCTCCTGGCCCTGGCCGACGCGCTGGACGCGCGGGCCGCGCATGTCGTGCAGGCCAACCACGAGGACCTGCGCCGGGGCCAGGACAGGGGCCTGGCCGCCAACCTGCTGGACCGGCTCACCCTGGACGAAGAGCGGGTGCGCACGGTGGCCGATGCCCTGCGCCAGGTCGCCGGGCTGCCCGACCCCGTCGGTGAGGTGGTCCGTGGGTCGACCCTGGCCAACGGCCTCCAGATCCGCCAGGTCCGGGTGCCGATGGGCGTGGTCGGCATGATCTACGAGGCACGCCCCAACGTCACCGTCGACGCCGCGGGCCTCGGGCTCAAGAGCGGCAACGCGGTCATCCTGCGCGGCGGGTCGGCGGCCGGGTCCACCAACGCCGCCCTCGTCACGATTCTGCGCGACGCGCTCCGGGAGCGGGGCATCAGCCCGGACGCCGTCAACCTGCTGTCCGAGGGCGGCCACGACGCGGCGCGTGCGCTGATGACGGCCCGGGGTCTGGTCGACCTGGTGATCCCGCGCGGCGGCGCCAGCCTCATCCGGACGGTCGTCACCGAGTCCACGGTCCCGGTCATCGAGACCGGGGTGGGCAACTGCCACGTCTACGTCGACGCCAGCGCCGACACCGACATGGCCACGGCGATCGTCACCAACTCCAAGACGCACCGCACCTCGGTCTGCAACGCCGCGGAGTCGCTGCTCGTGCACCGGGACGCGGCGCAGCGCGTGCTGCCGCCCATCATGCGTGAGCTCGCCGCCGCCGGCGTCACCGTGCACGGCGACGTGGACGTACAGGGGTATGCCGAGGCCGCCGGGGCGGCATACCAGCCGGTCACGGAGGAGGACGACGACACCGAGTTCCTCTCCCTGGACATCTCGGCACGGGTGGTGGACGACCTCGACGCGGCCCTGACCCACATCCAGGAGCACACGAGCGGCCACACCGAGGCGATCGTCACCGCCGACCGGGCAGCGGCACGACGCTTCACCACCGAGATCGACGCGGCAGCGGTCCTCGTCAACGCCTCGACCCGGTTCACCGACGGCGGCGAGTTCGGCTTCGGTGCCGAGATCGGGATCTCCACGCAGAAGCTGCACGCCCGCGGCCCGATGGCGCTGCCCGAGCTCACGACGACCAAGTGGGTCGTCGAGGGGGACGGGCAGGTGCGCTGACGCCGAGCCGTCCCGGTGCGGAGGTAGAGTGTCACCATGACGCCCGCGCAGTTCTTCGTCGCGGCCGCCGAGGAAGGCGGCCACCACATCGTCAACGAGCTCCCGTTCCCGCCGATCATGTTCGGCGTCTTCGCGATGCTCGCCTTCCTGCTGCTGCTGGCCTTCCTCTGGGCCTTCCGCAACACGCTGGCGCTCGACCCGCACGGTGTCGCGGACGGCAAGCACGACCCCGACATGGGTCGAACCCAGCACTGATGCGTCTGGGGGTGATGGGTGGGACCTTCGATCCCATCCACCACGGCCACCTGGTGGCCGCGAGCGAGGCGGCGCACCTGCTGGGCCTGGACGAGGTGGTCTTCGTGCCCACCGGCCAGCCCTACCGCAAGGACGCGAGCAAGGTCACCGACGCCGAGCACCGCTACCTCATGACCGTCATCGCGACCGCCTCCAACCCGTCCTTCACGGTCAGCCGGGTGGACGTCGACCGGGACGGTCCGACCTACACCCGCGACACGCTGCGCGACCTGCGGGCGGAGCGGCCGGACGACGAGCTGTTCTTCATCACCGGCGCGGACGCCCTGGCGCAGATCCTGTCGTGGAAGGGCGTGGACGAGCTGTGGGACCTCGCCCACTTCGTCGGGGTCACCCGCCCGGGCCACGTGCTCACCGACGCGGGGCTCCCCGAGGACAAGGTGACCCTGCTCGAGGTGCCCGCCATGGCGATCAGCTCCACCGGCTGCCGCGAGCGCACCGCGGAGGGCGACCCGGTCTGGTATCTCGTGCCGGACGGCGTCGTCCAGTACATCGGCAAGTACGACCTCTACCGGAAGGACCGTGAGTGAGGGCCACGCAGCGTGCGATCGAGCTCGCCCAGGCCGCCGCGGCCGCGGCGCAGGACAAGTTGGGGCAGGACGTCGTCGGTCTCGACGTCTCCGGCCAGCTCGCCCTGACCGACGTCTTCGTCATCGCCTCGGCGCCCAACGAGCGGCAGGTCGGTGCCATCGTCGACGCCGTCGAGGAGCGCCTGCTCCAACTGGGGGCCAAGCCGCTCCGCCGCGAGGGGCAGCACGAGGGCCGGTGGGTGCTGCTGGACTTCAGCGACATCGTCGTGCACGTCATGCACGCCGAGGACCGGCAGTTCTACGCCCTGGAGCGGCTCTGGAAGGACTGCCCGCCCGTGCTGCTCCCCGAGCCCGGCACCCCTGCCGGCGAGAGCTGAGGTATGCGGCGGGTCATCGTCTGGCGGCACGGCGAGACCGAGCACAACGCCAGCGGCATCTACCAGGGCCAGCTGGACACCGAGCTCTCCGTCCGCGGTCGCGAGCAGGCCCAGCGTGCGGCCGAGGTGCTCGCCGCGCGGGGGGCCGTGCGCCTGGTGACCTCCGACCTGACCCGGGCCGTCCAGACGGCGACCTGCCTGGCCGAGCGGACCGGGCTGCGGGCCGAGCCGGACGCGCGGTTGCGGGAGATCCACGTCGGCCGGTGGCAGGGGTTGACCCACCAGGAGGTGCTCGCCCGCGACCCCGAGGCGCAGCAGGCGCTGGAGCGCGGCGAGGACGTCGTCCGGGGCCAGACGGGGGAGCGGGTGGCCGATGTCGCGGCCCGTGCCCGGGCGGTCTTCGAGGAGGTCGTCGCCGACCTGCCAGAGCACGGCCCGGCCGTGCTGGCCTCCCACGGTCTGGCGTCCCGCGCCCTCGTCTGCGCCGTCGTCGGCCTGGACTTCCAACAGGCCTCGCAGGCCCTCGTCGGGTTGCGCAACTGCCACTGGGCCGAGCTCGTGGAGCACGCCACCGGATGGCGCCTCGAGGCCTGGAACGTGGGGGTCCCGGAGGCCCACGCGGTGCCGACGATCGCCCACCCCGTGCCCTGACCAGAGATTTGGCGATTGCCCAGGGCGCTGGGTAAAGTAGTCCAGTCCTCACGGGGCCACCCCGGGGCTGTGGCGCAGTTGGTAGCGCACCTCCATGGCATGGAGGGGGTCAGGGGTTCGAATCCCTCAGCTCCACCGGACGAGCGGGCCGGACACCACCAGGTGTCCGGCCCGCACGCATGAGAGGAGGGGGTCGGTGCCGCGGCACGAGGACGCCTTCCGGCTGCGGGACATCGCCCTGCCGGCTTCGCCCCGAGCATCGTCAACGCGGTCGGCCTGAGCGCCGTCACCCGGTCCTGGCGCTGCACGCCCGCGACCTGGGGGCCAGCGTCGGGCAGGCCGCACTCGTCGTGGCGCTGCTCGGCCTCGGCAGCCTGCTCGGGTCGTTGCCCGCGGGGGCGCTGGTGGCCAGGCTCGGCGAGCGCCGCGCGCTCATCGTGGCCGGGCTGGTGGACGCGGCGGCGATGGTCGCCGCAGCCCTGGCACCCACGCTGACGGTGCTCGCGGTCGCGGTGGTCGTCACGGGGATGGCCTGGAGCGTCTTTCTGCTGGCCCGTCAGGGCTTCCTCATCGTCGTGGCGCCGGTCCACCTTCGCGCCCGGGCGATGTCCACGTTGGGCGGGAGCCACCGGATGGGGGGCTTCGTCGGGCCGGTGCCGGGCGGTGTGCTCATCGGCGCCACGGGCCAGGTGTCGTCCGTCTTCTGGCTCGGTGCGGCGATGGGGCTCATGGCCGCGCTCGTGGTGCGGGCCGCGCCCGACCTCACCGCTGGTCTCGAACAGACCCCCGGCACGCCGGCCCCGACCCGGGTGCTCTCCGTGATCTGGGAGCACCGGCGAACCCTCGCCTCGGTCGGCAGCGCGGTGGTCGTCATCTCCGGGGCCCGGACCCTTCGGATCACCCTGCTGCCCCTCTGGGCCGAGCAGATCGGCGTGTCCGCGGCGACGACCTCCCTCGTCTTCGGGCTGGCGGCCTTCCTGGAGATCCTGCTCTTCTACCCCGCCGGCTGGGTGATGGACCGCTACGGCAGGAGCGTCGTCGCGGTCACGGTGGTGCTGCTCATCGGCGCCGGGGTGCTGCTCCTGCCGCTGAGCCAGGGCCTGATCGGCTTCACCCTCCTCGCCCTGCTCATGGCGGTCGGAAACGGCCTGGGCTCGGGCATCGTCATGACGCTCGGCGCGGACACCGCGCCCGAGCAGGACCGGGCGCAGTACCTCGGCGGCTTCCGCCTCGCCGGCGACCTCGGCGGGTCGGGCACCCCGCTGCTGCTCTCCGGCCTGACCTTCCTCGCCCCGCTGGCGGTGGCCTGCGTCACGGCGGGCACGGTATGCCTGCTCGGCGCCGGGTGGGTGGCGCACCGCGTCGGTCGCCTCGACCGTCGGCGACGGTCGGCCGACGGGTGACCGCAGCCCTCACAGGTCGGGGAGATGCCTGCGGACCTCGGGGCCCGCCGCAGCCTCCTGAGCGGCGTCCCGGTCGTGGTCCTGGCCGGTGAGCGGCAGCGTGAGCAGCCGCGGCCCCTCGCGCCCGATGACCAGCACCGGCCGGTCCTTGCTCTGGGAGGCGTCCTCCTCGAAGGGCACCCAGGCCCATACCACCTCGCCTGGATCGGCCCGGTCGTCCGCCACCGGGGCATACCCGAGGCGTGGTCGATCCTCCATGGTGTGCACCCTACCGGCGCATCCGGACGGCCTCGGGCCCGTCGCCAGCGCGACGGGTCGGTCATGGGCTACAGTGCGCCCAGGTGACGGCGCGCCGAGGAGGGGGCGTCGCCCTGCGAGGAGAGGTGTCGACGTGGACAACCTGGCTGTGCTGAGCCTGCTGGCGATCTCGCCGATCGTCGTCGTGGGGGTCCTACTCGCCGGCTTGCGGTGGCCGGCGAAGCTGGCCATGCCGGTGGGGTATGCCGTGACCGTCGTCATCGCGCTCGTGGTCTGGCAGATGCGCCCCACCGCCGTCGTCGCGGCGACACTCGAGGGCTTCATCATCGCGGTCACGCTGCTCTACATCGTCTTCGGCGCCCTGCTGCTCCTGGCGACCGTCATCTCCAGCGGGGCGATGGCCACCATCCGCTCCGGGTTCACCGCGATCTCCCCGGACCGCCGGGTGCAGGCCATCATCATCGGCTGGCTCTTCGGGTCCTTCCTCGAGGGCGCCTCGGGCTTCGGCACCCCCGCCGCGGTCGTCGCCCCGCTGCTCCTGGCGCTGGGCTTCCCCGCGATGGCTGCGGTCATGGTGGGTCTGATCATCCAGTCCACCCCCGTCTCCTTCGGGGCCGTCGGTACGCCGATCATCGTGGGGGTGGGCACCGGCCTGCAGGGCGGTGCCGGGGTGGAGCAGCGCGCCGGCGAGCTGGGTCTGGACTACGACGGGCTCATCGCCGAGATCGGCTTCCAGGTGGCGGCGATCCATGCGGTCGTCGGACTGCTCGTGCCGCTGCTCATCGCGGTCTTCCTCACCGGGTTCTTCGGCGAGCGACGCAGCTTCGCCGAGGGGCTGAAGGTGTGGCCCTTCGCCCTCTACGCCTCGGTCGCGATGACCGTGCCCTCGGTGCTCGTCGCCCGGTTCTTCGGCCCCGAGTTCCCCTCGCTCCTGGGCGGGCTGGCCGGGCTCGCGCTGGTGATGTTCACCTCCTCGCGCGGCTTCCTCATGCCCGACCGGGAGCACACCTTCGACTTCGGGCCGCGGTCCGGCTGGCAGGAGCGCTGGATGGGCACGTTGGACACCGACCATCTCGGTGACCTGGACACCCGTCGGATGGGCCTGGTGACGGCGTGGGTGCCCTACGTCCTCATCGCGTTGCTGCTGCTGGCGACGCGGCTGGTGGAGCCGCTCACCGCGGCGCTGCGCTCGGAGAACCCCGCGGTGACCCTCCCCTTCGAGGACCTGCTCGGCACCGGGATCTCGACGACCTGGCAGTGGCTCTACAGCCCGGGGACGGTCTTCATCCTGACCTGTCTGCTCACCTACGCCCTGCACCGCATGAGCGCCCGACAGATCAGGCAGACGTGGTCCGTCGCCGGTCGGCAGATTCTCGGTACCGGGGTCGCGCTGCTCTTCGCGGTGCCCCTCGTGCGGCTGCTCATCCGCTCCGGTCCCGAGTTCACCGAGTCCGGCCTGGCTTCCATGCCGGTCACCCTGGCCGAGGGCGCCGCGGCGGTGGCGGGCTCCAACTGGCCGCTCGTCGCGCCGTGGATCGGTGCGCTGGGCGCCTTCGTGGCCGGCTCCAACACGGTGAGCAACCTGACCTTCTCGCTGTTCCAGTTCGCGACCGGTGAGGAGATCGGGGTGGCGCCGGAGAGCGTGGTCGCCGCCCAGGCAATCGGTGGTGCCGGTGGCAACCCGGTGGCGATCCACAACATCGTCGCCGCCTCCGCGACGGTCGGGCTGCTGGGCCGCGAGGGCGACCTCATCCGCAAGACCGCCCTGGTCACGGCCTACTACTGCCTCGCCGGCGGCGCCCTCAGCTACCTGTGGATCTATGGCGTGGGGCTCAACCTCGGGCTGCTCCAGCTCGTGGCGCTGCTCGCCCTGCTGGTGGGGCTCGTCGTGTGGGCGCTCCGCCGCGACGCGCGCACCCCCGTGGGCGCGTGAGGCGACGGGGCGTCAGCGCACCGGGACCCCACGGATCGAGGCGTCCAGGAGCGAGGCCGTGTGGACGAAGGGCAGGGGCCGCCCGGCCCGCTCCAGCGCCTGGGTGATCTGCATGAGGCACCCCGGGTTGGCGGTGACCAAGAGCTCGGCGCCGGTGCGCAGGATGGAGGCCGCCTTGCGGTCGCCGAGCTCGGTCGCCGGCTCGGGGTTGAGGATGTTGTAGACCCCCGCCGACCCGCAGCAGATCTCGCCGTCCGGGATCTCCACCAGCTCCACCCCGGGTATGCCCCGGATCAGCTCGCGCGGCGCGCTCACCACGCCCTGGGCGTGCCGCAGGTGGCAGGCGTCGTGATAGGCGACCGTCAGCTCGGGCCCACCCAGCCCGCCGGTGCGCAGCGGGTGGCGCTGCGCGACCGGTCCCAGCTCGTGCAGGAACTCGGCGAGGTCGCGCACCCGGTCGCTGAACGCGCGGGCACGCTCGGCATACGCCGGGTCGTCGGCGAGCAGGTGGACGTAGTCCTTCATCGTCGACCCGCATCCCGCGGAGTTGACCACCACGGTCTCGACGCCGGCCTCCTCGAAGGTGTCGATGAGCCGGCGGGCGAAGCCGATGCCCTCCTCTTCGCGGCCGGTATGCACCGAGAGGGCGCCGCAGCAGCCCTGGCGCGCGGGCGCGACCACCTCGCAGCCCTCGGCCGCGAGCACGCGGGCGGTCGCGGCGTTGACGTCGCCGAAGAACTCCCGCTGGACGCACCCGGTGAGCATCCCGACCACGGCCCGGCGGGTCCCGACGGCAGGGGTGCGTTCGGGCACCGTGACGCGCGGGCCCAGCGGCGGGGCGAGAGACTGCATGACGTCGAGCTCGGGGCTGACGCGCCCGACCAGGCCGCTGCGTCGCACCAGGCCGAGCGCACCGGAGCGCTGGGCGGCGCGCAGCGGGCCGCGCAGCGCCCGCAGGCGGGTGGGGTAGGGGAACAGCGAGAAGATCAGCCGCCGCAGCGCGCGGTCCCGTCGCGGGCGGGTGACGCGGCGCTCCACCTGGGCCCGGGTCGACTCCAGGATGCGGTCGTACTGCACGCCCGACGGGCAGCTGGTCACGCAGGCCATGCAGCCGAGGCAGGCATCCAGGTGGCCGACCGTCGCGGCGGTGAGGGGCGCGCCCTGCGCCGCGGCCCTGATCTGGTCGATGCGACCGCGCGGGCTGTCCATCTCCTCGCCCCAGAGCTGGTAGGTGGGGCAGGTGGTGAGGCAGAAGCCGCAGTGCACGCAGTCGTCGAGCAGGTCCGGGTCGGGCGGCCGCAGCGCGTCGAAGGCGGCTGCGCCAGCACGGCGGACTCGCTCCCCCGAACCCGGGGCATACCGAGGTGGGTGTGGCCTTCGGTGCTCATCACAGTCCTCCCACGAAACGGCCCGGCGCCAGCAGGCGCACGGGGTCGAACTCGGCCTTGACCCGGCGCATGAGGTCCAGACCCGGCACGGGACCCCACGTGGCCTCGGCGTCGAGCCCTGCCTTGACCGCCGGCGGTGCGTCCAGGACCACGGTGGAGCCACCCAGCCGCAGGGTGAGCGCACGGACCTCCTCGACGGCGCGACGGACCGCGTCCGGGGCGGTGCCCTCGGGGAGCCGGGCGTGCAGCACCCCCACCCCGGCCGAACCGGTCACCGCGAACCCCCGGTCCGTGGCCTCCCGCACCAGCTCGGGTATGCCGCTGAGCCGGCTCGTGGCGCGCACCAGGGTCGGACGGGCCGAATGGTCGGCGTCGGTCTCGTCGGTGGCGGTCCCGTGCGTTCCGGTCTCGTCGGCGAGGAGCTGCGCCGTCTTCTCCGGGGGGCCCTCCGGGCCGACCACCGCCACCGACGGGCCGGCGAGGTCGGGCGACCCCAGCTCGGCCGCCAGCGTCTGCGCCCGCTCCCGGGTGCCCTCGACCGAGCCGCCGAGCCCGATGCTCAGCAGCGGGTCGGCCCCGGGCCGTGCCGAGACCTCCAGCGTGCGGGGCGCGAGCTGGGAGGCGACGAGGGGGGCCAGGGCCGGGCCGAGGCGGTCATGGGGGACCCGGGCGAGCACCGTGGCCTCTTCCTGGGGGAGGGGGTGCAGCCGCACGGTGACCTCGGTGACGACGGCGAGCGTGCCGTAGGAACCGGTCAGCAGCTTGGCCAGGTCGTAGCCCGCGACGTTCTTGACGACCTTGCCGCCGCTGCGGGCGATCGTGCCGTCGGCGAGCACCAGCCGCACCCCGATGACGAGGTCGCGCAACGGCCCGGCCCACAGGCGCCGCGGCCCCGACAGCCCGGTGGCCACCGCGCCCCCCAGGGTCGAGCCCGCGCCGTCGGCACCGCGCCCCGCGGCGAGGTCGTCGACGACGAGCTGGTGCCCGCCCTCGGCGAGCAGGTCGCCGAGCCGGGCCAGCGGCATACCGGCACCCGCCGTCGCGACCAGGTCGCCGCGGGAGTGCTCGACCAGCTCGCCCATAGCGCCGGTCTCGAGGATCACGTCCACCCGCTCCGGCGCCCGCCCCCAGGTGAGCTTGCTGCCGTGGCCCCGGACGACGACCGCGAGACCCTCGGCGTGGCAGGCCGCGAGCAAGGCCGAGGTCTGCTCCGCGCAGGACGGTCGCGCCACGGCCTGCGCCGGCACCCCGTCGACCGTGTCGGCCTCGCCCGCCGGGCGCACCGCACAGGCCCCCGAGAGGCGCTCCACCACCGACATCAGAAGACCTCGGCGCCGTCCACCACCGGCTCGTCGGCGGCGTGGACGACCCGCGGGCGCTCGCCGCACATGCGGGGGGTGGGGTAGATCTTGCCGGGGTTGGCCAGGTGCTGCGGGTCGAAGGCGCAGCGCACGAGCTGCATCGTCTCCAGGTCCTGGTCGCCGAACATGCGGGGCATGTAGCGCGCCTTGTCGGCTCCCACGCCGTGCTCCCCGGTGATCGACCCGCCGTGCTCGATGCAGAGGTCCAGGATCATCCCGGAGACCTCCTCGGCCCGCTCGGTCGCGCCGCTCTGCGCCGCGTCGAAGAGCACCAGCGGGTGCAGGTTGCCGTCGCCGGCGTGGAAGACGTTGGCGACCCGCACGCCGCGCTCGCGGGAGATCCGCCCCATCTCGCGCAGCACCTCCGGCAGCGAGGTCCGCGGCACCACGCCGTCCTGGACGATGTAGTCGGGAGAGATCCGCCCCACCGCCGCGAAGGCCGACTTGCGGCCCTTCCAGATCTCGGCGCGCTCCGCGGCGTCGGTCGCGGCGCGGAACTCGAAGCATCCCTGCCCGTCGCAGAGCCGCCGCACCTGCTCCAGCTCGTGCGCCACCTCGACCTCGGGGCCGTCCAGCTCGACCACCAGCACCGCGCCGGCGCCCTCCGGGTAGCCGCACGACACCGCCTCCTCGGCGGCCTCGATCGCGAGGGCGTCCATGATCTCGATCGCCGCCGGGACGATGCCCGCGGCGATGATCGCGCTGGTCGCCGCGCCGGCCTCGTCGGTGCTGGCGAAACCGGCCAGGCAGGTCCGCACGTCGTGCGGCAGCCGGGTCAGCCGCAGCGTGGCGCGGGTGGCGATCCCGAGGGTGCCCTCGCTCCCGACGAAGGCGCCGAGCAGGTCGTAGCCTGGGGCGTCCGGTGCCTCGGTGCCGAGGGTGAGGTGGTCACCCTCGGGCGTGACCACGTCGAGGGAGAGCACGTGCCCGGCGGTGAAGCCGTACTTCAGGCAGTGCGCGCCGCCGGAGTTCTCCGCCACGTTGCCCCCGATCGAGCAGATCTGCTGGCTGCTCGGGTCCGGGGCGAAGTAGTACCCGTGCGGGTTCGCCGCGTGGCTGACCTGGAGGTTGATGACCCCGGGGTCGGCCACGGCGCGCTGGTCCTGCGGCCGGACGTCGTGCAGCGTGCGGAGCCGGCTGGTGACGACGAGCACCCCGTCGGCGTGCGGCAGGGCGCCGCCGGACAGCCCCGTCCCCGAGCCACGGGCGACGAAGGGCACGCCGTGGCGCGCGCACGCCCTGACCGTGGTCGCGACCTGCTCCGCGTCCTCGACGAGGACGACCAGCCCGGGCCGGACGCGGTATGCCGCGAGCCCGTCGCAGGCATACGTGTCCCGCTGCGAGGGGTCGGTGACCAGCGTGTGCGCCGGCAGCGATCCGCGCAGGTCCGTGAGGAGATCGTTCACTGTCCGCTCGTGCTGCGTCATCGTCACTCTCCTCGACGGCCCCGTCCGGGCTCGTCCTGTCACCCTAGCCGCCAGCGCGGACGGACTCAGGGCATGGTCTCGTAGGCCGGCACGGTGAGGAAGTCGGCGAACTCCTCGGCGACGGCCACCTGCAGGAAGAGCTCGGTCGCTGCGCGGTGCTCGTCCGCGCCACCGGGCAGCTCCTCCAGGACCTGGTCGGTGAGCTGTCGGACGAGCTCGGGGGTGACCCTCTCACCGGTGTCGGCCAGGGTGATGCCCTGGTGCAGCCACTGCCACACCTGGCTGCGGCTGATCTCCGCCGTGGCGGCGTCCTCCATGAGATGGTGGATGGCCACGGCGCCCCGGCCGGTGAGCCAGACCGAGAGGTAGGCGATGGCCACCTCGATGTTGGCCTTCAGCCCCTGCTCGGTGACCTCGCCGGGGGTGGAGGCGACGTCCAGCAGGTCGGCGGCGCGGACCTGGACGTCCTCACGGGTGCGGTCGAGCTGGTTCGGCCGGTCGCCGAACACGGCGTCGAAGACCTCCCGGCAGGTGGGCACCATCGCCGGGTGGGCGACCCACGACCCGTCGAAGCCGTCACGCGCCTCCCGCTCCTTGTCGGTCCGGACCTTCTCGTAGGCCGCGGCGTTGACCTCCTCGTCCTTGGCCGGGACGAAGGCCGACATGCCACCGATCGCGTGCGCGCCGCGTCGGTGGCAGGTCCGCACCAGCAGCTCGGTGTAGGCCCGCATGAACGGGGCGGTCATGGTGACGGCGGCCCGGTCGGGCAGGACGAAGTCGGCTCCCCGGGTGCGATAGGTCTTGATGACGCTGAAGAGGTAGTCCCAGCGCCCCGCGTTGAGCCCGGCCGAGTGCTCGCGCAGCTCGTGGAGGATCTCCTCCATCTGGAAGGCCGCGGGATAGGTCTCGATGAGGCAGGTGGCGCGGATCGTGCCCTGCGGTATGCCGAGCGCGTCCTGGGCGAGGACGAAGGCGTCGTTCCAGAGGCGGGCCTCGAGGTGGTGCTCCATCTTGGGCAGGTAGAAGTAGGGACCCTTGCCGGCGTCCAGCTGCAGCTGGGCGCTGGCGCACAAGTAGAGTGCGACGTCCACCAGGCCTCCCGCGACCCGCTGCCCGTCGACCGTGATGTGCTTCTCGTCCAGGTGCCACCCGCGCGGGCGCATGACGATGGTGGGGAGCTGCTGCTGGTCGGTGGTGGTGAGGGCATACTCCTTGCCCTCGGGGGAGGTGAAGGAGATCGTGCCGCTGATCGCGTCACGGAGGTTGATCTGACCCTCGACGACGTTCTCCCACAGCGGGGTGTTGGCGTCCTCCTGGTCGGCCAGCCACACCCTGGCCCCGGAGTTCATCGCGTTGATCGTCATCTTGCGGTCGGTGGGGCCGGTCATCTCGACGCGGCGGTCGACCAGACCCGGCGCCGGGTCGGCGACCCGCCAGGTGTCGTCGGCGCGGACCTGCGCGGTCTCGGGCAGGAAGTCCAGGTCCTCGCCGTCGGCGACCCGGCGCACCACGTCGGCGCGGGCGGCCAGGCACTCCTGCCGTCGCGTCTCCAGGGAGCGGTGCAGCTGCGCGACGAGCTCGAGGGCCGGTCGGGTGAGGATCTCGTCGTAGCCCGGACGCAGCTCGCCGGTGACCAGCACCCCCTCGGGCAGATCCAGGGTGATGGGGGCGTCGGTGCTGGCCATGAGACTCCTCGGCATTCCGTCTAGGGGAAACAGATATCCACTGGTCGGAAGACACACTATCGTCTCGACGTGGAGATATCTACGCCCAGACCGGTGGTGCCGCGCCCTGTGGCAGGCCCGCGCGTGCTCACCTAGTCTCGGTGCCGTGACCGGACACGAGATCGTCATCACCGCTGACGACCGACCGGCGCGAGAGGAGCTGCTGGGCCTCTACGACGCCGTCGGCTGGTCCGCCTACACGACCGACCCCGACGCCCTGGAGGCGGCCGTGGCCGGGTCCACCCGGGTCGTCACCGCCCGCTACGGCGGGGAGCTCCTGGGGCTGGCCCGGGTGATCTCCGACGGGGCCAGCATCGCCTACCTGCAGGACGTGCTGGTGCGCCCCGAGCTGCAGCGCGAGGGCGTGGGCCGGGCCCTCGTGGTCGCGGCGCTGGAGCCCTTCGAAGGGTGCCGGCAGAAGGTGCTCCTGACCGAGGACGAGCCGCGGCAGCGCGCGTTCTACGAGGCGCTGGGCTGGACTGAGATCCGTGACCACGCGGAGGGGCGGCTGCGGGCCTTCGTGCAGCTCAGCCAGCCCGGTGTGAGCTAGGTCACACATCCGGAGGAGTGCCCGGGGCCGAACCCTGGGCATGACGACGACACCCACCCGCCGGGCGGCCCGCGTGGCCGGAGCCGGCTCCGGCCTGCTCGCCGGCGCCGCGGGTGTCCTCGCCGGCGAGGGTCTCGCCGCGGTGACCGGCGTGACCGGACCCGTCGTGGCCGTCGGCAACCGGGTCGTCGACCTCACCCCGCGCCCCGTCAAGGAGTGGGCGATCGAGACCTTCGGCAGTGCCGACAAGGTCGTGCTGCTCTCCGGGGTGCTCGTCGTCCTCGCGGTCGCGCTCGCCGTCCTCGGCATGGTCGGGGTGCGCCGCCGCGCGGCGGCGCTCACCGGGCTGGCCGTCCTCATCGCGCTCGCCGCCGCCGCGATGCTCCTCGACCCGGCGCAGGGGGCCGGGTCGCTGGAGATCCTCGCGTGCGTCGCCGTGATGCTGGCGGTCGGCCTGGGGGGCCTGGCGTGGATGCTGTCCTCGCTCGATGCCCCGGCACGCGAGGACGGTCCACGCCGGCGCAGCGTGCTGGCCGCGGCCTCGGGGGTGGCCGCCGTCGGTGCGGTCGGCGCCGCCGCGCGGACGGCGGGGAGCCGCTCTGCCGGCCCGGCGGCGCTGGACCTGCCGCAACCGGCGACGGCGGCCGAGCCGGTGCCCTCCGGGGTGAGCTTCGACGTGGCGGGCCTCACCCCGCACGTCACGCCGACCGAGGACTTCTACCGTGTCGACACGGCGCTGCAGGTGCCGCAGGTCGAGGCCCGCGACCACGTCCTGCGCATCACCGGCATGGTCGACCGCCCGCTGGAGCTCACCGTCGGCGAGCTGCTGCAGCGTGACCTCGTCGAGCGACGCATCACCGTGACCTGCGTGAGCAACCCCGTCGGCGGCGAGCTGCTCGGCACGGCGACCTGGGTCGGCATACCGACGCGTGAGCTGCTCGCCGAGGCCGGGGTGCAGGACGGCGCCGACGCGGTGCGCTCGGTCAGCACCGATGGCTTCACGGCGGGGACGCCGCTGGACGTGCTCACCGACGACCGCGGGTCGATGATCGCGCTCGGGATGAACGGCGGGCCGCTGCCCGCCGAGCACGGCTACCCCGTCCGCATGGTCACGCCGGGCCTCTACGGCTACGTGTCGGCCACCAAGTGGCTGACCGAGCTCGAGGTGACCCGGTTCGCCGACTTCACGGCCTACTGGACCGACCGCGGGTATGCCGCGGAGGCGCCCATCAAGATGTCGTCCCGGATCGACGTCCCTGGGTCCTTCGCCCAGCTCGACGCGGGCGAGGTGACGGTCGCCGGGGTGGCGTGGGCGCAGACGGTGGGCGTCGAGCGCGTGCAGGTGCGTGTCGACGAGGGGGAGTGGCAGGACGCCGAGCTGGGCGTCGAGGACTCCGACCAGACCTGGCGCGCCTGGCGCTGGGGCTGGCCGGCCGAGCCGGGCTCGCACCGGCTCGAGGTGCGCGCGACCGATCGCGCGGGCCAGGTACAGACCTCCCGGCGGGAGCCCATCGCTCCTGACGGGTCGACCGGGTGGCACAGCGTGACGGTCTCCGTCGCCTGACCACCGACCCCTCAGAAAGGAATGCATGATGCGTATCTCCCAGGGAATGCTCGCGCTGTCGATGGCCTCCATGGTGGCGCTGTCCGCCTGCGCCACCGAGAGCGGCGAGGACATGGCCGACGAGGCCGGCAGCGCCGCCGAGAGTGCCAGCGAGGACATGGGCTCGGAGGAGGAGAGCTCTGAGGACATGGAGTCCGAGGAGGACATGGCCGACGACGAGATGGCCACCGGGGACGACATGGCCATGGACCCGGCCGCGGGCCTGGTCGGTCCCGGCTGCGAGGACTACGCCGCGCAGGTGCCGGACGGCGCCGGCTCGGTCGAGGGCATGGCCCAGGACCCGGTCGCCGTGGCCGCCTCCAACAACCCGCTGCTGACCCAGCTGACCGCTGCCGTCTCCGGCGAGGTCAACCCGGACGTCAACCTGGTCGACACCCTCAACGGCGACGAGTTCACCGTCTTCGCCCCGGTCGACGAGGCCTTCGAGGCCATCGACGACGAGACGATGGCGACCCTCGGCGAGGACGCGGAGCTGCTCCAGTCGATCCTCACCTACCACGTCGTCCCCGGTCAGATGACCCCGGACGAGGTCGCCGGCGAGCAGACCACCGCCCAGGGCGAGACCCTGGAGGTGACCGGCTCCGGCGACGAGCTCATGGTCAACGACGCCTCCGTCATCTGCGGTGGCGTCCAGACCGCCAACGCCACCGTCTACCTCATCGACGGTGTGCTGATGCCGCAGGGCTGACCACCCCCAGGCCGGCACCGCCGCGGGCCCGAGACCTCCTGCGGCGGTGCCCTCACCGGGCGCGCAGCCGGGTCGTCCCCGTTCTTCCGTGGGGGCGGCCCGGCTGCGCGTCGTTCCCGTGCGTGACCGGACCCGACCGGGTCTCGTGGGAGACTGGAGGCCACGCCCTGTCCGTGCGACCGCATACCTGTGAGGTGCCCGCCCTGTCTCCGCTCGCCCGCCCCGAGACCGTCCCGCAGCCGGCGGCCACCCCGCCGGAGGTGATCCGCAACTTCTGCATCATCGCGCACATCGACCACGGCAAGTCGACCCTGGCCGACCGGATGCTGCAGGTCACCGGTGTGGTGGACCAACGGCAGATGCGCGCGCAGTACCTCGACCGCATGGACATCGAGCGCGAGCGTGGCATCACCATCAAGAGCCAAGCCGTGCGGATGCCGTGGACCGCGACGCAGGAGCCTGGTCCACGGAGCAGCGAGGACGAGCGAGCGCAGCGAGCACCAGGCGGTGGGGGGCCTGCGGGGGGCGCAGCCCCCCGCACTTATGTGCTGAACATGATCGACACCCCGGGTCACGTCGACTTCACCTACGAGGTGAGCCGCAGCCTCGCGGCCTGCGAGGGGGCGGTGCTGCTCGTCGACGCGGCGCAGGGGATCGAGGCGCAGACGCTGGCGAACCTCTACCTCGCGATGGAGAACGACCTCGCCATCATCCCGGTGCTCAACAAGATCGACCTGCCCTCGGCCCAGCCGGAGAAGTATGCCGAGGAGATCGCCGGCCTCATCGGCTGCGACCCGCAGGACGTGCTCAAGGTGTCCGGCAAGACCGGCGAGGGCGTCCCGGAGCTGCTGGACCGCATCGTCGCCGAGATCCCGCCGCCGGTGGGTGACGCGGACGCCCCGGCGCGCGCCATGATCTTCGACTCGGTCTACGACACCTACCGCGGCGTCGTCACCTACGTGCGGGTCGTGGACGGCAGCCTGTCCCCGCGCGAGCGGATCGCGATGATGTCGACCAAGGCCACCCACGAGCTGCTGGAGATCGGGGCGATCAGCCCGGAGCCGGCGCCGACGAAGGGCCTGGGCGTGGGTGAGGTGGGCTACCTCATCACCGGGGTCAAGGACGTGCGCCAGTCCAAGGTCGGCGACACGGTGACGGGGGAGCGGCGGCAGGCCGACCAGCCGCTCGGCGGCTACAAGGACCCCAAGCCGATGGTCTTCTCGGGGCTCTACCCGATCGACGGCTCGGACTACCCGATCCTGCGCGACGCGCTGGACAAGCTGAAGCTCAACGACGCGGCGCTGGTCTACGAGCCGGAGACGTCCGGCGCCCTCGGCTTCGGCTTCCGCGTCGGCTTCCTCGGGATGCTGCACCTCGAGATCGTCCGGGAGCGGTTGGAGCGGGAGTTCAACCTCGACCTCATCTCGACCCTGCCCAACGTCTCCTACGACGTGCGGCTCGACGACGGCACTGAGCTCGAGGTGACCAACCCCAGCGAGTTCCCGGCCGGCAAGATCGCCTCCATCACCGAGCCGGTGGTCCGCGGGACCGTGCTCGCCCCGAGCGAGTTCATCGGGGCGATCATGGAGCTGTGCCAGGCGCGCCGCGGCACCTTGCTCGGGATGGACTACCTCTCGCCGGAGCGGGTCGAGCTGCGCTACACGTTGCCGCTGGCGGAGATCGTCTTCGACTTCTTCGACGCGCTGAAGTCCAGGACCCGGGGGTATGCCTCGCTCGACTACGAGCCCTCCGGCGACCAGGAGGCGGACCTGGTCAAGGTGGACATCCTGCTGCAGGGCGACACCGTCGACGCCTTCAGCGCCATCGTGCACCGGGACAAGGCCTACGCCTACGGCGTGCAGATGGCCGGCAAGCTCAAGGAGCTCATCCCTCGGCAGCAGTTCGAGGTGCCGGTGCAGGCGGCGATCGGCTCGCGCGTCATCGCCCGCGAGACCATCCGCGCCATCCGCAAGGACGTCCTGGCCAAGTGCTACGGCGGTGACATCAGCCGCAAGCGCAAGCTGCTGGAGAAGCAGAAGGAGGGCAAGAAGCGGATGAAGATGGTCGGCTCCGTCGAGGTGCCGCAGGAGGCCTTCATCGCCGCGCTCTCCCAGGACGGCAGCGGCGCCGAGCCCGCGAAGAGCAAGAAGTGACCCGACCGGACACCCCGTCCGTCCGCCCCGAGGCCCCGACGGGTCACCAGGCGCACGGCCACCCGGCCGTGGGGCCGCGCCCGTTGGCACGCACCCGGTCCTTCACCCGGCGCGGTGGCCGGATGCTCAAGGACTCCCACCAGGCCGCCTGGGACCGGTATGCCGACGCCCTCGTCCTCGACGTCCCCCGCCCGCACGGCGCGGACGGCTCGACCGGGGTGGACCCGGCCTACCGGATCGACCCGGAGGAAGTCTTCGGGCGGACGGCGCCGCTGGTGGTGGAGATCGGCTCCGGCTCGGGCGACGCCCTGGTGAACGCCGCGACCGAGCAGCCGGGCTGGGACTTCCTGGCCCTGGAGGTGTGGCGCCCGGGCATCGGGCACGCGATGGCCAAGATGGACAAGGGGGAGCCGCTCACCAACGTCCGCTTCATCGAGGCCGACGCCGCGCTGGCGCTGCAGACGCTGCTGCCGCCGGGCTGCGCCCACGAGGTGTGGACCTTCTTCCCCGACCCGTGGCCCAAGAACAAGCACCACAAGCGGCGGCTCGTCTCCGCGGAGTTCGCCTCGACCGTGGCCGACCTCGTGCGCCCCGGCAGCCTGTGGCGGCTCGCGACCGACTGGGCCGACTACGCCGACGCGATGCGCACGGTGCTGGACCGGCATACCGCCTGGGAGCTGGAGTCCACCGAGCGCGCCCCGCTGCGGCCGATGACCCGCTTCGAGCGGCGCGGGCTCGAGGCTGGCCGGGACATCACCGACCTGGCGTACCGGCGCGGCTGAGGCGCCCGTCGGTCGGGCGGCGCATCGCCCACCCCGGGTCGCCGGGCGGACGGCACTCACCCTATGACGGTCCCGCCGTCAGCTCAGCCGATGATCAGTCGCCGGCGCTGTCCCGGGCCCGCTTGACCAGCCGCGGGTCGGGCCGGAGGACGACGTCGTGGTCCTTGCCCTCGTATTCGAACTGGGACAGGAAGTGACGCATGGCGTTGATGCGGGCGCGCTTCTTGTCGTTGCTCTTGATCGTCACCCAGGGCGCCCAGTCGGTGTCCGTGCGCCGGAACATCTCCTCCTTGGCCTCGGTGTAGGCCTCCCACCGGTCCAGGCTCTCCAGGTCCATGGGCGACAGCTTCCACTGCCGCACCGGGTCCAGCTGCCGGATCGCGAAGCGGGTGCGCTGCTCGGTCTGGGTGACCGAGAACCAGAACTTCGTGATCGACACCCCGGCCTCGACGAGCATCTGCTCGAAGAGCGGAGCCTGGATCATGAACCGGTCGTACTCCGCGCTCGAGCAGAAGCCCATGACCCGCTCGACCCCGGCGCGGTTGTACCAGGACCGGTCGAAGAGCACCATCTCACCGGCGGTCGGCAGGTGCTGGATGTAGCGCTGGAAGTACCACTGCCCGGCTTCGACCTCGGTCGGCTTGTTGAGCGCGACCACCCGGGCGCCGCGCGGGTTGAGGTGCTCGGTGAAGCGCTTGATCGAGCCGCCCTTCCCGGCGGCGTCGCGTCCCTCGAAGATCAGGACGTGCCGGCTGCCGTGGTCCTTGGCCCAGTACTGGAACTTCAGCAGTTCCACCTGCAGCAGCCACTTCTCGACCTCGTAGTAGTCCCGGGTCATCCGCTCGCTGTAGGGGTAGTCCTCGCGCCAGGTGTCGACCGCACTGCCGTCGGGCGTGATGAGGTCCGGGTCCGACCCCTGGTCGTCCCGGACGGTGTACCCCTGCACCCGCAGGGTGTCGATGTACTCGCGGAGGCGCTGCTGCACCCTCTGACCCTAGCGCGCGCCGGTGACGTGCAGGTGGACGACCCGGGACCGGCGTCGACGAAGTTCACGGGTGGGAGAATCGCCGGTATGCCCTCCACCTTCCCCCCGGGCGAGACCGCGCCCGAGGACGGCTCGCTGCCGCCGTCCGCGCTGGAGGGTATGCCCGGCCGTCCCTTCTCGGTCTACCTGCACGTGCCGTTCTGCCGGGTCCGCTGCGGCTACTGCGACTTCAACACCTACACGCTTCCCGAGCTCGACGACGGTGCGGCGCCGGAGGGCTACCTGGCGGCGGCGCACGGCGAGCTCGACGTGGCGGCCCGGGTGCTGGCACCCGGTGGCCCCGGGCCGGTGCAGACGGTCTTCGTCGGGGGCGGCACGCCGACCATGCTGTCCCCGGTCGCCCTGGGCTCGCTGGTCACGGGGGTCCGGGACCGGTGGGGGTTGGCGCCCGACGCCGAGGTGACCACGGAGGCCAACCCGGACACGATCACCCCGCAGGTCGCCGAGCAGCTCGCGGCGCACGGCTACACACGGGTCAGCCTGGGGATGCAGTCGGCCGTCCCGCACGTGCTGCAGACCCTCGACCGGACCCACGACCCGGCCGGTGTGGCGCGGGCGGTCACCGCCGTCCGCGGGGCCGGGCTCCAGGTCAGCCTCGACCTCATCTACGGCACCCCGGGCGAGTCGCTCGGGGACTGGCGCACGAGCCTGGAGGAGGCGGTGGCCCTGGAGCCGGACCACGTCTCGGCCTACGCCCTGGTCGTGGAGCCGGGCACCCGGCTGCACGGACAGGTGCGTCGCGGCGAGGTCCCGGCGCCGGAGGACGACGACGAGGCGGACAAGTACGAGCTGGCCGACGAGCTGCTCGCGGCCGCGGGCTACGGGTGGTACGAGATCTCCAACTGGGCGCGCTCGCCCGAGCACCGGTGCCGGCACAACGTGGCCTACTGGAACGGCGCGGACTGGTGGGGGGTCGGGCCCGGTGCGCACAGCCATGTCGGCGGGGTCCGCTGGTGGAACGTCAAGCACCCGCGCGCCTACGCCGACCGGCTGGGTCGGGGTCTCAGCCCGGTGCACGAGCGCGAGGTCCTCGACGACGAGCAGCGGTATGCCGAGCGCGTCCTGCTGGGGGTCCGGCTGGCCGACGGGCTGCCGCTGGGCGCCCTCGAGCAGTCGGGTCGTGCCGCGGTGGCCGGGCTGGTCGCCGACGCGCTGGTCGACGGTCGGGCGGCGGTGCAGGGGAGGGTCGTGCTGACCCTGCGGGGGCGGCTGCTGGCCGACACCGTGGTCCACCGCCTCCTCCCGACGCCGCAGCCCAGCCCGTCGTCGTCCTCCCTGGGCAGCGCCGGTGAGTGAGTGCCCCGGCCCGCTGCGCGGGACGGACATGGGTCGGGTGCTGCGGACCTTCCGCTGCTGGCCCGGACCGATCTCGTCGGCAGTGATGACCCTGATCACGGTCGGGGTGGTGGCCTGGCAGTGGTGGGCCGTCCCGGACGACCCGCTCTGGTTCCGGTTCTTCGTGCTGTTCCTCATGCTGCTGCTCTGCTCAGCGCTGGCGCTGCCGGGGATCCTCGAACGGCACCGGGTGTGCGAGCACGGTCTGGTGCTGGGCTACGGTCCCACGCGCAGCGCGAGGTATGTCGTCCCCTGGTCGAGCGTCGACCCGGGGCGCGTGCGCCTGCTGCGCCGAGGGCAGCTGATCTCGCGGCACCGGGGGATGCCGCAGGTCAGCCCGCACTACCGGATCGGCACCGGCCCCTTGGCCTACCGCTCGCTGGCTGTGAACGGCCTGGATACGGCGAGCAACCCGTCGCCGCACGGCCGACGCGGTTCCGGCTACGCGTGGTGGCTCCTGGGCAGTCCCCAGCCGGAGAAGGTGGCGAGGGCCATCGAGGACGCGATGGTGGCGGACGGGCATACCCGGGCCAGGGGGCTGGCCGTCCGCGCCGTCGAGCAGGAGATCGTCGTGCCCTGGACCCCGGGGCCGCCCCCGCTCCGGCCACGCGCGAGATAGACCTCGCCCGTCCGGCGCAGTTCACCGACACGCCAACGGTGGTCCCCTGTCACGACACCTGCTGCCCCGACACTGGGGGCAGACCCTGCCGGGTATGAGCCTGCAGGGCCTGAACACCCCGGACGAGGTGTGGCCCGGTTCGCGAAGTATGAGTTCGCGAACCGGGCCACGGCCAGCCGTGATGCTGCTGGCGGTGCGCAAGGGGCCAGAGGCTCTGCTCCCGCATCACCGGGAGGTCCGCCCCGAGGGGCGGTCGAATCCTCGGCCGTCTCGCGACCCGCACTCCCCGAGGGGAGTGCGTGCAGACATGTCTACGCCTGGAGGCCCGCCCGCGCAAGAGGTCGCGACGGAGAATTCGTCGCCCCTCGGCGTGTCGCGGTGGACACGCCGAGCAGCGGTGAGGGGTGTGGCTGGTGGGGCCTCAGCTCAGCAGGCGCAGCTGGAACGGGTAGTCGTAGACCCGCCCGTCCGCGGCGCGCAACGCGCCCTTGATGTGGCACCAGAGCTGGATGACGACGAGGGCGATCCAGCCGGGGATCGCCCAGACGAGCCCGATGAAGAGCGTCAGGAAGACGCTGATCCACAGCCCGACGCTGATGATCGCCAGCGTGAGGTTGAAGTTGAAGGCACCGGCAGAGGCGGTCCGCACCGCAGCCGACTTGTCCTTGTAGAACAGCCAGATGAGCAACGGCCCGAGGAAGGGCACCCAGCCGACGCTGAGCAGCATCGACAGCGGGGCCGACAGGTGGGCGAGCAGCATCATGGTGCGCTCGTCGCCCTCGAGGGCGGGGCCTCGTGCTTCCCTGCCGTACCCGGTCGATCCGCCGTAGCTCTGCGGGCCCGGTGGCGGCCCCGAGGGTGTGCCCGGCTGCGGCTGGCTCTGCTGCCCGTCGCCCTGTCTGGGGTCCTGCCAAGGTTGGCTGCTCGGGGGAGGTGGTGTCTGGGTCATGCTGCTCACTCCTCGTGAGGTGGTGGAACCGTGACGAAGTCGATCAACTCTTCGACGCTGGCGAGCAGCGTCGGTTCCAGGTCGCGGTAGGAACGCACGGTGCCCAGGATCTTCTTCCACCCCTGGGCGACGTCCGCCTGCGACGCGTGCGGCCAGCCGAGCTCGGCGAGGATGCCGTGCTTCCACGAGCGACCACGCTCGATGACCGGCCAGGCGTCCAGCCCGAGCCGGGCCGGCTTCACCGACTGCCAGACGTCGACGTAGGGGTGACCGAGGATCCGCACCCAGGGGCTGACCCGTTGCGCCTCCTGGACGATGCGGGTCTCCTTGGTGCCGGGCACGAGGTGGTCGACGAGTATGCCGAGCCGGTGGTCCCGGGTCGGACCGAAGCCACGGATCTCCGCCGCCAGGTCGTCGACGCCGTTCAGCATCTCGACGACCACGCCCTCCACCCGCAGGTCGTCACCCCAGACCTTCTCCACCAGCTCGGCGTCGTGCCGTCCCTCGACCCAGAGACGCGAACCGGTGGCGACCCGGGCGGCTGGTCGGAGACGCGCACCGATCCGCTCGCGGTGCGGCGCGCGGTCTCACGACGGGCGGCCAGGTGGTCGTTCGCCCGCTGGTCGACGGGCGCGGTGAGCACGACGGGGCTGCCGTCGAGGAGGAAGCCTGGTCCGAGCGGGAAGCCCTTGCGCCGCCCGCGCCGGTCCTCCAGGTGGACCACCTGCATACCCCCGGCCTTCTCGACCCCGACGACGGCGCCGCACCATCCGGTGTCGACGTCCTCGACGACGAGGCCCGGATCGGCGCTCACCTCCTGGGCGCGGCCGCGCCGGGGGGCACGCCAGTCGGTCGACAGGACATCGGTGCCATAGCGGTCGTTCACAACGGACGACCGTAACGCGTGTGACTGATGAGGTCGGTGAGGCGCGCCCTCGACGCGGTCGGTCGCGGCGTCGGACGGGTCAGACCTGCCGAGGTCGGGTCATGTCCAGCGGCACGACCCAGGCGTCGAACTCCTCGGCGGTGAGGTGGCCGCTCTCCAGGGCCGCCTCGCGCAGCGTCTGCCCGGACTTGTGGGCCGACTTGGCGATCGCGGCCGCCTTGTCGTAGCCGATGTGCGGGTTGAGCGCCGTGACCTGCATGAGGTTGCTGGCCAGGTTGGCCTCGATCCGCTCGGTGTGCGGCTCGATGCCCTGGGCGCAGCCGGCGTCGAAGGCGAGGCAGGCGTCCGCGATGAGCCGGATGCTCTCGAGCACCGCGTGCACCATGACCGGCTTGAAGACGTTGAGCTGGAAGTTGCCCTGGCTGCCGGCGAAGCCGACGGTCGCGTCGTTGCCGAAGACCCGCGTCGCGACCATCGTCATGGCCTCGGACTGGGTGGGGTTCACCTTGCCCGGCATGATCGAGCTGCCCGGCTCGTTCTCCGGGATGAGCAGCTCGCCGATGCCGTTGCGCGGCCCGGAGGCCAGCCACCGCACGTCGTTGGCCATCTTCATGAGGGCCCCCGCGAGGGTCCGCAGCGAGGACGAGGTCTGCACCAGCGCGTCGTGCGCGGAGAGCGCCGCGAACTTGTCGTCCGCGCTGCGCAGCTCCAGGCCCGCCTCCTCGCCCATCTTCCGCGCGGCGAGCGCGCCGAAGTCGGGGTGGGCGTTGAGCCCGGTGCCGACCGCCGTGCCGCCGATCGCCAGCTCGCGCAGCCCCTCCCCGGCGTGCCGGACCTCGCCCAGGGCGTAGTCCAGCTGGGCGACCCAGCCGCCGATCTCCTGGCCGAGCGTGATGGGAGTGGCGTCCTGCAGGTGGGTGCGGCCGACCTTGACGACGTCGGCATACCGCTCCGCCTTGGCCGCCAGCGTGTCGCGCAGCGTCGTGACCCCCGGCTCGAGCCGGTCCCGCAGCTCCAGCAGCACCGCGATGTGCATGGCGGTGGGGAAGGTGTCGTTGCTGCTCTGCCCGCGGTTGACGTGATCGTTGGGGTGCACCGGGGTCTTGCTGCCCATCTCGCCGCCGGCCAGCTCGATGGCGCGGTTGGAGATGACCTCGTTGCTGTTCATGTTGCTCTGCGTGCCCGACCCTGTCTGGAAGACCACGAGCGGGAAGTGATCGTCCAGGTCCCCGGCGATGACCTCGTCGGCCGCCCGGACGACGAGGTCGGCGACGTCCTGCGGCAGCTCACCCAGCTCGGCGTTGGCCTGGGCGGCGCCCTTCTTGAGGATCCCCAGCGCCTGGATGATCGGCCGCCCCCAGACGAAGGTGTCCTGGCCGATGGGGAAGTTGCGGATGCTGCGCTGCGTCTGCGCCCCCCAGTAACGGTCGTTGGCGACCTCGACCTCGCCCATGCTGTCCGTCTCGATGCGCACTCCGCTGTCCATGGCGGACATGGTATGCCTCCCCTCGCCGCTCCCGTAGACTGGCACTCCTGTCCGACGAGTGCCAACGAGTGCCCAGGGAGGAGGCAGACCGGTGAGCGACGACCGACGGCTGGACGTGCTGCGCGCGATCGTGCAGGACTACGTGCGGACCTCGGAGCCGGTCGGCTCCAAGTCCCTGCTGGAGCGGCACCAGCTGGGCGTCTCGGCCGCCACGGTGCGCAACGACATGGCCGTGCTGGAGGAGGAGGGGCTCATCACCGCCCCGCACACCAGCGCGGGCCGGGTGCCCACCGATGCCGGCTACCGCCTCTTCGTCGACCGGCTGCAGCAGATCAAGCCGATGACCCGGGCCGAGCGCACCGCGATAGCCCGTTTCCTCGACGGCGCCGTCGACCTCGACGACGTCGTCTCCCGCACCACGCGCCTGCTCTCCAGCCTCACCCAGCAGGTCGCGGTGATGCAGTACCCCAGCCTGTCCCGCTCCACCGTCCGGCACGTCGAGCTGGTCCCGGTGGGTGGCACCCGCCTCATGATCGTCCTCATCGTCAACACCGGGCGGGTGGAGCAGCGGGTGGTCGACGTCGGGCGTGACCTCACCCTCGAGCCCGAGGTGGTCGCGCAGCTGCGGGCCGTCGTCAACGAGCTCACGGTGGGCGAGCGGCTCAGCACGGTCGCCGCCGGCACGGCCACGACCGGCACCCGGGTGGCCCCCGCCGACCGCGCGCTCGCCGAGGTCGTCCTCGACGCGCTGGCCGACGCCGCCGACGAGCAGACCGAGGAGCGCATCGCCATGGCGGGCACCGGCAACCTGGCGCGCGTCGGCAGCGACTTCCCCACGTCTCTCTCGCAGGTCCTCGAGGCGCTGGAGGAGCACGTCGTCCTGCTCAAGCTCATGGGGAGCATGGCGAGCCTCGACGACGCCAGCACCGTCGCCGTCTCCATCGGTGCCGAGAACCCCTACGAGCCGCTGCGCACGACCTCCGTCGTCGCGACCACCTACGGCACCGCCGGCGGGCTCGGGGTGGTCGGACCGACGCGGATGGACTACCCGCAGGCGATGGCCACCGTCCGCGCCGTCGCCCACTACGTCGCCGACATCCTGGACGGGTGAGCCACCTCACGGCATACCCCGACCGCGCCCATCGTTGAACCCGACCAGACCGCACACGCCACGACCGCAAGGACGTCCTACGCCGTGAACGACTACTACGCCGATCTCGGGGTGGCCCGCGAGGCCAGCGCCGAGGAAATCAAGAAGGCCTACCGCAAGAAGGCCCGCCAGCTGCACCCCGACGTCAACCCCGGCCCCGAGGCGGAGGCGGAGTTCAAGCGGGTGAGCCAGGCCTACGACGTGCTGGGCGACCAGGCCAAGCGCGCGTCCTACGACCGGGGGCAGGACCCCTACGGCGGCGCGACCGGTGGCTTCGGCCAGGGCTTCACCTTCAGCGACATCATGGATGCCTTCTTCGGGGGCACCGCGGCCGGCGCCCGCGGACCGCGCTCGCGCACCCAGCGCGGGCACGACGCGCTGATCCGGCTCGACGTCGACCTGCAGACCGCCGTCTTCGGTGGCGAGCAGACCCTGCAGATCGACACCGCGGTGGTGTGCAGCACGTGCAGCGGCGCCGGCGCCCAGCCCGGCACCGGCACCCGCAGCTGCGACGTGTGCAGCGGACGCGGTGAGGTCCAGCAGGTGCAGCGCTCCTTCCTCGGCCAGGTGATGACCTCGCGGCCGTGCCAGGCATGCCGCGGCTTCGGCGACGTCATCGAGCACCCCTGCTTCGACTGCTCCGGCGAGGGCCGGGTCCGCACCCGGCGCGACCTCACCCTCAAGGTGCCCGGCGGCGTCGACTCCGGGACCCGGATCGCGCTCGCCGGCGAGGGCGAGGTGGGTCCCTTCGGCGGTGAGCCCGGCGACCTCTACGTCGAGATCGCGGTCGAGCCGCACGACGTCTTCACCCGGCGCGGCGACGACCTGCACTGCACGCTCGAGGTGCCGATGACGGCGGCCGCGCTGGGCGCGACCCTGCCGGTGGAGACCTTGGACGGCCCGGTCGAGGTGGACCTGCGGCCGGGCACGCAGCCGGGGCACACCCTCTCCCTGGACGGCAAGGGTGTCACCCACCTGCGCGGCCAGGGGCGGGGCGAGCTGGTCGTCCACCTGGACGTCAAGGTGCCCACCAAGCTGGACGACCGGCAGCGCGAGCTGCTCGCGCAGCTCGCCGAGAGCCGCGGTGAGTCGAGCCCGACCGGCCGGATGGGCAGCTCCGGCGGTGGCGCCGGTCGCAAGCACAGCCTCTGGGACGCCCTGCGGGGCCGGTGAGGCGTGAGCGACCCGCTCTTCCTCGTCGACCCTGAGGAGCTCGGGACCGACCGACCGCGGCTGCAGGGCACCGAGGGCCGGCACGCCGCGACGGTGCAGCGCATCACCGCCGGGGAGACGGTGCTGCTGTCCGACGGCCGGGGTCGGGGCGCCCGCTGCCTGGTGCTGGGCGCGGAGCGGTCCGAGCTGCAGCTCGAGGTCGTGGAGCGGCTGGAGGAGCCCGAGCCGGCCCTGCGCGTGGTGCTCGCCCAGGCGCTCGCCAAGGGCGACCGCGACCTGCAGGCGATCGAGGCCGCGACCGAGCTCGACGTCGACGAGGTGGTGCCGTGGCAGGCCGACCGCAGCGTCGTCCGGTGGCGCGGGGAGCGCGTCGCCAAGTCGTTGCGCCGCTGGGACCAGGCACTCGTGAGCGCGACCAAGCAGTCGCGACGGCTGCGCCGGCCCGCGCTCGGCCAGCCTGTCGGGCGCACCGGTCTGCTCGACCGGGTCGCGGGGAGCGCACTGACCCTGGTGCTCCACGAGGAGGCGATCGAGCCGCTGGCCTCGGTCGACCTGCCGGACTCCGGGGACCTGCTGCTCGTCGTCGGGCCCGAGGGCGGGATCTCTCCCGAGGAGCTCGACGACCTGGTCGACGCCGGTGCCCGACCGGTCCGTCTGGGGCGGACCGTCCTGCGGACCTCCACCGCCGGCCCGGCGGCGCTCGCCGTGCTCGGCGCCTCGGGCAGGTGGCGGTGAGCAGCAGCGCAAGGACGACGCGGGAGGCGGCTCCCCGCAGCGGGGCGGTCTTCGCCCCGGGCATCCGCAGCGCCTCGGTCGGCGCCACCGTGCTCATCGCGATGTTCGCGCTGGAGTACATCGCCGTCGGCGCCGCCATGCCGACGGTCGCGGAGGCGCTCGACGGCTACCACCTCTACAACATGGCCTTCGGCGCCACCGTCGCCCTCAGCGTGGTCGGGATGATCCTCGCGGGCTGGTGGTCCGACCGCTCCGGGCCCCGGCCGGTGGTCGTCGCCGGCGCCGCGGTCTTCTCCGCCGGGCTGCTCGTGGCCGGGCTCGCGCCGACGATGGAGGTCCTCATCGTCGGGCGGGCGCTGCAGGGCCTGGGCAGTGGGCTGGCCTCGGTGGCGATCTACGTCGTCATCGCCCAGCGGGTGCCGGACGGCCTGCGCCCCGCGGTCTTCTCCCTGCTCGCCGCGGCCTGGGTCCTGCCCGGTCTCGCCGGTCCGCTGCTGACCGGGACCCTGGTCGAGCACCTGTCCTGGCGGTGGGTCTTCCTCGGCGTGGTGCCCGTGGTCCTGCTGTCGGTCTGGGTCCTCCGCCCGGCGCTGCGCGCCACCTACCCCGGTGACGACGCGGGCTACCTGCGCGGCTCCGTCATCGGCTGGGCGGTGGTCGCCGCGCTCGGCGTGGGTCTGCTCAACCTCGCCGGCGACCGGCTGAGTCGCTGGGAGTATGCCGTCGGCGCGGTCGTCCTGGTCCTGCTGGTCCTGGCGGCCCGCCGCCTGCTGCCGCGGGGCACGCTCTCGCTGCGGCGGGGGCTGCCCTCGGTGGTCGGTGTGCGCGCGGCCCTGGGCGGGTCGTTCATCGCGGCCGAGGCCTACCTGCCGCTCATGCTGCGCGACGAGCACGGCTACAGCCCGGCGCAGGCGGGTGCCGTGCTCGCCGTCGCGTCGTGCACCTGGGCACTCGGGTCGTGGGGCCAGGCGCGCGTCGGCCCGGGCCGCGACCGCTACCGGCTCATGGTCGCGGGCACGCTGCTGTATGCCGTCCTCATGGTGCTCCTGGCCGTGTCCGTGTCGGCCTCGTGGCCCGGGTGGGCGGTCATCGCGCTCTACGGTCTCGCCACGCTCGGGGTGGGGATCGCCTACCCGACCACCTCGCTGCTGACGATGCGGCTGTCGCCGGAGGCCGAGATCGGGCGCAACTCCTCCTCGTTGCAGGTGGGAGAAGCGCTGACCAGTGCCTTCGTCCTGGCGGTCACCGGTGTCGTCTTCGGCGTCTCCTACGCCACCGCCCCCCACACCGCCTTCGTCGGCACCCTGGTCGTCGCGGTAGCCGTCGGGCTGCTCTCGGTGGGCAGCGCGCTGCGGGCCCGTCCCGCGGACCCGGCGCCTGTCCGTGCCGCCGTCTAGACTGGGATCCCTCATGACGCAGACCGATCCGACCGCCGCACCGCAGCCCACGCATACCGTCGTCATCCCCGACGAGGTCCCGATGGTGACCCTCCTCGGTCCCCGCGACGAGCTCCTGCGCACCGTCGAGCGCGCCTTCCCCAAGGTCGACGTGCACGTGCGCGGCAACGAGTTCCGGCTCACCGGCGACTCCGCCGAGCTGGCGCTGGTCGAGCGCCTCGTCGACGAGCTGCTCGCGATCGTGGGTCGCGGGCAGCCGCTCAACCGGGACGCCGTCGAGCGCAGCATCGGCATGCTGCGGACGGCGACCTCGGACCGGCCGGCCGACGTGCTGACGATGAACATCGTGTCCAACCGGGGCAAGACCATCCGGCCCAAGACGCTCAACCAGAAGCACTACGTCGAGGCGATCGACGCGCACACCATCGTCTTCGGGCTCGGTCCGGCCGGCACCGGCAAGACCTACCTCGCGATGGCCAAGGCCGTGGCGGCGCTGCAGGCCAAGGAGGTCAACCGAATCATCCTCACCCGCCCCGCGGTCGAGGCGGGGGAGCGGCTGGGCTTCCTGCCCGGCACCCTCACCGACAAGATCGACCCCTACCTGCGGCCGCTCTACGACGCGCTGCACGACATGGTCGACAGCGACTCGATGTCGAAGCTCATGGCGGCCGGCACCATCGAGGTCGCGCCGCTCGCCTACATGCGGGGGCGCTCGCTCAACGACGCCTTCATCATCCTCGACGAGGCGCAGAACACCTCGCCCGAGCAGATGAAGATGTTCCTCACCCGGCTGGGCTTCGGCTCCAAGATGGTCGTCACCGGTGACACCACCCAGGTCGACCTGCCGGGCGGCACCCGGTCCGGGTTGCGGGTGGTCCAGGACATCCTGGCCGACGTCGACGACATCCACTTCTCGCACCTGACCAGCCAGGACGTCGTGCGGCACCGGCTGGTCAGCGACATCGTCGATGCCTACGGCCGCTTCGACGACCAGGCGCGCCGCGCCGGCTCCCGGCGCGAGGCACGGGCTACGCCCCGTCCTGGACCCGCGCCGGAAGAGGGCAGCGGATGATCGAGGTCCTCAACGAGTCCGGGGAGATCCCCTCACCGGTCCCGGAGAGCGAGCTGGCCGACCTCGGACGTCACGTCCTGGACCAGCTGCGGGTCAACCCTCGCGTGGAGCTGACCATCACGCTCGTCGACGAGGACACGATGGCCAACCTGCACGAGCGGTGGATGGACCTGCCCGGCCCGACCGACGTCATGAGCTTCCCCATGGACGAGCTGCGTCCGGGAGGTCGCGGGTCGACCCACGGCGACGGCGAGGGTGAGCCTGGCGGGGTGCTGGGGGACGTGGTGCTCTGCCCGTCGGTCGCCCGGAAGCAGGCGACGCAGGCCGGGCACGCCGTGGGTGACGAGATGCTGCTGCTGACCACGCACGGCATCCTGCACCTGCTCGGCTTCGACCACGCCGAGGAGGCGGAGCGGCGCGAGATGTTCGACCTGCAGCGCACCCTGCTGCTCACCTTCCTGGCCCACCGGGGTCGCACCACCCGGGCGGCGGACGACGACGTGGTGGGCCAGGCGTGACCACGCTGGCCCTGGTGGCACTGGTGACCACCGTGATCGCCTTCCTGCTCACGGCGGGGGAGACAGCCCTGCAGCGCGTGACCCTCCGCCGAGTGGAGCAGCTCGTGGACGAGGGGCGCTCGGGGGCGCGGGCGCTGCTGCGGATCAGCGCCGACCCGGCCCCCTACCTCGCCGTCGCGGCCTTCGTGCGGGTGGCCGCCGAGGCGGCGACCGCCGTCATGGTGACGGTGGCGGTCGACGTGCTCACCGACTCCCACCTGCAGACCGCGCTCGTCGCGATCGCGATCATGTCGGTGCTCACCTTCGTCGTGGTGGGCGTCTCGCCGCGCACCCTCGGCCGGCAGCACACCGAGTCGGTGGCCCTGGTCGCCGCGCCGGTGGTCCGGCTGCTGCGCCTCTTCCTCGGCCCGGTCGCCAAGCTGCTCGTCGTCTTCGGCAACGCCGTGACGCCGGGACGCGGGTATACCGAGGGGCCGTTCGCGACCGAGACCGAGCTGCGCGAGCTCGTCGACCTGGCGGGGGAGTCCTCGGTCATCGAGGACGACGAGCGGGAGATGATCCACTCGATCTTCGAGCTGGGCGACACCGTCGCCCGCGAGGTGATGGTGCCGCGCCCGGACCTCGTGACCATCAAGGCCGAGAAGGTGCTGCGGCAGGCGATGTCGCTGCTGCTGCGCTCCGGGTTCTCCCGGGTGCCCGTGGTCGGCGAGGACACCGACGACGTGCTCGGGATGCTCTACTTCAAGGACGTGGCGCGGGCGGTCAACAGCCGAGCCGCGTCCGCAGACGCCGTGCCGGTCACCGAGGTGATGCGGCCGGTGCAGCGGATCCCGGAGATGAAGCGGGTCGACGACCTGCTCAAGGAGATGCAGCAGGGCCGGCAGCACGTCGCCGTGGTCATCGACGAGTACGGCGGCACGGCAGGGCTGATCACCATCGAGGACATCGTCGAGGAGATCGTGGGGGAGATCACCGACGAGTACGACCGCGACAGCGTCGAGGTGGAGGAGGTCGTCGACGAGGACGGGACGACCCGCACCCGCGTCCCGGCGAACCTGCCGGTGGACGACCTCGCCGAGATGTTCGACGTCGAGATCGAGACCGAGGACGTCGACTCGGTGGGTGGGCTGCTCGCGACCGCCATCGGGATGGTGCCCATCCAGGGTGCGGTCGGTGAGGTCGCCGGTCTGGAGCTGACCGCGGAGCGCATGGCCGGTCGCCGGCGGCGGGTGGCGACGGTCCTGGTCCGCCGGGTTCCCGAGCCGGAGGCCATCGACGACGGAGACGACGATGAGGCCGACGAGGACGACGGGAGGGACCGCGCGGCTGCGACCGGGCGTGGCGAGGGTCACGAGGCAGAGGCCGTCCGTCCTCGACACCGTGATCGCGACAGAGACCGCCACGACGACGAGGTGAGCACCCGTGTCCGCTGAGCAGACGGCATACCGCGCGGGCTTCGCCTCGCTCGTCGGCCGACCCAACGCCGGGAAGTCGACGCTGACCAACGCGCTCGTCGGGAGCAAGGTCGCGATCACCTCCTCCAAGCCGCAGACCACGCGGCACGCGATCCGCGGCATCCGCACCACCGACAGCTCGCAGCTGATCCTCGTCGACACCCCGGGCCTGCACCGCCCGCGCTCGCTGCTGGGGCAGCGGCTCAACGACCTGGTGCGCGAGACCCTGCTGTCGGTGGATGTCATCGGGTTCTGCCTGCCCAGCGACCAGCGGGTCGGACCCGGCGACACCTTCATCGCGCGCGACCTCGCCGACCTGCACCGGGTCCGGAAGGTGCCCGTGATCGCCATCGCGACCAAGGCCGACACGGTGAGCCGGGACCGGCTGGCCGAGCACCTCGTCGCGATCGACGCTCTCGGCGACTGGGACGCGATCATCCCGTGCTCGGCCACCGGCGGCGACCAGGTCGAGGAGGTCGCCGACCTGCTCGCGGCCCACCTGCCGGTCTCGCCCCCGCTCTACCCCGCCGACCAGATCACCGACGAGACGACCGTGGTGCAGATCGCCGAGCTGGTCCGGGAGGCCGCGCTCGAGGGGGTGCGCGACGAGCTCCCGCACAGCCTGGCCGTGCAGGTCGAGGAGATCGTGCCGCGCGAGGACCGCCCGGCGGACTCCCCGCTGTCGGACGTGCGCGTCAACGTCTTCGTCGAGCGGTCCAGCCAGAAGGCGATCATCATCGGCCGTGGCGGCTCACGGCTGCGCGAGGTCGGCACCGAGGCCCGGCGCGGCATCGAGGACCTGCTCGGCCACCGGGTGCACCTCGACCTGCACGTCAAGGTGGCCAAGGACTGGCAGCGCGACCCCAAGGCCCTGGACCGGCTCGGCTTCTGAGCCGGGGTGGGCTCGCACCGGGGTGGGCCGTGCGCTCAGCCCCGCGTGGGGTAGGGCTCGTCCCGGCCCGGAGGGATGAGCCGGGTCTGCTCGCCGCACGCGGTGCAGCGGTAGGTGAACCGGACGGTCATGCCGTGCCACTGTTCCTCCACGACAGGGCCCTCGCCGGGGTCGTCGGCGAGGCGCTCGAAGTCGAGGCTGTTGCATCGCGCGCAGCGTGCCCGGTGTGAGGTGGCCACCGATCAGCACCGGTCCGTCGGGTCGGCCCCGCGGGCGAGGGTGGCCCGCGGCGGGCGCGCCGCACGGACGGCGTCACCCTGCTGCTCGCTGCTCACGCCGTCATCGTGCCCCAGGTCGGCATCCGCCGCGCGGTGCGGCGTCTACCTCGGCCGACCCCGGGACGCGACATCGGCATACCTGCGCCCCTGGTCACGATCCGTGGCAGAGTGACGCCTGTGAAGAAGCTCCTGAACGACCCCGACGACGTGGTCGTCGAGGCGCTGGCGGGGATGGCGGCCGCCCACCCCGACCAGCTGCGCGTCGACCTCGACCACAAGCTCGTGCTCCGGGCCGACGCGCCGGTCTCCGGCAAGGTCGCCCTCGTCTCCGGCGGCGGCTCCGGTCACGAGCCGCTACACGGCGGCTTCGTCGGTCGCGGCATGCTCTCCGCCGCCTGCGCCGGGGAGGTGTTCACGTCCCCGGTCCCCGACCAGATCCTCGCCGCCACGACCGCCGTCGACGGCGGCGCCGGGGTGCTGCACGTCGTCAAGAACTACACCGGCGACGTCATGAACTTCGAGATGGCCGCCGAGCTGGCCGGCGAGTCCGGCATCCAGGTGGAGGCTGTCGTCACCGACGACGACGTCGCCGTGCAGGACAGCCTCTACACCGCCGGGCGGCGCGGCGTCGGCGTGACGGTGCTGCTGGAGAAGATCGTCGGGGCCGCTGCCGAGGAGGGGCAGGATCTGGCGTCCTGCGCCTCCCTGGCCCGTCGGGTCAACGAGCAGGGACGCTCCATGGGGATCGCGCTGACCTCCTGCACCGTGCCCGCGGCGGGGAAGCCGACCTTCGAGCTCGCCGACGACGAGATGGAGATCGGGATCGGGATCCACGGCGAGCCGGGCCGGTCCACGGAGAAGCTCGCGCCCGCCCGGGACATCGCCGCACGACTGGTCGAGCCGGTGGTCTCGGACCTGTCGCTGGAGCGTGGCGAGCAGGTGATCGCCTTCGTCAACGGCATGGGCGGCACCCCGCTGCTCGAGCTCTACCTCATGTACGGCGAGGTGCAGCGCCTCCTGGACGACGCGGGGATCGAGGTGGCCCGGTCGCTCGTCGGCAACTACATCACCTCGCTGGAGATGGCGGGGTGCTCGGTCACGCTGCTGCGCGCCGACGAGGAGATGACGCGCCTGTGGGACGCTCCTGTGGACACTCCCGGCCTGCGATGGGGAGGATGAGCACATGGCTGACCTGAACGCATTCCAGGCGTGGATCGCCGCCTGCTCCGCAGGCATCGACGAGCGCGCCGACGACCTGACCGAGCTCGACCGCGCGATCGGTGACGCCGACCACGGCAGCAACATGAGGCGCGGCTTCGGCGCCTGTGCCCAGCTCGCCGAGCAGGAGGACTTCACGAGCGTGGACGCCTACCTGAAGAAGGTCGGCATGACGCTCGTGAGCACCGTCGGCGGCGCCTCCGGCCCGCTCTACGGCACCTTCTTCCTGCGTCTCGCCGGGCCGTTGGCCTCCAGCGAGGACATCGGTCCCCGTGAGTTCGGACAGGCCCTGCGGGCGGGGGTCGAGGGCATCGTGGCGCGCGGCAAGGCCGAGGCGGGCGACAAGACCATGTATGACGCGCTGGCACCCGCGCTGGAGGCCTTCGACGAGACCTCAGCCACCGGTGCCGGGCTGGGGGAGTCGCTGCAGGCGGCCGCCCTTGCCGCCGCAGCGGGCCGGGACGCGACCGAGCCGATGATCGCGCGCAAGGGTCGCGCCTCCTATCTCGGCGAGCGCAGCGCCGGACACCAGGACCCCGGCGCCACCAGCGCCACCGTGCTCATCGAGGCCGCCGCGCAGACCCTGTCGTGAGCGCCTCCCGATGATCTCGCTGGTCGTCGTCTCGCACAGCCGCCCCCTGGCACGGGCGGCGGCGGCGCTCGCCGCCGAGATGAGCTCCGCCGAGGGGCCCGCCGTCGAGGTCGCCGCCGGGCTGGACGAGGACACGACCGGCACCGACGCCCTCGCCATCTCCGAGGCAGTCACCCGTGCCGACGCCGCGAGCGGCGGCGAGGGCGTGCTCGTCCTGCTCGACCTCGGCAGCGCGGTGCTGTCCGGCGAGATGGCCCTGGAGATGCTCGAGCCCGAGGTGGCCGAGCGGGTGCGGCTCAGCGCCGCGCCGCTCGTCGAGGGGCTCATCGCCGCCGTGGTCGCCGCCGGCACCGGGGCGGACCTCGACGCCTGCGCCGCCGAGGCGGTCCGAGGTCTGGACGCGAAGCGCACCCACCTCGGCGAGCCCGGCGCGGCGGATCAGACGCCGGGCGACGCCCAGGGCGAGGCCGCGGACGACCCCTGCGAGTGGGACTGCATCGAGGTGTCGGTGACCGGTGAGCACGGGCTCCACGCCCGCCCGGCCGCACGGCTCGTCACGACGGCCGGAACCGTGTCGCCGGGGACCCGGGTGCGGGTGCGCAACCAGACCATCGGCACCGGGCCGGTCGACGCGCTCAGCCTGAGCGGGGTGGCGACGCTCGGGGCCCAGCAAGGACACGTGCTGCGGGTGGAGGCCACCGGCGAAGAGGCCGAGCAGGTCCTCGCGCGGATCGCCGAGCTCGCCCGCACCGCCTTCGGGGACGAGCCCGGACCCGCCGAGCCGATGGCCGATGTGGAGACGCCGGCCCCGGCGGTCTCCGAGGAGCCGGGGGTGGCCGGGTCCGGGCTGGAGGCGGCCATGGGGCCGGCCGTGCTCGACCAGACCGTGCCGGAGCCGCGGGACCTGGAGACGGGATCTCCCGCGGAGGAGCGGGGGCGGCTGGGCGAGTCCGTGGACGAGGCACTCGAGCGGCTGCGCGAGCTGGCGGCCCACGCCAGGCGCCACCTGGGCCAGGGACAGGCGGAAGTCTTCGACGCGCACGCGACCCTGCTGCGCGACCCCGAGCTGAGCGCGGACGCCGACCGGCGCATCGGGGAGGGCCGTCCGGCAGCGCTGGCCTGGCAAAACGCGGTCGACGCCGTGGCGAAGAGGTTCGAGCGGCTGCCGGACGCCTACCTGCAGGAGCGGGCGCAGGACGTGCGGAGCATCGGGGAGCGCGTGATGCGTCTCCTGCTGGGGGTCACCGAGCCCGAGTCGCTGGGCGAGGGGATCCTCGTCGTCGACGAGCTGGATCCCGCACTCGCCATCTCGCTGGACGCGGGCCAGATCCAGGGGGTGGTGACCCGACGTGGGGGCGGGCTGGGTCACGGGGTGCTCATCGCGCGGGCCCGTGGCGTCCCGGTGCTCACCGGGGTGGGGGACCGGGCGGACGTGACAGCGGGCACGATGATCGCCTTCGACGTGCGCTCCGGGCGGCTCGAGCTCGACCCGCCGGCCGAGGTCCAGGCGGCCTTCGGCGACATGCTGGACCGGCGCCGCCGCGAGCGCGAGCGCGCCCTGGCCGACGCCCACCTGCCGGCCCTGACCAGGGACGGGGCCAGGGTGGCGGTGAAGGCCAACGTCTCCTCGGTGGCCACCGCCCGCCTCGGAGCGGGGCTCGGCGCGCAGGGGTCGGGGCTGGTGCGGACCGAGGCCGTCTTCGCGCAGTGGCACCGGGCGCCGACCGTCGAGCAGCAGGTGGAGGTCTACACCGCCATGGCGGAGGCCTTCGCACCGCACCCGGTGACCGTGCGCACGTGGGACGTCGGCGGCGACAAGCCGCTGGACTTCATCCCCATCGCCGAGGAGGCCAACCCCTTCCTCGGGGTCCGGGGCATCCGCGCCTTCCGTGACGACCCAGGTCTGCTGCTGGACCAGCTCGAGGCGCTGTGCCGGGTGGCGCGGACCCACCGGATCAACGTGCTCTTCCCCATGGTCACCTCGCTCGACGATGTCGACTGGTCCCGGGCCCGCCTCCAGGAGGCCGCGCGTCGCGTCGGTCTGTCCGCCCCGCCGCACCAGCTCGGGGTCGGCATCATGGTCGAGGTCCCGGCGGTCGCGGTGCGGCTCACGCGGCTCGCCCGGGGGCTGGACTTCGTCTCGATCGGCACCAACGACCTCAGCCAGTACACCCTCGCCGCGGAGCGCGGCAACCCTGCGGTGAACACATGGTCGGACGCGCTGGACCCCGCGCTGCTCCAGCTCGTGCGCTACATCTGCGACCGTGCGCCCCAGGGCGTCGTCGTCAGCGTCTGCGGAGAGCTCGCCAGCGACCCGGACGTCGCCGGGTTGCTCGTCGGCCTCGGGGTGCGCGAGCTCAGCGCCTCGCCGAGCGCGGTGCCCACCGTGAAGGCCCGGCTGCGGACCGTGTCACTGCGGGAGCTGCAGGACCTCGCCGCCGGTGCCGTCGCGGCCCGCGACGCCGCCGCGGTGCGTGAGCTCCTGCTCACCCCTCCCTGAGACCTCTCAGCGGACCCCGCGGGGGCGGAACTGGATGCTGATGCGAGGGCCCACCGGGGTGGTCGTCTTCGGCACACAGTGGTCCCAGGTGCGCTGGCACGACCCGCCCATGACGAGCAGGTCGCCGTGGCCGAGGACGTGCCGGATGCTGGCGCCGCCGCCACGCGGCCGCAGGAGCAGCGCCCGGGGTGCGCCGAGCGAGACGATCGCGACCATCGTGTCCTGGTCCTTGCTGCGCCCGATCCGGTCCCCGTGCCAGGCCACGCTGTCGCGGCCGTCGCGGTAGAGGCACATCCCGGCCGAGACGAAGGGCTCGCCGAGCTCGTCGGCATACCTCGTGCTGAGGTCGACTCGGGCCCGCTCCAGCACCGGGTCCGGGAGCCGCTCGCCCTCGCGGTAGAAGCGCAGCAGCCGTGGCGTGGTCACCTGCTTGTCCCACATCTGGCGCTCCTCCCCGTGCCACTCCACGCCCGCGGGACCGCCGAGCGTGAGCCGGGTGAAGAGCTCGTCCGCGCCGGTCAGCCACCCCGGCCGGACGTCGACCCAGGCGCCGTGGTCGAGCCGGGTGCGCCGCAGCGCCTCCAGCGGGCGGAGACCGACCTCGTCGACCTGGTCCAGCAGCGAACCCTGCAGCATCATCCCCTCAGTATAGAACACGTGTTCGATCTGCGCCAGGGATCAGGCGGTGTGCCGCGCCGCCGGCCGCCGGGGCCGTGGTGGGACACTGGGGTATGCCCACCTACCGTGACGCCGCGATCGTGCTGCGCACCTACAAGCTGGGCGAGGCCGACCGGATCGTCATCCTGCTCGGACGCACCCGGGGCCGCATCCGTGCCGTCGCCAAGGGCGTCCGGCGCACGTCGAGCAAGTTCGGCGCGCGGCTCGAGCCGGGGATGGTCGTCGACGTGCAGTGCTACGAGGGCCGCAGCCTGGACACCATCACCCAGGCCGACGGGCTGGCGCCCTACGGCGACACGATCTCCCGCGACTACCCCTCCTGGACCGCGGCCAGCGTCATGCTGGAGACCTGCGAGCAGCTGACCGAGGAGGGCACGCCCGCGCTGCAGCACTTCCGGCTGCTCGCCGGTGGGCTCGCCGCGCTCGCGGGGGGCGAGCACGACCCACGCCTCGTGCTCGACTCCTACCTGCTGCGTGCGCTGGCGATCGCCGGGTGGCGCGCCAGCTTCGCCGACTGCGCCCGCTGCGGCATGACCGGTCCGCACCGCGCCTTCCACGTGCCCTCGGGCGGGGTCGTGTGCCCGGTCTGCCGGCCACCGGGGTCCACCGCCCCGGCTCCGGAGACCCTCGCCCTGCTGGGGGCACTGTTCACCAGCGACTGGACCGTCGCCGACGCCAGCCAGAGCAGGCACCGGGGCGAGGCGAGCGGGCTGGTCGCGGCATACCTGCAGTGGCACCTGGAGCGCGGCGTGCGCTCGCTGCGCCACCTGGAGCGGACCCCGTGAGCACGCGGGAGCCGCGGCGGCCCTTCCCGCACCCGTCGGGCGCGACACCGCCCCCCGTCCCGCGCGACCTGGTGCCCCGGCACGTGGCGGTCGTCATGGACGGCAACGGGAGGTGGGCCAACCAGCGCGGCCTCAAGCGCACCCAGGGGCACGAGGCCGGGGAGGCCGCGCTGCTCGACGTCATCGCCGGGGCCATCGAGATCGGCGTCACCTGCATCAGCGCCTACGCCTTCTCCACCGAGAACTGGCGCCGCAGCCCCGACGAGGTGCGCTTCCTCATGGGCTTCAACCGCGCCGTCATCCACCGGCGCCGCGAGGAGCTCGACTCCTGGGGGGTGCGCGTCCTCTGGTCCGGTCGACGGCCGCGGCTGTGGCGCTCGGTCATCTCCGAGCTGGAGTCGGCGGAGCGGCAGACGCGCGACAACGACGTCATCACGCTCAACTTCTGCGTCAACTACGGCGGGCGGGCCGAGCTCGGCGACGCGGTCCGCAGGATCGGCGAGGACGTCAAGGCCGGCAGGCTCTCGCCGCGCGGCATCGACGAGCGCACGATCGGCCGCTACCTCTACCACCCCGAGGTCCCCGACGTGGACCTCTTCCTGCGCAGCTCCGGCGAGCAGCGCACCTCCAACTTCCTGCTGTGGCAGAGCGCCTACGCCGAGATGGTCTTCCAGGACGTGCTCTGGCCGGACTACGACCGGCGCGACCTCTGGGGCGCGATCGAGCAGTATGCCTCGCGCGACCGGCGTTACGGCGGCGCGGTGGACGCCCCCGGCGACTCGGGGTCCTGATCCGCGCGGCCCGGGGAGATGCGGGGAGGTCGGAGGGCCGGAGGTGGACCGGGGATCCCTCGGCGGGAAGAGGTTTCAGGTCCTCCGGGCGAGGACCAGGTGCTCGGGGGAGTCGGGCGCCGCGGGGGAGCCGTCCCAGTCACCGGTGACCTCGACCACCTCGAAGCCGGCCCGGGTGAGCGACGCCTCCAGCTCGCCGCGGGTGCGGAAGCGCAGGCTCTCGGGATAGGCGAGGTGGGCCGTCGGCAGGACCGTGTGCCCGGTGTGCGTGACGACCGGACCCCGCGGCTCGCCGCCGACCTCGCCGGGCACCTCATCCACCCGCTCGACCTGCACCCACGCCGTCACCTCGCCACCGTCCGGATGCTGGTATGTCGTCCGCGTCGCCTCAGGGGTCCACCGCTCCCAGGCGCGTGCCGCCGGGTTCCGGGAGTCGAAGGCGATGTGACCTCCGGGCACGAGGTGCCGGTGCAGGTGCCCGAGCACCTCGTCCCAGCCCTCGTCCGTGGTGAAGTACTGCGCGACGTGGGCCGTCATGACGACGAGGTCGGCAGCCCCGTCCAGGAGAGCGTCGGCATACCCGTGGATCCAGAAGACCGCCTCGGCGCCGGGCTTGGCCCGCGCGACGTCCAGGCTGGCCCGCGCGGGCTCCAGCCCGGTGACCTCGTGCCCGTCCCGCGCCAGCGCGATCGTCAGCGTCCCCGTGCCGCACCCCACGTCGGTGACGCGGCGGGCACCGACGCGTGCCGCGAGGGCGCGGAACCAGTCGTGGTCCCACCTGCCGGAGTTCTCCAGGTCGTAGAGCGCGGCGAGCCGCGGGTCCTCCGGCCACGCGGTCACGTCGAGGCGGCGCAGGTAGCGGCGGCACTGGTGCACCCGGGCGAAGCGCTCCCGCCAGGGCTGCGGGTCCTCGTCCGGCCCGTGGAAGAAGCCCTTGACCGGCGCGCCGAGGTCGAAGGGCGCCTCGAAGCCCTCCTCGCCGTGCGCGTCCGCGTGCTGCTCGTCGCCGCCGCGGTAGATGTGCAGGTAGGTCTCGTCGGCGACGAAGCCGTGCGCGGCATACCAGGAGGTGGCCTCCGGGTCCTCGCGCGTCCAGGCGTCGATCCAGGCGAGGTCGCGCCCCCGCAGCCGGTCCAGCGCCTCGTCCAGGAGCGCCCCGGCGACGCCCTCGCGCTGGTGGTCGGGGTGGACGGCGACGGTGTCGATGGTGGCGACCGATGAGCCCTCGTCCTCCCACAGCTCGACGTCGAGGATGCCGACGACCTCCTCGGGGCCGGGGGTCGTCATCCCCGCCGGCTTGGGTGACACCGCGACCAGCTGCAGGGACTCGCCCTCGAAGACCGTCCGGTGCGTCTTGACGTCGTCGAAGTAGGACGAGCCGAGGAAGGACAGGGCGCGGCAGCGGAGCCAGGACGGCTCGTCGAGGTCGGCGTAGTCACGGAGGGTGAAGCCCATGGTGTCGGTGAGGCTAGGTGCCGCCGCGCGAGAGGGCAACGAGTTTCTCTCGTCCGACTGGACGCCGGTGGGTCAACGTACCGCCGGTTCGTCATCTGAGAGCCTCCTCGAACAGGCTCCGATGTGACGAACCGGCGCAGAGCTGACGAAGCGGCTTTCATTCACGGTCAGGAGCAGTCGCGGCAGGTGCCGAAGATCTCCAGCGTGTGCGCGACGTCGGTGAAGCCGTGCTCGGCGGCCACGCTGTCGGTCCACCGCTCGACGGCCGGACCCTCGACCTCGACGGTCCGCCCGCACGCGCGGCAGACGAGGTGGTGGTGGTGGCCGGTGGAGCACTTGCGGTAGACCGCCTCCCCGTCCCCGGTGCGCAGGACGTCGACGTCGCCGGCATCGGCCAGGGTGGACAGCGTGCGGTAGACCGTGGCCAGCCCGACCTTGTCGCCAGAGGCCCGCAGCGTGGCGTGCAGGTCCTGCGCGCTGGTGAAGTCCTGGGTCGAGCCCAGGGCGTCGATGACGGCGCTCTGCTGGCGGGTGGGTCGTCGTGGGCTGCTCATCGGTGCACCTCCTCCGGGTCGTCCAGGGTATGCGCGTGGTCCGCGTGCTCGTCGTAGTGGCCCTCGTGCGCCGCGTGCCGGTGGCCGTCGTGGAGGTAGTCGACGTGGTCGCCGTGGGCCACCGCCTCGTGGCCGCAGCCCGGGCCGTGCTCGTGCGGGTGCCGTTCGGCGTGCCGGTGACGGGCGGCGGCGAGGGCGCGTCGCGCCGCTCCCGCCGCGACAGCGAGGGCGAAGAGCGCGATGGCGAGCAACACGATCGTGCCGCCGGTGGCGGTGTCCGCGTAGTAGCTCGTGACCACCCCGCCGACCGACGACACCATCCCGAGCACGACACCCCACCAGGTCGCGGCCCGGAAGCTGCCGGAGACCTGCTGCGCGGCGGCGTTGGGGATGATCATGAGCGCGCTGATGAGCAGCAGCCCGATCACCCGCATGGCCACGACGATCGTGACGGCGGTGAGGACCGACAGCGTGATGTTGAGGGCGAGGACGCGCAGCCCGGCGGCGCGGGCATACTCCTCGTCGCCGGCGACCGCGAAGAGCCGCTGCCGCAGGACGGTCACGACCACGACGACGGCGGCGCAGAGCACTGCGAAGAGGCCGAGGTCGGTCCGCGTGGTCGTGGTGATGGCCCCGAAGAGGTAGCCGGTGAGGTTGGCGGTCTGGGTGCCGTCGACGCGGTTGATGATGACCACGCCGGCGGCGATGCCGCCGTAGAACATCAGCGCCAGCGCGATGTCGCCCGACGTGCGGCCGCGCGCACGGACCAGCTCGACGGCGACCCCGGCGAGGACCGCGGCCGCCAGGCCGGTCCAGACGGGTGCGCTGTCGGTGATGACGCCGATCGCGACGCCGGCGAGGGCCACGTGCCCCAGCCCGTCACCGATGAGCGACAGCCGACGCTGCACGAGGAAGATCCCCACCATCGGCGCCGCGAGCCCGACCAGGAACGCGGCGAGCAGCGCGTTGCGCATGAAGTCCAGGGCCAGCATGTCGCTCATGCCGCCCCCCGCCCCGCCGCGCGGGCCCGCCGTGCCTGGTGCTCGGCATACTCCTGCGGCGTGCCGTCGAAGGTGAGGTGACCGGTGTCGATCTCGACGATGCGGTCGACGACGCCGTGCAGGGCGGCGAGCTCGTGCGTGACGACGAGCATCGTGGTGCCGTCGCGGCCGAGGCGCTGCAGCACCCCGGCGAGCACGGTCTGGCTGGCGCGGTCGACGCCCGCGGTGGGCTCGTCCAGGACGACGACCTCGGGGCGCGCCACGAGGGCGCGGGCGATGAGGACCCGCCGCTGCTGCCCGCCGGAGAGGGTCGCCACGTCGAAGCGTGCCCGGTCCGCGAGCCCGACGGCCTCGAGCGCGCGCTCCACCGCGTCACGGTCGGCGCGGCCGGCCGCTCGCCACCAGGGCCGGGAGGCCAGCAGTCCGGTCGCGACGACCTCGGTCACGGTGGCGCGCACCCCGCCGGTGAGGGTATGCCGCTGCGGCACGTAGCCGGGCCGGGTCCGCTCGGAGAGGTGAGACAGCGGTGCGCCGAGGATCTCGACCTGCCCGCCGAGGTGCCGGGAGAGCCCCAGCAGGCCGGTGATGAGGGTGGTCTTGCCGGAGCCGTTGGGCCCGAGGACGGCGACGACCTCGCCGCGGCGGACGGTCAGGTCCACCCCGGAGACGACCGGTGTGCCGTCGTGGCCGAAGGCAGCGCCGGTCAGGGCGAGGACCGGCTCCCTCTCCCCGTTCACGAGCAGTCCAGCCCGTCGGACAACGCCTGCAGGTTGGCGCGCATGACCGCGAGGTAGTCCTGCCCGGCGGACTCCTCGGTGATGCCCTCCAGCGGGTCGAGGGTCAGCACCTGGGTGCCGGTCTCCTGCGCCACGGTGCGGGCGACCGCATCGGTGAGGATCGGCTCGGCGTAGATGGTCCGCACGTCGAGCTCCTCGACCTGCGCGGTGATCTGAGCCAGCCGGGCGGCGGACGGCTCGGCCTCGGGGGAGAGGCCGGTGATGCCGAGCTGGTGCAGGTCGTAGCGCTGGGCCAGGTAGCCGAAGGCCTCGTGCGTCGTCACGACGTCCCTGCTGGCGCAGTCCACCAGCCCGTCCGCGAACTCCTCGTCGAGGGCCGTCAGCTCGCTGACGAGGGCGGCGGCGTTGGCCTGGTAGTCCTCGGCGTGCGCCGGGTCGACCTCGGCGAACCGGTCGGCGACCGTCTCTGCCACGCGCCCGTAGCGCTCCGGGTCGAGCCAGAAGTGCGGGTCCTCCCCGCCGTGGTCGTGGCCCTCGTGCTCTTCCGCGCCGTGCTCGTCGGCCGCGTGCTCCTCGGAGTCCTCGTGCTCGTCCTCCCCGCCGCCGGCGTGCTCCGCGTGCTCCTCCTCGGTCTCGTCGAGCGCGAGCAGGTCGGCTGCCGGGGCCACGTCGAGGGCGATGTCCCCGGCCTGGCTGTCCACGGCCTCGTCGACCGCCGCCTGCAGCCCGGCGGAGTAGACCACGAGGTCGGCGCTGCCGAGCGAACCCACGTCGCGCGGGGAGAGCTCGAGGCTGTGCGGATCGACGCCGGGCGGCGTGAGCGACGTCACCGTGGCGTGGTCCGCGGCCACCCGCTCCACGAGGAACTCCACCGGGTAGACGCTCGCGACGACCTGCAGCTCACCGCTCGCGTCATCACCGCTGCTCCCGTCGGTAGCGGTCTCGGTCGCCCCGCAGCCGGACAGCACGAGGGCGAGGGTCGCGGTGAGGGCGAGTGCGGGGGTGGGACGCGGCATACCGACAGTCTCACGAGACTGAGAATGATTGTCAAAACGCCAGCGAGCCTGCGCCTCCGGGCGGAGGGCGACCGAACCACCGCGGGCCACCGGCCGCGTCCGGGTGGTCAGCGGGGGACGAGCTGGACCAAGGTGATGGCGAGGAAGAGGAGCAGGACGGCGACCCGCATGAGGCGCTCGACACGGGTCATCCGCGGCCAGGAGAGGTAGAGCAGCCAGCAGACGAAGGCCAGGGCCGAGCCGACCATGACCCACCCCAGGGGACCGCCGAGGATGCCGCCGCCGAGGATGAGCAGCAGCAGCGCGAGGAAGGGCAGCCACACCGGCAGCCGCCCCAGCACCTCCAGCGCCGGCCGGCTGGCCCGCTCGACGTGGAGCCGCACCGGCCCCGGGCCGCGGTCGTCGACCGCGGCCCCCTCGCCGTGCCTGGCCTGGCCACCCTCGCCGGGGCCGGGCGTCGGGTGCGGCTGATCGGGAGTGCTCACCGGACCAGCGTAGTCCGCGGTCGACCCACCGCGGACGGCTCGGGTGGCGTGGGCCGGACGGTCGCCCGCGGCTGCTTAGACTTGGCGGTATGGCTCCCTCCACCGTCGATACCGTCGTGTCCCTGTGCAAGCGTCGAGGCTTCGTCTTCCCCTCGGGGGACATCTACGGCGGCACACGCTCGGCCTGGGACTACGGCCCCCTCGGTGTGGCGCTGAAGGAGAACATCAAGCGCCAGTGGTGGCGCTCCATGGTCCAGACCCGCGACGACGTGGTCGGCCTAGACTCCTCGATCATCCTGCCCCGCCAGACCTGGGTGGCCTCGGGGCACGTCGGGGAGTTCTCCGACCCGCTCACCGAGTGCCAGTCCTGCCACAAGCGGTTCCGCGTCGACCACATGCAGGAGGCGGTGGCGGAGAAGGCGGCGAAGAAGGGGAAGGACGTGGACCCCGACGACGTCCCGCTGGACGACATCAGCTGCCCCAACTGCGGCAACAAGGCGTGGACCACGCCGCGCGAGTTCAACATGATGCTCAAGACCTACCTCGGGGTCATCGAGGACGAGTCGGGGCTGCACTACCTGCGACCGGAGACCGCGCAGGGCATCTTCGTCAACTTCGCCAACGTGCTCGGCACCTCGCGCAAGAAGCCGCCCTTCGGCATCGCCCAGACCGGCAAGTCCTTCCGCAACGAGATCACGCCGGGCAACTTCATCTTCCGCACCCGCGAGTTCGAGCAGATGGAGATGGAGTTCTTCGTCAAGCCCGGCGAGGACGAGGAGTGGCACCAGTACTGGATCGACGAGCGCACCCGGTGGTACACCGACCTCGGGATCGACAGCGACAACCTGCGCCACTTCGAGCACCCCGCCGAGAAGCTCTCGCACTACTCCAAGCGCACCGTCGACATCGAGTACCGCTTCAACTTCGCCGGCAGCGAGTGGGGCGAGCTCGAGGGCATCGCCAACCGCACCGACTTCGACCTGTCCACGCACGCCGAGCACTCGGGCCAGGAGCTGTCCTACTTCGACCAGGCCAGCGGCGAGCGCTACGTCCCCTACGTCATCGAGCCGGCAGCCGGCCTGTCCCGCTCGCTCATGACCTTCCTCGTGGACGCGTATGCCGAGGACGAGGCCCCGAACACCAAGGGCGGGGTCGACAAGCGCACCGTCCTGCGCCTCGACCCGCGGCTCGCGCCGGTCAAGGTGGCGGTGCTGCCGCTGTCGCGCAACGCCGACCTGACCCCCAAGGCCAAGGACCTCGCGTCGCGGCTGCGGCAGCACTGGATGGTCGACGTCGACGACGCCGGCGCGATCGGCAAGCGCTACCGCCGCCAGGACGAGATCGGCACCCCCTACTGCGTCACCGTCGACTTCGACACCCTCGAGGACCAGGCGGTCACCATCCGCGACCGGGACTCGATGGGCCAGGAGCGTGTCTCCCTGGACCAGGTCGAGTCCTACCTCGCGCAGCGGCTGATCGGCTGCTGAGCCACGGTGCCCGTGGCGTCCGCGCGAGGAGTTCACGCGCGGAGGCAACCTGCGGGCATACCTGCTGCGTCATGACCCCATGACACCGGCAGCTGGGGACACGGACCGCGAGTTCGCGGACTTCGTGCGGGCGAGGCAGCACCAGCTGGTGCGCGCGGCGCGGCTGTTCTGCGGCGACCACCACGCCGCCGAGGACCTGGTCCAGGACGCCCTGGTCAAGCTCGGCTCCCGCTGGGAGTCCGTGCGGCACGGGTCGCCGGACGCCTACGTGCGCCGCATCCTTTACCGCGACGCCGTGTCGCGCTGGCGCAAGTGGGGGCGCGAGGTGCCGTATGCCGCGCAGCCGGGGGAGCGCGACCTGCTCGACTCAACCTCGGACCGGGGCGTCGTGGACGGGTGGGTCGCCGGGGCTGACGTGCGCGAGGCGCTGGGACGGTTGCCCGCCCGGCAGCGCGCGGTCGTCGTGCTGCGCTACTTCGAGGACCTCTCGGAGGTCCAGATCGCCGAGGCGCTGGGGTGCAGCCCCGGCACGGTGAAGAGTCAGGCCAGCAAGGCGCTGGCGACGTTGCGGCAGGTGATGCCGACGCTCGGCGAGGTCGAGGTCGGCGGGGCGAGAGGAGGCCGGTGATGAACGAGGATCTCAGGCACGCCCTGGACCAGGCGGCGGGTGCGGAACCCGACCGGGACCTCACGGACGAGGCGTGGCGGCAGGGCCGGGGCGTCCGGCGTCGACGGCACGTGGCGCAGGGTGTCGGTGGGCTTGCGGCGGTCGCGGTGGTCACCGGGGTCTTCGCGCTCGGCGGCGGGTTCACCCCACCCGAGGCCGGCGTCGGCCCGGCGCTGCCCACCGTCGAGGACGACGCGGCGGCGAGCGCCCCGGTGCAGACCGACGCGCTGCCCACCGGGGAGCCGACGGCCACGAGCACCACGACGGCACCCGCACCGAGCCCACCGCCGTCCTCCGCGCCACCGCCCAGCGACCCGCCGGAGGTCACGTGCTCGGCGACCGGCCTGAGTGGCACAGTGGTGGCGGGTGATGCACCGGCGGCTGTCGTGCAACGCGCGCAGGCTCTGCTCGACGCGGCGGTGGCCTGCGACCGCGACGTCCTCGTGCAGGCCGCGACCGCGGACGAGACCATGCTGAGCTTCGGCCTGGTCACGCCGCAGGAAGTCTTCGTCCTGCCGGAGCCCGGGGGCTGGAGCAGGTATGCCCTGCTCGTCCAGACCCTGACGGCGCGAGCGCCCGTCGTCCAGGAGGGCGGTGGTGGGACCTGGTACGAGTGGTACCTGACCGACGAACCCACGGGGTGGCGTGTCGGCATCAGCACGGACGGGTCGTGGGACTGGTTCCTCGCCGGTGACTGATCGCGTCCTCGGCCTGTGGGCTGCTCAGCCGGTGATGAGCGCCACGCCGATGGCCAGCATGACGAGCGCGATGAGCCCGTCGAGGACCTGCCAGGAGCGGGGCCGGGACAGCAGCGGGGCGAGGACGCGCGAGCCGAAGCCGAGCAGGCCGAACCACAGGCCGCTCGCGGCGACCAGACCGGCGTAGTACCACCACCGCCCGTCCGGGCCGTGGGTGTTGGCGATCGAGCCCAGGACGATGACGTCGAGGTAGAGGTGCGGGTTGAGCCAGGTCAGGGCGGCCATCGTCGTGAGCGCCCGGCGCAGCGAGAGCTGGCCACCGCCCGCGCCCGCGACCAGCCCGGCCCCGGGCCGCAGGGCGCGCCACCCGACGTGGAGGCCGTAGCCGATGACGAAGATCCCGCCGCCCCATCGGGCGATGTCGAGGAAGGCCGGCCACTCCTGCACGGCCGCACCGACACCGAGGACCGCCAGGCCGATGAGGACGACGTCCGATGCGGCGCAGAGCACGACCAACGGGCCGACGTGCTGGCGGCGCAGGCCCTGCCGGAGCAGGTAGGCGTTCTGCGCGCCGACCGCGGCGATCAGACCGATGCCGGTGAGCAGGCCGGTGGCGATGAGCGTGACGGTGTCCATGTCTCCACGCTAGGCCCGCCAGGGCCGTGCTCGTGACCAGATCACAGCAAAAGATTCTGCACAACCATTAGTCTTGCTTCACATGGACATCGATCCCGTCGGGCTGCGGACGTTGGCCTCCGTGGTGCGTGAGGGCACCTTCGACCGGGCGGCTCAGCAGCTGCACATTACTCCCTCGGCGGTCTCGCAGCGGATCCGCGCGCTGGAGTCCTCGCTGGGGCAGATCGTGCTCACCCGCACCAAGCCGGCGCGGGCCACGCCGGCCGGGGAGGTGCTCCTCAAGCTGGCCGGTCAGTGGGACCTCCTCGTCGACGAGGCGCTGGGTGAGCTCGTGCCGGAGGCGCGGGAGGCGGTATACCCGCAGGTCGCGGTCGTGGTCAACGCCGACTCGCTCGCCACCTGGCTGCTGCCGGCGCTGGCGCGGGCGCAGCGGGAGCTCGGGGTCGTGCTGGAGCTGGTGCGCGAGGACGAGGAGCACGCCTCGGAGCGGGTCCGGGCGGGCAGCGCGCTGGCGGCGGTGACCGCCGACCCGCGCCCGGTCACCGGCTGCAGGCTGGAGCGGCTCGGTGCGATGCGCTACGTCGCGGCCTGCAGCCCGGACTTCCACGCCCGCTGGTTCGCCGACGGGCCGCGGGCCTCCGCGCTCGACGCCGCGCCGATCGTGCGCTTCGACCACAAGGACACGATGCAGCACCGGGTCGCCCGGCGGTGGGCCCGCCGCGGCATCGACCCGCCGGCCCACGTCATCGCGTCGAGCCGGGAGTTCGCCGAGGCGGTGCGCCTCGGGATGGGGTGGGGGCTGATCCCCATGGAGTGGGCCCGGGACTGGCTCGAGGACGGCGACCTGGTGCCGCTCGGATCTCGGGCCGAGCACGACGTGCCGCTGCACTGGCTGAGCTCACGGTTGCCCTCACGCACCCTGGACGTGCTGACCCGGTGCGTGACGGCGCGGGCCGCGGCCACCCTGGTCCAGCGCTGACCGTCCGACGCCGCGATTCCCGGTGGCCGCCCGGCGGGCTCTCAGCCGGTGATCGAACCGTCCTCGCCGACGCTCACCGTGACCTCCGGGAGCGCCGCCGCGGCCGGGCCGGCGAGCGGCGCGCCGCTGCTCAGGTCGAAGGTGGAGCCGTGGCAGGGGCAGCTCAGCTCGCCCTCGCCGGGCTCGACGGTGCAGCCCTGGTGGGTGCACACGGTCGAGAAGGCGTGGATCTCGCCCTCGGTCGGCTGCGTGAGGAGCACCGCTTCTCCGGCAGCGGTCGTCGCCGCCAGGGCACCGCCGACCGGCACGTCGGAGACGTTCGCGATCGCCTCGGCAGCCGCCTCGGAGGTCTCCCCGGCCTCCGCCGAGGTGGTCCCGGAGGGCGTGTCCTCACCGGTGCCGTCGGCTCCCGGCGTCCCCGAGCCGGTGGACCCGGTCTCCGGCCCCGAGCAGGCCGCGAGCGTGGCGACGCCGGCCGCACCCCCGACCGCCAGCACGGCGCGCCGGGTGAGGCACGGGTGGTCGTGACCGCACCGCGGCCCGGTCGGCTGCCTCGTGGTCATGCCGACACTCAACCGGGCGAACCTGTTGAAGCGCTGTGCGCAGGCCCCGTGGTGACGGTGGTCGTGCTGGCGGAGGCGATGACGCGTGCCCGCCGTCGGTCGGGCGATGGGACAATGGGCTCGCCATGACGATCACCGCCCCTGCCCTCCCGCCGCTGCAGATCGGCCCGCACACCATCGACTCGCCCGTGGTGCTGGCACCGATGGCCGGCATCACCAACCGGGCGTTCCGTCAGCTCTGCCGGGAGTACGGCGACCAGGGGCTCGCCGCTGCCGGGTCACCCGACCGGCCCACCCTGTCCGGCTCCGGGTGCCTCTACGTCAGCGAGATGATCACCTCCCGCGCCCTGGTCGAGCGCACCCCGATCTCGATGAAGCTGATCGAGCACGGCGAGGCGGAGACGCCCCGCTCGATCCAGCTCTACGGCGTCGACCCCGGCACCGTCGGGGCCGCGGTGCGGATGCTCGCGGAGGAGGACCGGGCCGACCACGTCGACCTCAACTTCGGGTGTCCGGTGCCCAAGGTGACCCGCAAGGGCGGGGGAGCGGCGCTGCCGTGGAAGGCCGACCTTTTCCGCGGGATCGTCCGCGCCGCAGTGCGCGAGGCGGCGCCGGCGGGCATACCGGTCACCGTCAAGATGCGCGTCGGCATCGACGCCGACCACGAGACCTTCCTCGACGCCGGACGCACCGCCGAGCAGGAGGGCGCGGCCGCGGTGGCGCTCCACGCCCGCACCGCCGCGCAGGCCTACTCCGGGCAGGCGGACTGGTCCCGGATCGCCGAGCTCAAGCAGGCCGTCACCTCGATCCCGGTGCTCGGCAACGGCGACATCTGGTCGGCTGACGACGCCCTGGCGATGGTCGAGCAGACCGGCTGCGACGGCGTGGTCGTCGGGCGCGGCTGCCTGGGTCGGCCGTGGCTGTTCACCGACCTCGCGGCCGCCTTCGCCGGCTCGCGGGTGCGGGTGGAGCCCACGCTCCGGGAGGTATGCCGGGTGCTGCGCCGGCACGCCGAGCTGCTCGCGGACTTCCACGAGGACGAGGGGCGTGGCTGCCGCGAGATCCGCAAGCACATCGCGTGGTACACCAAGGGCTTCCGGGTCGGGGGCGAGCTGCGGCACCGGCTCGGGCTCGTCGACTCGCTCGCCGGCCTCGACGAGCTCATCGCCACCCTGGACCTCGACCAGCCCTGGCCGGGGGAGGCCGCCGACGGCCAGCGGGGGCGCGCCGGGTCGCCGCGCGTCGTGGCGCTGCCCGACCGGTGGCTCGAGAGCCGTGAGCTCGACGGGCTCCAGCGGGCCGAGGTCGCGCAGGCCGAGCTGTCGGTCAGCGGGGGCTGAGCGCTTCCACCCTGCGGCACGGCCGGACGGCTCCTACCGTGGGGGACATGGGACAACTTGACGGCAAGAAGGTGGCCTTCCTGGCCACGGACGGATTCGAGGACAGCGAGCTCACCAGCCCGTGGAACACCGTCGTGGAGGCGGGCGGGACCGCCCACATGCTCGCGCCGGAGGGCGGGTCGATCACCGGGAAGAACGGGCATTCTCAGGACGTGGACGCCGTCGTCGGCGACGCCGACCCCGCGGACTACGACGCGCTCGTGCTGCCCGGCGGCACCGGCAACGCCGACCACCTGCGGATGGAAACCGACGCCGTCGCCTTCGCCCGGCACTTCGGCCAGCAGGCGAAGCCCGTCGCGGTGATCTGCCACGGGGCGTGGATCCTCACCGACGCCGACGTCCTCGACGGGCGTCGGATGACGTCCTTCCCCTCGCTGCAGACCGACCTGCGCAACGCCGGGGCCACGTGGGTGGACGAAGAGGTCGTGGTCGACAGCTGGCTGGTCTCCAGCCGCACCCCGGCCGACCTGGCAGCCTTCAACCGCGAGCTGGTCCAGGCCTTCGGCTCCTGATCAGCGCTCGACCGGGCGCGAGGGGTCGCTGATCCAGTCGCTCCACGAGCCGACGTAGACCGCCGGCCGCGGGCCGACCCCGCGTGCCTCCAGGGCCAGGGCGAGGTGCGCGGCTTGCACCCCCGACCCGCAGTAGACCGCGGTGGGACGGTCGGTGCGCCCGCCTGCCCCGGTCAGTGCGGTGACGACGTGCTCGGCGTCGACGAAGCCCTGCTCACCGACCAGCGAGAGCGCCGGCAGGCTCAGCGCGCCAGGGACGTGGCCGGCGACCGGGTCGATCGTCTCATTCTCACCGCGGTAGCGGTCGGCGGGCCGGGCATCCAGCAGCTGGCCGCCCGCGGCGAGGTGCCCCTGGACCGCGTCGGCGTCGAGCAGCTCACGGCCGCCGGGTTCCACGACGACGTCGCCCGGCTCGGGCTGGACCGCGCCCCCCTCGACCGGCAGCCCGGCGGCGGTCCACGCGGCGAGCCCACCGTCGAGCACCGCCGCCCGCTCGAGGCCGTAGTAGGCCGCGACCCACCACGCCCGCGCCGCGCCCAGCCCCGGGCCGGCGTCGTAGAACACGACCGGACGGTCGGCGCGGACGCCGACGGCACGCAGCCCCTCCTGCACCCGCTCCGCCGAGGGCATCGGATGGCGGCCGCCGTGACCGTCGCCGGCGAGCGGGTCGGACAGGACGCCCTCCAGGTCGAGGAAGGCGGCCCCCGGCAGGTGCAGCTCGAGATGGGCCGCCCGGTTGGTCGCGACGCCCGCGCCGAGGCTCCAGCGCACGTCCACGAGCACCGGGCGGTCCGTCTGCGGCCCGACCCGCATGCCCTGCAGCTGCGTGGTCGTGACCAGCGGGCCGGTCATGCCGCCGCCGGCATCGCGTCCAGGGCCGCGCGCAGCGCACCGGCCAGCTCCTGCACCTGCTCGTCGGTCATGACGAAGGCGGGCGAGACCTGGATGGCACCGGCGCCGCACGCGCGGGTCGCCACCCCGTGCCCGCGCACGTCGACGGCGAAGCGCATCGCCGTCGCCGGGTCGGCGAGCTGGATCGCGGCCACGGCACCCAGGCCGGAGCGGACCTCGACGACGTGGTGGTGCCCGGCCAGCGGGGCCAGCTCACGGTGCAGGGTCTGCGCGAGCCGGTCGGCCTCGTCCAGCAGGCCTTCCCGCTCGATGAGGTCGAGGTTGGCCAGGGCCACGGCTGCCGAGGCCGCGTGCCCGGAGTAGGTGTAGCCGTGCCGGAACCAGACCCCGGCCCCCGGCCGGAAGAACGGCTCCCACACGCGGGGTGCGACGAGGACGGCGCCCATCGGGGCATACCCGCTGGTCAGCCCCTTGGCCGTGGCGACCATGTCCGGCTCCAGCCCGAGCGCAGCGCTGGCGAACCACGAGCCGCCGAAGCGGCCGTAGCCGGTGATGACCTCGTCGGCGACGAAGAGGATGTCGTGCTCGGTGCAGATCTTGCGGACCTCCGCGAGGTAGCCCTCGGGCGGGAGGTAGACCCCGCCGGCGCCGATGATCGGCTCGCAGAAGAAGGCCGCGACCCGGTCGGCGCCCACGCCCTCGATCGTCGACCGCAGGCTCTCCGCGGAGTCCCACTCGACCTGCGCGGTGTCGGGCACCAGCTCGCCGTAGCCCTCGCGGTTGCCCGGGATCCCCGCCAGTGCGGTGCCGGCGTAGTGCATCCCGTGGTAGGCCTTGGAGCGGGAGAGCAAGACCGTCTTGTCCGGCCGTCCCTGCTCGACCCAGTAGCGGCGGGCCATCTTGGCGGCCGTGTCGATGGAGTCCGAGCCGCCGGAGGTGAAGAAGATCTTGCTCCCGGCGACCGGCGCGATGCCCTCCAACCGGTCGGCGAGGGCCACCGTCGTGTCCGGGGCGTAGTCGCCGAAGGTGGAGTATGCCGCGAGGCGGCGCATCTGCTCGGCGGCGGCGTCGGCCAGCTCGCCGCGGCCGTGGCCGACGTTGGTGAACCACAGCCCCGCCGTCGCGTCGAGGTAGCGCCGGTCGTCCCGGTCGTAGACGTGGACCCCCTCGCCGCGGGTGAGGATCAGCTCGCCGGTCTGCTCGACCGCGCCCATGTCGGAGAACGGATGCCACAAGGTGCCCATGGTCCCGACCCTAGCGGCAGCACCGGACGGGGCCGCTGTGGGCGTGGCAGAGTGGGCGGCATGTGCCGCAACATCCGCCCGCTCAACAACTTCGAGCCGCCCGCCACCCGCTCCGAGGTGCAGGCCGCCGCGCTGCAGTACGTCCGCAAGGTCGGCGGCGCGAGCAAGCCCTCGCAGGCCAACGAGCAGGCCTATGCCACGGCGGTCGCCACGATCGCCGCGGCGACGCAGGACCTGCTCGACTCCCTGGTCACGTCGGCGCCGCCGAAGGACCGGGACGAGGAGGCGACCAAGGCACGGGCCCGCGCGGCCAAGCGCTACGCCTCGGCCTGATGGCCTCGCGGGCGGATCGGCTCCGGCACCTGCTCAACTGGGTCAACCTCTCGACGCCGCTCGGTCTCGGCGTCGCCGCCGCGGGTGGTGCCCGGGTCCGTCGTGGTCCCTCCCGGTGCTACCTCGCCGACCACTACCGCTGGTCCTTCCCGGTGGCCGGCGCGTTCACCGTCGGTGACGTCGTCATCAGCCGGCACGACCTCGACGCGCTGCGGGCGCTGCGGCCGGGGCTGCTCGACCACGAGCTGGCGCACAGCCGACAGTGGGCCGCCTGCCTCGGACTGCCCTTCCTGCCGCTCTACCTCGCCTCGATGGGGTGGTCCTGGCTGCGCACCGGCGACCGCGCGGCTCGCAGCGTCTTCGAGCGCCGGGCGGGGCTGGAGCGGGGCGGCTACGTCGACGTGCCCACGCGGCCGGTCGGCCCGGTGCTGGCGCAGGGCCTGCGCTCGCTGCGGGCGGCGGTCACCGGGCGCCGCGGGCTCGACGCCGGTGCCACGGTCGGCGGCGGCGGGCAGCCACGCCGCGGCGGGTGAGGCCCGCGGCATACGCTGCGGGGGTGAGCAGCGAGGGCCAGGGCGGGTATGCCGCGTCCGACCGGGAGCGGTGGCTGGCCGAGGACCCGGCGCAGAAGCGGTCCGACCGGCAGGACTTCGCCCGGGACCGGGCGCGGGTGCTGCACTCGGCGGCGTTGCGCCGGCTGGCGGCGACCACGCAGGTGGTCTCGCCGACCAGCGACGACTTCGTCCGCAACCGCCTCACCCACTCGCTGGAGGTGGCGCAGATCGGGCGGGAGTTCGGCGCGGCCCTCGGGTGCGACGCCGATGTCGTCGACACCGCGTGCCTCGCGCACGACATCGGGCACCCGCCCTTCGGCCACAACGGGGAGGCCGCGCTGGACCGGATCGCCGCGGCTGCCGGGGGCTTCGAGGGGAACGCCCAGTCGTTGCGGGTGCTCACCCGGCTGGAGGCCAAACGCAGCCACGACGACGGTCGTCCCGCCGGGCTCAACCTGACCCGGGCCAGCCTCGACGCCGCGACGAAGTACCCCTGGTCCCGTGGTGCCGGTCCCGAGGGCACGCCGCCCGGCAAGTTCGGCGTCTACCCCGACGACGCGCCCGTCTTCGCCTGGGTGCGGTCGGGGGCGCCCACGGGTGAGCCCCACCGCCGGTGCCTCGAGGCGCAGGTCATGGACTGGTCCGACGACGTCGCCTACTGCGTCCACGACGTCGAGGACGCGATCGCCTCGCGCCGCATCGACCCGCGCGCGTTGCGCTCCGCCGACGTGCAGCGGGCGGTGGCCGCGCTCGCGCACGACTGGTATGCACCCGACCTCGCCGAGGGTGCGCTCGGCGAGGCGCTGGGGGAGATCCTCGGAACCGGGTGGGTGCCGACCAGCCACACGGGCACCCGCGCCGACCTGGCGGCGCTCAAGGACATGACCTCGCGGCTCATCGGTCACTTCGTGCATACCGTCGAGCTGGCGACGCGCGAGCGCCACGGGCCCGGACCGCTCACCCGGTATGCCGCGGACCTCGTCGTCCCCGACCGGGTGCGCGCCCAGGCGGCCGCGCTCAAGGGTGTGGCGGCCCACTTCGTCATGCTCAGCGAGGAGCGGCGCAGCACCATGGAGCACCAGCAGCAGGTCGTCGCCGAGCTCGTGGAGCACTACGCGACGGACCCGGGGCGGCTGGACCCGTTGCACGCGGAGGCGGTGCGTGCCGCCGAGCAGGCGGGCGAGGACCGGGCGCGGCTGCGGGCCGTCGTCGACCAGGTGGCGAGCCTGTCCGACGCGCGGGCGCTGGCCGTCCACGCACGGATGCGGGAGGTCGCATGAGCCTCGTCGAGACCTGGGAGCGACCGGTCGTCGGCGCCCCGATGGCCGGCGGCGTGTCCAGCCCGCTGCTCGCCGCCGCGGTGAGCGACGCCGGCGGGCTCGGGATGCTCGCCGCGGGCTACCGCACGCCCGAGCAGGTGGCGGCCGACCTCGTGCACGTCCGCGACCTCACCGACCGGCCCTTCGGCGTCAACCTGTTCGTGCCGCGACCGCTGGACCGGGCCGCGCTCGAGCCGCGGGTGGACGACTTCGCCGGGCGCATCGCCGGGGAGGCGGCTGCGCTGGGGACCGAGGTGGGCCTCCCGAGCTGGCACGACACCGACCACTGGGAGGCCAAGGTGCACCTGGTGGAGACCCTGGCGCCCCCGGTCGTGTCCTGCACCTTCGGGCTGCCCGGCGCCTCGGTGGTGCAGCGGACGACGCCCGGTGACGTGCGGCGTGCCCTGGCCGCGGGCGCGGCCGGCGTGCAGGTCGGCACCGCGATCCTGCTGGCGCACGAGTCCGGGGCGTCGAGGACCTACCGGGCGGCGCTGCGGAGTCAGCATCACACCGAGCGGGTGCTCACCCGGGCCTTCACCGGCCGCGTCGCCGGTGCCGTGGCCAACGGCTGGACCCGTGAGTATGCCGATGCCCCCGCCGCCTTCCCGGTCGTGGATCAGCTGACCAAGCCGCTGCGCCGCGCGGCGGCCGAGCAGGGCGACCTCGAGCGCCTCCACGTCTGGGCCGGCTCCGGGTGGCGGGCAGCGCAGGAGCGGCCGGCCGGCGAGATCGTCCGCGAGCTGGCCGGATGACGGACCTGACGGGTCTGCTCCCGGACAGGGTGCGGCTGGGGGATCCGTCGCCGCTGGGCGGGTCGACCCGCTCCGAGGTCACCCGGCGCGAGGTGGTGCGGGGACCTGCCGCCTGGGGATCCTCGGTCGTGGTCAAGCGCTTCCTCCCGCAGCCCGAGGGCCGGTCCGCCGCGATGGGCTGGCGCCGGGAGATGGTCGGTCTCCGGCACCTGCGCGGCACCCCCGAGCTGCTCCTCGCCGACGAGGGGGCCCAGGTGCTGGTCATGGAGGACCTCGGGGCAGGGGCCACGCTCGCCGACGCGCTGCTCGGGGCGGACCCCGGGGCGGCCTGGGGGCATACCGTCGCCTGGGCGGGCACGCTCGGCGGCTCCCTGGCGGCCGGGCCGGAGTCGCTGGCCCGCGCGCGCGACGACCTCGGGGGCGCCCTGCTCGCCGAGGACCGCCGGTGGCAGGAGGACTACCCGCGGCGCGGGGTGGAGCACCTGGTCGACGTCGCCGGCCTGCGGTCCGGGCGCGCGGCGGTGGCGCAGGCATTGGACGTCGTCGACGAGCTGCGGCACGACACCGACCGGCACGTGCTGGGGCCCGGGGACGCCTGCCCGGACAACGCGGTGCTCACGCCGTCCGGGGTCCGGCTGCTGGACGTCGAGGGCGCCGGGGTGCGCCACGTGGCCTACGAGGCGGCCTACGCGGCCGAGCCCTTCAGCACCTGCTGGTGCGTCTTCACGCCGCCCGCCGGCCTGACCGAGGCCACCCTGACCGCCTTCACCCGGGAGGCGGAGCGCAGCCTGCCCGGTCTGGCCGCCGACCCCCGCTGGCCGCGGCAGGTGCGTGCGGCGGTGGCGCTCTGGGTGCTCTCCGGCACCTTGTGGCTCCTCGACGGCGCGGTCGCCGACCGCACGATGGCGCCGGAGGGCAGGACCGGCCCGGCCTTCCGGGCGCTGCTGCTGCACCGGTGGGGCTGGGTGGCGCGCGCCTGTGCCGAGGAGCTGCCGGACGTCGCGGCGCTCTGCGAGGAGGCGACGGTGTGGGCGAGGAGGTCGTGGGCGCCGGCGCGCGGCAGGCTGGAGCTGCCCGGCTACCCCGCCTTCGGCGCCGCTCGGTCGCAGCGAGATCCCGCGAACTGAACCATTCGCGGCCCTGGTGCGACATCCTGGTGTGGAGCACGAGAGGAGGCCGCGGTGCTGACGGCGGATCCAGCCTACGGCGAGTTCGTGGCGGCCCGAGGGCCGCGGCTGCGCCGTGCCGCCTACCTGCTCTGCGGTGACGTCGACCTCGCCGAGGACCTGCTGCAGGAGGCCCTCATCGCCCTCGCGGAGAAGTGGGAGAGCGTGGACAACCCGGACGGCTTCGTGCGCCGCGTCATCTACCGCAAGCGGGTCTCGTGGTGGCGCCGGACCCGTCGGGAGGTGGCGGTGGAGCGCCTGCCAGAGCGCGGTATACCTGATGGCGCCGAGGCCCGGGCGCGCGACGACGAGGTGCACGCGGCGCTGCGGACCCTGCCGCCCCGCCAGCGGGCGGCGCTCGTGCTGCGCTATTTCGAGGACCTCACCGAGGCGCAGACGGCGCAGGTCATGGGGGTGCGACCAGGCACGGTGAAGAGCCTGTCGCACCACGCCATCGCCCGGCTGCGCGAGGAGCTGGGCGCGCAGGGGCTCGGGGCGATGCAGGAGAAGGAGAGTCTGGGATGACCGACGAGGTGGACGTCCGGGGCCTGCTCGAGGGTGCGTCGAGGATCGACGGCGATGAGCGGGTCGTCCCGGACGCGCCCTGGGGCGCAGGCCGACGGCGCCGCACCCGCAAGCGCGTGGGCGGCGGGGTCGCGAGCGCGCTGGCGACCGTGGCTGCCGGTGCCCTGGTGTGGCAGACGGGCGTCCTCGGCGGCGGTGACGGGCTCGACGGGGTGGCGGCGAAGTTCCCTCCCGGCGGCACCACCTTCGTCTTCGCCGACGCCGCGACGCCGTCCGCGCAGACCCCCGACCCCGCCGCCCTGTCCGCGGTGACCCCCGTGGACGCCGGCGAGCTGACCGGCACCCGGTGGACCCTGCAGGAGGACCTGTGGCGCGGCGGGGACAGCGCCGAGGTGGTCGGGGCGGACGCCGCGACCGAGCTCGCCTTCCCGGCGGTCGGCGGTGGCTGGGGCGTCTCGGTGGAGCGCTGCGGCCAGGCCATGGCCACGGGTGCCCTGCAGCTCGAGCCGGACGGCGCCTTCGCACCGCAGGAGCTCATGACCACCGACCTCGGCTGCCCGGCGCAGGTGCAGGCGGCGGAGGACTTCTGGATGGAGGCGCTCGCCGGCGGTGGTTCGCTGCACCGGCTCGGCGGCGAGCAGGCGGGACTGCTGCTGCTCACGGTGGTCGCGCCCACGACCGACGAGCCGGTGGCCGCCACGACGCCCGAGCCGACCGGCCCCGACCCCGTGCGTACGGACTCCACCAGCCCTGACCCCGACCCGACCGGTGCGGAGCCCGACCCCACCGGCGCAGCGCAGGAGCCGGACCCGCCCGGGCCCAGCTCGGTGGAGCCGACGGAGGACCCCGAGGACCCAGCGGACCCCGTCCAGGAGCCGGAGCCGTCGGCGCAGGAACCGTCGCCGCAGGAGACCGAGCCCGTCGCCCCGGTCCCCGTCCCCGGGCCGAAGCCTCCCGTCGTCGACCCGGGCACCGGGGTCGACCCGGGCGGCGGGGCAGGGCCCGAGCTCCCGTGGACCGACCCCGTCGTGCGGACCGAGGGCGGGGGAGGCGTGGCCGCCGGCGGCGCGCTCTACGCCCCGTCGGTGCGGGCCGGTCGCCACGACGGCTTCGACCGCGTCGTCGTGGACCTCACCGGGGCGGGCCCGACGACCGGTCCGGGCTGGGTGGCGTCCTACGAGGCCTCGCCGACCCGCGGCGGGTCAGGTCTGCCGGCGGGGGTGGCGGGGGACAGCGTGATACAGCTCGTGATCGCGGGCATGGCCTACCCGGCCGAGGGAGACCCGGTCTACGACGGCGGTGACTACGGTCTCGACACCCACTCCCTGGGTGCCGTGGTCGAGGTCATCCGCACCACACCCTTCGAGGGGCAGCTCCAGGTGTTCGTCGGCATGCACGGTGAGCCCCGGCCCTACCGGGTCTTCACCCTCGGCGACCCGTTGCGCCTCGTCGTCGATGTCGACACCGGGGCGGCGGCGACCCCCTGACTGCTCCGAGCCTCGTCGCCAGGCGGGTATGCCGAGGCCCGGGGGCGGCTCAGGAGTCCGGCGCGTCGGGGGTCTGCTCGCCGGCGGCCTCGTCCCGCTGCGCCCACTTCAGCAGCGGCGCGAGGTCGAAGACCGCGTCGTCGATGCCGGCGTGCAGGTCGCCGAGCGCGGCATACCGCTCCGGCATCGTGCGGACCGTGAAGTCGCCTGGCTCGCAGTCGGCGACCTCGTCCCACCGCAGCGGCGCCGAGACCCGCGCGTCGGCTGTCGCCCGCACGGAGTAGGCCGCCGCGATGGTGTGGTCTCGGGCGTTCTGGTTGAAGTCGACGAAGACCTGACGTGGGTCCCGGTCCTTGCGCCACCAGGTCGTCGTCGCGTCGTCGGTGCGCCGCTCCACCTCGCGGGCGAAGGCGAGCGCCGCCCGGCGGACGTCGGCGAAGCCGTGCTCGGGCGGGATCCGCACATACACGTGCAGACCCTTGGAGCCGGTCGTCTTGGGCCATCCGGTCGCGCCCAGCTCGTCCAGCACGTCGTGGGCGACGCCCGCGACCCGGCGCACGGTCGCGAAGTCGCACTCGTCGCCGGGGTCGAGGTCGATCCGCCACTCGTCCGGCTGCTCGACGTGCCCGCGGCGGCTGTTCCAGGGGTGGAACTCCACGCAGCTCATCTGCACCGACCAGACGACCTGCGCCAGCTCGGTGACGCACAGCTCGTCCGCGGTGCGGTTCCAGCGCGGGAAGGTGACGTGCACGGTCTCCATCCACTCCGGGGCGCCGCGTGGCAGCCGCTTCTGGTGCACCCGCTCGCCGCCGATGCCGTCCGGGAAGCGGTGCATCATGCACGGCCGCTCCCGCAGCGCGGTGACGATGCCGTCGCCGACCGCGAGGTAGTAGTGCGCCAGGTCGAGCTTGGTCAGCCCGAGGCCGGGGAAGTAGACCCGGTCGGGGTTGGAGATCCGGACGGTGCGACCGCCCACCTCGACCTCGGTCGCGGGGCTGGTCGCCTTGGGCATGGGCTCAGGCTACGGGCTCGGGGTATGCCGTGCCCGCACCTCCAGGGGTGTCGTGCCCCTGGTCCCTGCGCTCGTCAGGATCGTCCGCCCGCTCCGGCAGCGGAGCGCGCACGAAGAGCGCGAGGACGAGCACGCCGACGGTGATGGCGGTCGCGACCACGAGGCCCGCGCCGATGCCGCCGGAGAGCGCCTCGACCTCGCCCAGGCCGCCGACGCCGAGCTGGTGCGCGCGGGTCTCCATGACGGTCACCACGAGCGCCGTCCCGGCGGCCGCGGCGACCTGCTGCCCGGTGCCGAGCATCGCGCTGCCGTGGCTGTAGAGCCGGTTCGGCAGCGCCCCGAGGCCGGCGGTGAAGCAGGGCGTGAAGATGAAGGCGAGGGACAGGCTGACCAGCACGTGCAGGCCCACCAGGCCCCACCAGGGCACCTGCGTGGCGAGCAGCGCCATCCCCGTCATGCCCGTCGCCAGCCCGATGCCACCGGGGACCACGAGCGGCCGGGGGCCGAACCGGTCGTAGAGCCGGCCGACGGTAGGGCCCAGCAGCCCCATCGCGAGACCGCCTGGCATGAGCATGAGGCCGGAGGCGAGGGTGCTGAAGCCGCGCACCTCCTGGAGCAGGATCGGCAGGAGCAGCATCGCCCCGATGAGCGCCATGAAGGCGAGGCACATGAGGGCGAGCGGCACCGCATAGCGGGTCACCTGGAGCGCGCGCAGGTCGAGGAAGACCAGGGCCTCGTCGCGGCGGGCGAGCCGCAGCTGCCGCCAGGCGAAGACGGCGAGCGCGATGACGCCGACGGTCAGCGAGGTGCCGGGCCCCACCGGACCGGGAGCGCCCTCGCCGAGCGCGCTGAGGCCGTAGACGAGTCCCCCGAAGCCGATCGCGGTGAGCAGTGCGCTCGGCACATCCAGCCGGGCCTCCCGCCCCGGCTCGCTGCCGCGCAGGAGCCGTCCGCCGCCGACGAGCATCGCCGCCGCGATCGGCAGCACGAGGAGGAAGAGCCAGCGCCAGCCGGCGAGCTGCAGGATCAGCCCGGAGACGGGCGGGCCCATCGCCGGGGCCACCGAGATGGCCAGGGTCAGGTTGCCCATGACGCTGCCGCGGCGCTCCGGCGGCACCATCGTCATGATCGTCGTCATGAGCAGCGGCATCATCACCGCGGTGCCGCTGGCCTGGATGACCCGGCCCACGAGCAGGACCGAGAAGGTGGGCGCGAAGGCCGCGGTCGCCGTGCCGAGGATGAAGACGCTCATCGCGAGCAGGAAGGCCGAGCGGATCGACAGCCGCTTCAGCAGCCACCCGGTCATGGGGATGACCACGGCCATCGTCAGCATGAAGCCGGTGGTGAGCCACTGGCCCGCCCCGGCGTCGACGCCGAAGGCCGCCATGAGCGGCGGCAGCGCGTTGATCATCAGCGTCTCGTTGAGGATCACCACGAAGGCGGCCGCCGTGAGCACCCGCAGCACGAGGCGCACCCGCGCGTCGTCCGGCGACGGCGCCTGGGTGGTGGCCTGGACGGACGCGGACATGGAGGTCTCCTGGCGGATCATGGGGGTGGGACAGCCGTGGTCGGGTCAACTCATCGGCGGACGGGGGCATTCCATCCTAGCCGGGCACGGCCCACGTCGTCCCCAGGTTTTCGACCGGCGACGGGGTCGGGGGGCCGGCCGACCTAGACTCGGCAGGACGACGACGGTGAAGGGAGGTGCGCGCGTGCCCCGCATCAAGGACGAGGACGTCAAGGCGGTCAAGGAGCGCGCCTCCATCGAGGAGGTCGTGCGCGAGCACGTGACCCTCCGGACCGCGGGCGTCGGCGCGATGAAGGGGCTGTGCCCCTTCCACGACGAGAAGACCCCGTCGTTCCAGATCCGCACCGCGGTCGGCAGCTACCACTGCTTCGGGTGCGGGGTCGGCGGCGACGTCATCTCCTTCCTCATGGAGATCGACCACCTCACCTTCTCCGAGGCCGTGGAGCGGCTCGCGGACAAGCTGGGGATCACGCTGCGCTACGAGGAGAGCGGACCGGGCGGGCGCGGCCGCGGGGAGCAGGCGCCGGTCGGGCAGCGCACCCGGCTCATGGAGGCGCACCGGGTGGCCGAGGAGTTCTACCACGAGGCGCTGCTGCGCTCGGGCGAGGGACGCAAGGGGCGGGACTTCCTGCGCGACAAGGGTTTCACCGGCGAGCACGCCACCCGCTTCATGGTCGGGTATGCCCCCCGCGAGAGCACCTCCCTGGTCACCCACCTGCGCAGCCGCGGCTTCACCGAGGAGGAGCTGGTCCTCGGGGGACTGGCGAACCGTCGTGGCCGCGGGCTCTCCGACCGGTTCCAGGGCCGGGTGCTCTGGCCGATCCGGGCCATCACCGGCGACACCGTCGGCTTCGGCGCCCGTCGGCTCTACGACGACGACTGGAGCCCGGCGAAGTACTTCAACACCTCCGAGACACCGATCTACAAGAAGACCGGCGTGCTCTACGGCCTCGACCTGGCCAAGAAGCCGATCGCGACCGAGCGGACCGCGGTGGTGGTGGAGGGGTATACCGACGTCATGGCCGCGCACCTGTCCGGTGTGGAGACAGCGGTGGCGACCTGCGGCACGGCTTTCGGCGGTGACCACATCTCCATCCTGCGGCGCATCCTGCGCGACGAGGCCGGGCGGGCGCCGGCCAAGGTGATCTTCACCTTCGACGGCGACGCCGCCGGGCAGAAGGCGGCGATGAAGGCCTTCGAGCAGGACCAGCGTTGGGCGGCCCAGTCCTACGTCGCGGTGGCGGCGGACGGGCAGGACCCCAACGACCTCTGGATCGCGACGAAGGATGCCGAGGGGCAGGAGCAGGGCCGGGCGGTGCGGGACCTGGTGGAGAGCGCCACCCCGCTCTTCGAGTTCGCGGTCCGCACCACCCTCGCGCCCTACGACCTGTCCGAGGCGGCCCAGCGGGTCCAGGCCATGCGTGCCGTCGCCCCGATCCTGGCGCAGATCCGCGACCGCACCCTCCGGCCCGAGGTCGTGCGCGACGTCTCCGGCTGGATGGGGGTCGACCCTGACGTCCTCGCGACCGAGGTGCACCGCGCCCAGAGCCGGCCGGCGCAGGCCACGCCGCGCACCCCCGCCCCCGAGGAGGCCACCCGGGAGGGACCGGAGCAGCCCTCGCTCCCGCAGCCCGACCTGCGCGACCCGGTCCAGGTGGCCGAGCGGCAGCTGGTGCAGGTGGCGCTGCAGTATCCCCTCGCCATCGTCGCCGAGGACATGGACGAGCTCGAGCCCGAGGCGCTGCGCGCGCCGATGCACCGGGCGGTCTGGCACGCGATGCGCGAGGCCGGGGGAGTGCAGGGCGCAGCTCAGCGCAGCGCGCGGTCCTGGGTCGAGGCGGTGCTCGCCGGCACCCCGCCGCCCGTGCACCCGCTGGTGCACGAGCTGTCGGTCGCCATGCTGCCGGACCGGCTGGACCCGGAGACGGGGATGCCGCGCGAGGCCTTCGTCGACTGGCTGGTACTCCGGGTGCGGCTGGCCGGGGTCGAGCAGGAGGTGGCCGATCTGCTCGGCCAGCAGTCGCGGGCGCCGACGGCAGCACCGACAAGCGCAGGTTGGACGAGCGGCTCATGGAGCTGCACCGCGAGCGGGCCCGGCTGCGGGCCAGGATGGAGTGAGACGTGCGGTTCTGGCGCACCAGGCGCATCGGTGAGACGCCGCGACCCGAGCGCGCGCCGGGCGACCTTCCCGCGCAGGTCCGGCCCGACCTCGCGCCGCGCGAGCAGGTCCTAGCCAGCGCGCAGGAGGACGCGGGAGGCGCCTGGCTGGTGCTCACGACCTTCCGGCTGCTGGAGGTCGGTGAGGACGGTGGCGTGCTGCTGGAGCGGCCGTGGCACGAGGTCGACACCGGGTCGTGGGACCCGGACCTCTGGGCGCTGAGCGTCGCCTTCGTCGACCGGCTGGACGGGCGTCAGTGGGTGCTGCAGCGGCGCACGGGTCCGGGGGCCGTGCCGCAGGTCTTCCGCGAGCGCACCTCGGCCAGCGTCGTCCTGCTGCGCTCGGTCGACCTGGGCCCCCGGCGCGGCGCCCGGGTGACGATCCGCAAGGTCTTGCCGACCCGAGAGCTGGTGGAGCAGGTGCTCTGGGGCCGAGGTGCGGACCAGGAGGACCCCGAGCTGGCGGCGGCGGTCCGGTCGGCCCGCGTCGAGCTGCGCGACCAGGTGGGCCTGCCGCCGGTGCCCTGAGGATTTCGGCGCCCGGGGTGGCTCTTGCTACAGTTTCGGCTGCACGATCCCCTGTAGCTCAATTGGCAGAGCAGCCGGCTGTTAACCGGCAGGTTACTGGTTCGAGTCCAGTCGGGGGAGCGCACTCAAACCCCCTCTGACCAGCAAAAATCGGACGGAGGGGGTTTCGCGTGGGGGCTACCTGGGACATGGCCAGCCCCCGCGAGACGACGAGGCCGGTCTTGTCAGCCTCCCGTTGGAGGCTGCCTGCGATGCCCGCGGGCCCGCTGCGGCACGCCGAGGGGCCCCTGGCTGTTGCGGACGGCGCCATGGCCTCGGGCGGCGACCTCGGCGCCTTCACGCTCCGACCGTCTGGTTGAGCGAGGGGAGGGCGCGGTCACTGGCGGCGGATAGACGCACGTGTTCGTTCCACATGGGCATCCCGCACTGGTCAAGCTCTCCGTGACGATCGGCTGCCGGGCACCGACTCGGGCGGTGCGCCCTCCTGCCGGCGGTGGTCATCGACGCCGGGCCCGGACCCATCGGGGCTGACTCAGTGGCCGGGTACGACGTCGCGGACGCGGCGGTGCTGCTGCGCACCGGATGGGACCGGTACTGGGCCACGGCGCAGTAAGGCGACGTCTGGCACCCCCCCCACCTGACGCAGGACGGCGCGGCACCTCACCGAGGCGGGAGCCCGACGTGTCGGCATCGACTCGGTCAACATCGACAGCTCACTACTGCGGTTCCCCCAAGCGCGCTTCGGACTTGAGTTCGGCGGCGAGACCGCCGCCGGTCGCAGCCTGGGCGAGGGCGCGCCCTAGGGCTGGTGCCTGCTTGAACAGATTGTGACCGGCGACGAAGAAGATGCTGCCTGCCTCCCAGACGGCCACGCCGTCCTCACTCCACGGGAGTTCGGTCACCCAGCAGTGAACGAACTCACGCGGCTCCGGGTCGAGGCCGGGCAGTGCTCGCGCTACGTAGTCGTGCGCGCGTTGGTCCAATGACCGAATGGCCGCCGGGTCGATGAACGTGCCGTCGTCGCGGACGCCGACGGTCTGGCTGAGTCCGACCGCATACCGGCTGTTGCCCGGCTGGGGGGCGGCGTAGACGCCGACCTCTCCGAACTCACCACTACTGTCCTGCAGGCAGGCGACCTGCGCCGGCGGGGCGCTTCTCACGTCGAAGGTCAGCCGCACGTGTGCGGCAAGGCGGACCGGCAACGAGAGGCCGATGCTGCGCGCCAGGCGCGCGGTCTCACGTCCGGCACACACGACCACCTTCGAATGGATGGCAGAGTCGGTGACGCTGCGCACCTCAACCGTCCCATCGGCGCGGTGGTCGATCGAGATCACCTCACCGGTGACGACGGCATCCCCCAGCGCATCCGTGAGTGCCGTGATCGCGGCGCGCGTGCGGATCGCTCCACCTGCCTCGTCGAACATCGCCGGCCCGGAGTACCCCGCGAGCAGCGGCATCCGCTCCGCGAGCTCGTCCGCGTCGATCTCACGTGCCGCCACGCCGACCTTGTCGAGCACTCGCAGCCGTTCGAGCGCGCCGTCGCCGATCGCCACGACGCCGTCTGATGAGACCAGCTCGACGTCGAAGTGCTCGGCCCACTCATCCCATACGGCACGGCTCTCGCGCGCGAAAGTGACGAGTCGCGGGTCGTCGTGGGCATGCCGGAAGATCCGCGACTCGCCTGCGGACTGACCCATCCCGGGCAGACCAGCCTCGTACAACCGCACCGGCACGCCCTGCTCTCGCAGCGCGTACGCCGTCGACAGACCGACGATCCCGCCCCCGATCACTGCTACCTCGGGTGCACGCGTCGTGGCAACGCCGTCGTCAGTTCTTGTCATCGCGGTTCCTCGATCTGTTGGTGATGTGCGATAAGCCGCCAGAGAAGGGGCCGCTGCCACGACGTCAGCGGGCTGTGTCAGCCCGAAGTCACCGCGCGCAGCGACCCCTCCTGTCTGGGCCAGTACTCCCGGTCTGTGGTGTCAGGCGGGGAGTTTGGAGCCCAGTACGTCCAGCTTCTCGATCGTGGGTTCGGAGAACAGCGTGCCGGTCTGCTCGCCGAGAGCTACCGCAACAGGACCGGACAGGTGGGCGTCACGTCCGGCGTCATCGGGGAACACGTCGAAGATCCCGAACGAGGTCGGCCCGAGGCGGATCGCGAACCACGCGGTGGTCGCCTGCTCGTCCTCGACAAGCGCACGGCCGCTGTCGAGGAACTCCTTCACGTCGTCCTCCTTGCCGGGCAACGCGTCAAACCTGACCAGCAGTCCCTTGGTTACACTCATGACTTCTCCTCTTCCTGTGTCGTGGTGCCCGCGAGTTGCGACACGATCGCCTCGGAGAACGCCGGCAGGTCCTCCGGCGAGCGGCTGGTGATGAGATTCTTGTCGATCACCACGTCCTGGTCGACGACGTCGGCGCCGGCGTTGCGCAGGTCGGTGCGGATGCTCGGGTACGACGTCAGGGTGCGACCCGCGGCCACGCCGGCCTCGATCAACGTCCACGGGCCGTGACAGATCGCCGCCACTGGCTTGCCGCTCTCGACGAAGTCGCGGACGAAGGAAACGGCGTCCTCGTCGACCCGGAGCTGGTCGGGGTTCACCGTGCCGCCCGGAAGCACCAAGCGTCGTAGTCGCCCATCGAGGCGTCGGCGACCAGCCCGTCGACGGTGAACGTGCCCGCTTCATCCAGGTCGTTCTCGCGGGCCTTGATCTCGCCGTCGTGGACCGAGAGGACCTCGGTCTGAGCGCCCGCGCGGTCCAGTACTTCGCGGGGTTGCTCGAGCTCAACGCGTTCGACGCCGTCGGCGGCGAGGATCGCGACCCTCTTGCCCTGAAGATCTGCTGCCATATCAGTTTGCCTTCTTTCCGTTTGACATGCCGGGCTTGATGACGACCTTGGTCCAACCCTCGGACCTGGAGTCGAAATTCCTGTAGGCGTCGGCAGCCTGATCCAGCGAGATCTCGTGGGAGACGATCCAGGACGGCTTCGCCTTGTCAGCCGCGATCAGGTCTCGCAGCCGGCGGTTGTACCTCTTGACCGGGCACTGACCGTTGCCCATGGTCTGTCCCTTGAACCAGTGGGTGCCGAAGTCGATGGCCGCCTTGCCCTGCTGGGCCAATTCGCCCTTGGCCCCCGGGTCCTGGGGGACGAACACGCCGACGGTGCCGATCCCGCCGGTGAACCGGACCGAGTTGATGAGCATGTTCAAGGTGGCGGCCGGGTCTTCGTTGCCCCCAGGGTCGTGGGCCTGGTAGCCGACACACTCGCAGCCACGGTCGGCTCCGAGCCCCATGGTCTGGTCCAGCACAGCCTGCACGGGGTCGACCTTGGAGTCGTCGATGGCGATCGCTCCGATCTGCTCGGCCAGCGCGAGCCGGTCGGGGTGGCGATCGACCACCATCACCTTCGCGGCGCCCTTGATCGTCGCGGACAGGGCGGCCATCAGTCCCACGGGCCGGCCCCGGCGATCACGACGCTGTCGCCCGGGATCACGCCGGCCATCTCGGTGGCGTGGTAGCCGGTGGGGAAGATGTCGGAGAGCATGACGTAGTCGTTCTCCTTGTCCTGCGCGTCTTCACCCAGGCGCAGCGCGTTGTGGTCGCCGAAGGGCACCCGGAGCAGTTCTGCCTGCCCGCCGCCGTACGGGCCCATTTCGGCGAAGCCGTAGGCCGCACCGGCGGCCGACGGGTCAGGCTGGGTGGTCAGGCAGTAGTTCGTGAGCCCGCGCTCGCAGTTCTTGCAGAACCCGCACGAGATATTGAAGGGCAGCACGACCCGGTCGCCCACCTTGACCTTCTCCACGCCCTGGCCGACCTCCACCACCTCCCCCATGTTCTCGTGACCGAACGTCCGGCCCTTCTCGAAGGAGGTCCGCCCCTCGTACATGTGCAGGTCAGAGCCGCAGATGTTGGTCGTTGTGATCTTGACCAGCACATCGGTGGGCCGCTCGATCTCCGCGTCCGGAACGTCCGTGACCGCGACATCCTTGGGTCCCTGATAGACGACAGCCTTCATGGCGAATCTCCTATGGTTGGGTGTGGTGACTTTTCGACATCCCTTGCTTTCGGAACGTACCACGAGGAAGTCAAGGGCACGGTAGGCCGAAGCCACCGGGGGGCTTGGGTCGAGTGCGCAACTCCCCACGCTTGCTCCGCCGGTGGGCACAAGGCTGCCCCCGAGAGTGAGGACCGATGAGTTTCCATGGACTCGAAGTCGATCCCGGGACGCATCTGTGCTGCATGGACCGAGGCGCCGCTCAGGCGACGAACTGCGAGGTCCCTACGGCGCAGAGGGGCTCCAGGCGGGGCACACGTGCTTGTCGCCGTGAGCGACCACAACCCTGATCGGGTCCAGTCCCTGGCGCGTGGGGACTGGCCCAGCCAGCTGATGGTGCTAAGGGCGGGGGATCAGGAGTTCACGAAGGACAACGTCGACATCGACGAGATTCTCACCTGCTGGGAAAGGACTGTCCGTACGGCTCTGGACGATCACGGCGCGCCCTTCGTCCGCCACAGCGCGGAAGCCACCTGGTGGCTCACACAGCTACCGTCCATCGCGGACCTGGAGGAGCTGGCCGAGTCAGGGTGCCGGTACGGGCTACGGGCGTCCGGGTATGTGCAGCGCGCGTCCGGTACATTCCGACCGCACGTCTGGTGTGTTCTGTCCGCGCCCTGTGCGGGCGGGGCCGTGGGTCAGCCGCCGGCTCTGGCCTGGGCGCCGAGCCCGGCACCGGCCGCGCGCTGGCCGGCCTGTTCCTCGTTCTGGGTCTGGGCGTCGCCGCCGGGGGTGGCGCGGCGCTTGCGCCGCTGGCGGCCCTCGATCCACTCGGCGAGCTTGGTGATCGCGTAGTTGATGAGGATGAAGATGACCGCGGCGACGAGGTAGGCGGCCAGGGTGTTGGCGTTGGCCGAGCCCAGCTGTCGCGTCCGGCTCAGCAGCTCGGGGTAGGTGATGATGTAGCCGAGCGCGGAGTCCTTGGTGATGACCACGATCTGGCTCACCAGCGCGGGGAGCATGGCGGTCAGCGCCTGCGGCACCAGGATGGAGCGGCGCACCTGCGCGGGAGACAGCCCGACCGAGAGGCCGGCTTCGCGCTGGCCCCCGGGCAGGGACCCCACCCCGTTGCGCACGACCTCGCAGATGACTGAGCCGTTGTAGAGCACCAGCCCGACGACGACCGCGATGAAGGTGGCGTTGGACCCGCTGAGGCCCAGGGAGTCCATGAGGCTGACGATGGTGGGGTTCTTGACCAACATCTGCCAGGTGAAGATCATCATGATGAGCACGGGCACGGCGCGGAAGAACTCCACGAAGACGCCGCTGGCCCAGCGCACCACCCTGATGTCGGACATCCGCAGCATGGCGAGCCCGATTCCGACGACCATCGACAGCACCACCGCGACAGCGGCGGCCTGGAGCGTCGCGATGAGCCCCGGCAGGAGATAGAAGGTCCAGGTGTTGCTCTCCAGGAAGGGCGTCCACTTGGCCGCTTCGAACTGTCCCTTCTCGACCATCCGCAGAGCCGCGATCGTCAGGAGCCCGAGGATGACCAGCGAGCCGACGATGCCGTAGACGAGGTGGCGGGCCCGTGCCTTCGGGCCCGGGATGTCGAAGAGGACCTGCTGCGCGCTCATCGCTTCACCGCCAGCTTGGAGGACAACCAACTGGTCCCGAGCCCGACAGGCAGGGTGAGGATGACGAAGCCGATGGCGACGACGAGGAAGATGAGGATGCCGGCGTCCGGCCGGAACTCCATCATGTTGCGCATCTGGTAGGCGATCTCCCGGTTGCCGATGGCGACGGCCACGGTGGTGTTCTTGATGAGCGCGATGAGGACGTTGCCGATGGGAGTGATGGCTCCCCGGAAGGCCTGGGGGAGGATCACCTCGCGCAGGCTCTGGCCGAAGCCGAGGCCGATCGACCGTGCCGCCTCGCTCTGGCCGACCGGGATGGTGTTGACACCGCTGCGGATGGCCTCGCAGATGAAGGCCGCGTGATAGACCGTGAGGCCGAGGACCGCGAGCCAGAAGTTGTTCTCGAGCAGGAAGTTGGGGTTGTCCTCGCGCCGGGCGAACTCGATGTTGAGCTGCAGCCACAGCCCGAGGTTGGCGAAGATGATGATGAGGGTGAGTGGCGTGTTGCGCAGGATGGTGACGTAGCTCGCGCCGAACCAGTTCAGCACTCCCACCGGCGCCAGCCGCAGGATCGCGATCACCGTGCCGAGCAGCAGCGCGAGCACGAACGACACGGCGGCGAGCCTGATGTTGAGCCAGAACGCCCCGACGACGTTGAATTGCTCGATCAGCTCAAGCACAGGGGGCTACTCCCTCCACGGGTGAGGGACGTGCCGGGGCCCCGGGAAGGGCCCCGGCACGTCGAGACAGGTCGACCTGGGTCAGGCGCAGTGCCCGCCGACCTCCGGCGGGTTGAGGTCGGCGTTGGGGGTGTAGTCGGCGGCACCCAGGTTGTCCTGGATGATCTGGTCCATGGTGCCGTCCTCCCACAGGCCCGTGAGGATCTCGTTGATCTCCTCGCACTGGTCGGAGTCCTGGTTGAGGCCGACGCCGTAGTTCTCCTCGGAGAAGGTGTTGCCGACGACCTTGAACTGGCCGGCGTACTGCTCCTGGGCGGCGAAGCCGGCGAGGATGGTGTCATCCGTGGTCAGCGCCCCGATGGTGCCGGAGGACATCGCCTCCATGCACTCGGAGTAGCTGCCGTACTCCTGCAGGCTGGCGCCGTAATCGTCACGGACTCGCTCGGCCGAGGTCGAGCCGGTGACCGAGCACAGCAGCGCGTCGCCGAGGGAGTCGGGTCCCTCGACGTCGCTGTCCACGGGCACGAGCAGGTCCTGGCCGGCGACGAAGTACGGGCCGGCGAACTGCACCCGCTCCTTGCGCTCGTCGGTGATGGAGTAGGTGGCGAAGATCATGTCGACCTGATTGGACTCCAGCAGGTCCTCACGGGCGCTGGAGATGGCCTCGGCCCACTCGATCTGGTCCTCGGTGTAGCCCATCGCCTCGGCCACGGCCTTGGCGACGTCCACGTCCATACCGCTCGGGTCGCCGCCCTCGTTGAGGCCGAGGCCCGGCTGGTCGTACTTGATGCCGATGGTGAGGCCGTCGCCGGAGCCCTCACCGCCGCCCTCCTCGGCGCTCTCCTCGCTGTTCTCGCCCTCGCCTCCGGCGTCGGCGTCGGTCTCGCCGCTGTCGTCACCGCAGGCGGAGAGGGTCAGGGCGGTGGCCGCCGCGAGCGCGGCGATCCTGAAGGTGGTGGAACGCATGTGGTTCTCCTCTAATCGGTGGTTCTCAGTGAGTCAGGATTTTGCCGAGGAAGTCCTGGGCACGGTCGGACTGGGGGTTGGTGAAGAACTCCTCGGGGGTGTTCTCCTCGACGATCGCGCCGTCGGCCATGAAGACGACGCGGTCGGCGGCCTTGCGGGCGAAGCCCATCTCGTGGGTGACCACGATCATCGTCATGCCGCTCTTGGCGAGCTGGGTCATGACGTCCAGGACCTCGTTGATCATCTCCGGGTCCAGCGCCGAGGTCGGCTCGTCGAAGAGCATGACCGTCGGCTCCATCGCCAGGGAGCGGGCGATGGCGACGCGCTGCTGCTGGCCGCCGGAGAGCTGGGCGGGATACTTCTCCGCCTGGTGGTCGACGCCGACCCGCTTGAGCAGCTCCATGGCCCGCGATTTGGCCTCGCTGCTCTTCTTCTTGCGCACCTTGATAGGGCCCATGGTGACGTTCTCGAGGATCGTCTTGTGGCTGAAGAGGTTGAAACTCTGGAAGACCATGCCGACGTCGGCGCGCAGCGTGGCCAGGGCCTTGCCCTCGCTGGGCAGCTCGTCGCCGTGGATGGTGATCCTGCCTGACTCGTAGGACTCCAGCCGGTTGATGGTGCGGCACAGCGTCGACTTGCCCGAGCCCGAGGGCCCGATGACGACGACCACCTCACCTTCGTGCACGGTCAGGTTGATGTCCTGGAGCACGTGCAGGTCGCCGAAGTGCTTGTTGACGTCCTTGAGCACGACCAAGGGTGCGCCCAGGCCGGAGCCGGGCGACTCACGGGAGTCGGTCATGTCGCGCACCCTAGACGGGCCTGCCCCTGAAGATGGGCAACTCGCGGTGGTTGTCACCGCATTGTGACCTTCGGCCGTCCCCGACCTGGACGAGGTTGTGCACCGGAAACCGGGTCGACAGGGCTGCGTGACGTGCACATCCTTGCCCAGGTCGGCCGCCGGTGGGCCAGGTGGGGCTTGAACCCACGACCGACGGATTATGAGTCCGCTGCTCTGACCGGCTGAGCTACTGGCCCTTCGGCGGGTCAGTCTAGGTGGGCGGGGGAGCGGGCCGGCACGCGCGGTGGCCCTCACCCGCCCGGCTCACTGCCGCAGGTAGGACTCCAGGTGGTCGCGCTCGGCCTCGAGCGCGTCGAGCCGGGCCTTGACGACGTCGCCGATCGAGACGATCCCCTCGAGCCGGCCGTCCTGGACGACGGGCAGGTGCCGGAAGCGGCCCTGCGTCATCGTGGTGGCCAGGTGGGTGAGGTCGTCGTCCATGGTGCAGGTCTGCACCGAGGTCGTCATGAGCTCGCTGAGCGCGGCCCCGCTGCCGGCGCCGCCGCGCAGGTGGTGGACGACGTCGCGCTCGGAGACGATGCCGGCCACGTCCTCGCCGTCCAGCACCACGACGGCACCGATCTTCTGGTCGTCGAGCACCTCGAGCAGCTCGGCGAGCGTGGCCGTGGCGGGCAGGGTGGCGACCGTGCTGCCCTTCTTCTTGATGAGGTCCGCGACGCGCATGGCGTGAAACTAGCAGACGGCTGACGTCGCGTCACCCGTTCTGACGCGGTGCTCCTGTGACGGGTGGGACGACACGAATCTGCCGATGCACTTGCTCCTGCGGTGACGAGAGAGCATGATGGGGCTCAGCACGCGGTCCACGTGCGTATGTTGCTGGTCGCCGCCGGTGGTCGAGGTCGTTGGGGAAGACGTCCCTCACCACACAGGAGGCCAGGATGTCCGCTGTCATGCCACGAGTCATGACTCGCGGGGTGGTGTTTATTCACTCCACCCCGACCGCGTTGTGCCCGCACATCGCCTGGGCGATCGAGGGTGTCCTCGACACCCGGGTCTCGCTGGACTGGGTCACCCAGCCTGCCGAGCCGGGCACCATGCGCACCGAGTTCGCCTGGACCGGCGAGGCCGGCACCGGTGCCACCATCGCCAGCGCCATGCGCGGCTGGGACGGCCTGCGTTACGAGGTCGTCGAGGAAGCCAGCCGCGGGAGCGACGGCGTGCGGTGGACGCACACCCCGGGCCTGGGGCTGCACACCGCCCGGTTGTCCGCCAACGGCGACGTCGTCGTCAACGAGGACCGTCTCCGGACCATCATGGAGTCCGCCGCCGGGTCGGCCGCCACGCTGACCGCGGAGCTGGACCGGGCGCTCGGGGCGGCGTGGGACGCCGAGCTCGAGACCTACCGGCACGCCGGCGAGGGAGCACCCGCCACCTGGCTGCACAAGGTCGGCTGACGACGGACCGGCGCGGCCGCCTGTGAGGCAGCGCCGTCCCCTCAGTCGCGCGGTCCAGCCCGCCCCGCCGCCACCGCCGTGTGGACGTCGAGCATCCGACCTGCGCTCACCGGCCAGCTGAACCGCTCCGCCGCCGCCCGGGCCCGCGCCCGCGCGTGCCGCCGCCGCAGCAGCTCCTCGACGCCGTCCGCGAAGGCCGCGGGCGTCGAGGGCTTCACCACGCCCCCGTCGCCCACGACCTCGTGCAGCGCACCCTCGTCGCAGCACACGACCGGTATGCCGCAGGCCAGGATCTCCAGCGCCGCGAGCCCGAAGGTCTCCAGCGGCCCCGGCGAGATCGCCAGGTCGGCGCGACCCAGCTCGGCCGCCAGCTCACGGCGGTCGGTGATGTAGGAGTGGAAGGTCACCGGCAGGTTCTGCGCCCGCGCGACGAGCTCGTCCAGCATCGGCCCGGCGCCGAAGACGGTGAGCTCCACCTCGTGCCCGCGGCGCACCAGCTCGCGGACCGTCTCGATGGACAGCGCCGGGTTCTTCTCCCGGGAGAGTCGGCTGCAGTGGGCGAGCCGGATCGCGCCGTCCTGTCCCGGCACCGGCCCGTCGGTGAGCTCGCGCACCGGGGTGAAGACGTCGACGTCGACCCCCAGCGGCACCACCTCCGCGGCCAGCCCGTTGCGGTGGAACTCCTCGGCGGCGAAGCGGCTCGGGCACACGATGGCGTCGTAGTCGTGCGCGCTGAGCCGGTTGATGACGTCGGCCGCCCAGTGCGAGGGCCGCTCGGGCAGCGGGGTGCGGCGCACCATGATGCCCGTCATGTTCTCGTGGCTGATCATCACCGAGCCGATGCCCCGGCGCCGGGCCCAGCGGCCCATCCACCGGGTCGTCGACCGGTCGGACACCTCGAGGGCGTCCGGGGCGATCGCGTCCATGAGCCGCGCCAGTCCAAGCCGGCTCCACATGAGGGAATAACCGGTGCCCGGCACCGGTCGCGCCGGCACGCGGTAGACCAGCCCCTGCTCCTCCTCGGAGATCTCCGGGCCCGGCCCCGGGATGATGAGCGAGGCCCGGTGCCCGGCCTGCTGGTAGAGCTGGCCCCAGTGCCGCAGCGCGGTCTTGATGCCGCCGGAGGTGGGGCTGACGAAGTTGGCGACGCGCAGGATGTGCATGACGCGGGCCGCCTATGCCGCCAGGGCGCTCAGGACGCCGAGGTGAAGGTCAGCGCGACGTTGACACCGCCGAAGCCGAAGGCGTTGTTGAGGGCCGCGACCTGACCCTCCGGCAGCGCCCGCGGCCCGCCGGTGACCACGTCGAGGTCGATCTCCGGGTCCTGCTCGTCGAGGTTGATCGTCGCCGGCACCTGTCGGTGGTGCAGCGACATCACCGTCAGGACCGCCTCCAGCGCTCCGGCCGCGCCGAGCAGGTGGCCGGTCATCGACTTGGTCGCGGTCACCGCGATGTCGGAGGTATGCCCGCCGAAGGCCCGGTGGATCGCCTTGGTCTCGGCGACGTCGCCGACCGGGGTCGAGGTGGCGTGCGCGTTGATGTGGGCGATGTCGTCGGTGGCCAGACCCGCGTCGGCGACGGCCTCCTCCATGGCCCGCGCGGCACCGGCGCCGTCGGGCTCGCCCGCGGTGATGTGGTAGGCGTCGGAGGACATGCCGACGCCGTCGAGGTAGGCGTAGATCCGCGCCCCACGGGCCCGGGCGTGCTCCTCGGCCTCGAGCACCATGACGCCAGCACCCTCGCCCATGACGAAGCCGTCGCGGCCCACGTCGTAGGGGCGCGAGGCCGCCCGCGGGTCGTCGTTGCGCCCCGAGAGGGCGGTCATCGCGGCGAAGGCGGCGATGCAGACCGGGTGGATCGCCGCCTCGGTGCCCCCGGCGACCATCATGTCGGCGCGGCCGGTGCGGATCATGTTGAGGGCCAGGCCCATCCCCTCGGCGCCCGAGGCGCACGCGCTCACCGGGCAGTGCGCGCCGGCGCGGGCGGACAGGTCGAGCGAGACCGCGGCCGCCGGGCCGTTGGGCATGAGCATGGGGACGGTGAGCGGGAAGACCCGGCGCGGGCCCTTCTCCTTGAGCACGTCCCACTGGCTGAGCAGCGTGTGCACGCCGCCGATGCCGGAGCCGATGGCGACGCCGAGTCGCTCCGGCTCCACCTCCGGGGCGCCGGCGTCGGCCCACGCCTCCCGCGCCGCGATGAGCGCATACTGCCCAGAGGGGTCGTTGCGCCGCACCTGGACCTTGGCCAGCGTCTCCAGCGGGTCGGTGTGGATGGCCCCGGCGAAGGTCACCGGCAGCTCGTGCTCGGCGACCCAGTCCTGGGTCAGCGTGTCGATGCCCGAGCGCCCGGCGGTGATGGCCTCCCAGGTCTGCGGTGCGGTGCCGCCGACGGGCGTGGTCGCGCCGAGGCCGGTCACGACGACGCGGCGCGAGGTCTGGGTGGTGTCGGTCATGGGCGGCGGCCTCCTGGGTTGCTCGGCGGTCGAGAAGGATGGTGGCGGCTACCTCGAGGGTATGCCGCGGGCTGGCCGACCCGGCGGCGCCGTCCTGGGCGACGCCGGGTCGGGCGGGTCGGTCCGGTCAGCCCTGGTTGTTGGCGATGTAGGACACCGCGTCCTTGACGTGCGTGAGGTTCTTGACCTCGTCGTCGGGGATGCGGACGCCGAACTTGTCCTCGGCGTTGACGACGATCGTCATCATCGAGAGGGAGTCGATGTCGAGGTCCTCGGTGAAGGACTTGTCCATCTGGACCTCCTCGGCCTCCAGCCCGGTCTCCTCGTTGACGATCTCGGCCAGACCCTCGAGGATCTCCTGCTCGCTGCGTGCCATGTGCTTCCTCCTAGCGTTGGGACCATTGCCGACCCGGATCGTTGCTCACCCGCCGGGCCACGGGAGTCAGTGTGCCGCGCTCAGGGCATCTCCACGACCTGGGCGGCGTAGACCAGCCCGGCGCCGAAGCCGATCTGCAGCGCCAGGCCGCCGTGCGGCGCCTCGCCCTCGTCGAGCATGCGGCTCATCGCCAGCGGGATGGACGCGGCCGAGGTGTTGCCGGTCTGGGCGATGTCCCGGGCGACCGGGACGTGCGGCGGCAGGTCGAGCGCCTTGACCATCGCGTCGGTGATCCGCATGTTGGCCTGGTGCGGGACGAAGGCGGCGAGGTCCGCCGGCGTGATGCCCGCGGCCTCGACCGCCTGCTGCGCCACCGGGGCCATCGAGAAGACGGCCCAGCGGAAGACGGTCTGCCCCTGCATGACGAAGGCCGGCCAGGCGATCCCGGCCTCGCGGCCCTCCGCCTCCATCTCCGAGCGCAGGTCGGTCCACGACTCGCGCTGGGTGATCGCGTCGGCGCGGTCGCCGAGGCTGCCCCAGACCGTGGGCCCGATGCCGGGGCGGTCCGAGACGCCCACGACCGCCGCGCCCGCGCCGTCGCCGAAGATGAAAGCCGACCCGCGGTCGTGCTTGTCGGTGAAGTCGGAGAGCTTCTCGACCCCGACGACCAGGACGGTGTCGGCGGTCCCCGCCCGGACCATGTCGTTGGCCAGGCTGATGGCGTAGCAGTAGCCCGCGCAGGCGGCGGAGAGGTCCATCGCCGCCGGGTCCTCGATGCCCAGCCGGTGCGCCAGGATCGGGGCGGCCGCGGGCGTCTGCAGCGGGTGGGTGACGGTCGCCATGAGCACCGCGTCCACCTGGCCCGGCTCGAGCCCGGCCCGGTCCAGCGCCTGACGCGAGGCGGCCTCGGCCATGTCGACGACACTCTCGTCGTCCCGCGCGAAGCGCCGGGTGACGATGCCCGAGCGCTGCCGGATCCACTCGTCGCTGGACTCGATGAACTGCAGGATCTCCTCGTTGGTGACCACCCGCTCGGGGCGGTAGCCGCCCAGGCCGAGGATGCGGGCGTGGCGCAGCGTGGTCGGGGCCGACAGGGTGGGGGTGCTCACGGTCGGATCCTCCTGGGTATGCGTGGTGGGGCGGGCGGTCGTGGTGCTCAGGCGGTGCCGTGCTCGCGGACCATGCGGGCCGCGGCCTCGAGGTCGTCGGGGGTCCTGAGCGCCAGGGTCTCGACCCCGCGCATACCCCGCTTGGCGAGACCGACCAGCGTGCCCGCCGGCGGCAGCTCGATCAGCCCGGTGACCCCCATGTCGATCAAGGCCTCCATGGTGAGGTCCCAGCGGACCGGCCCGGCGACCTGAGCGATGAGGCGGCGCAGCACCTCGGTGCCGTCGGTGACGACCCGGCCGTCGGCGTTGGACAGCAGCGGGATGCGCGGGTCCTGCGGGCGCAGCGTCTCCGCGTGCCGGGTGAGGCGGTCGGCGGCGGGCTGCATGTGGTGGGTGTGGAAGGCGCCGGCGACCTGCAGCGGGATCACCCGGGCACGGTGCGGGGCGTCCTGCTCCAGGGCGGCGAGCTGGTCGGTCGTGCCGGCGGCGACCACCTGGCCGGCGCCGTTCATGTTGGCGGGGGTCAGGCCGTGACGCTCCACGGCCTCGGCGACCTCGTCGGGGTCGCCGCCGACCACGGCCGCCATGCCGGTGGGGGTGAGGGCGGCCGCCTCGGCCATGCCCAGCCCGCGCTCGCGGACGAAGCCGACGGCGTCGTCGGGGGTGAGGACCCCGGCGATCGCCGCGGCGGTGATCTCCCCGACGGAGTGGCCTGCGGTGGCCGAGACGTGCCGGGGGAGGTCCTCGCCCTCCAGCACGAGCGGCAGCGTGGCCAGGCCGGCGCTGACGATGAGCGGCTGGGCGACCGCGGTGTCCTTGATGGTCTCCGCGTCCGAGGTGGTGCCGTGGGTGACGAGGTCGAGCGAGGCCGCGGCGGCCAGCGCGTCGACCCGCCCCCGCACGGAGGGCTCCTCGAGCCAGGGGGCGAGGAAGCCGGGGGTCTGAGAGCCCTGTCCGGGCGCGACGATGACGAGCACGCCCCTACTCTGCCGGTGAGACCCTCCATCGGGCGACACCGAGACGCACGATGATCGGGGTCCTTCGTTGTGCACATCCTCCAAAGCCCCACCGACCGACACACGGGGTGTCGGGTCGGCACTCGGCGGGGGAGGTCAGCGGCCGCCGCGCCACAGGCGCGGGCCGCTGCCCATGCGTCCGAGGGCCAGGCCGACCTGCAGGACCCAGGCGTCGCGCGCGGTGTGCGGGTCGAGCCCGACGACCTCGCCGACCCGGCGCAGCCGGTAGCGCACGGTGTTGGGGTGCAGGAAGAGCAGCCGGGCGGTGGCCTCGAGCACCATCCCCTGGTCGAGGTAGGCCTGGACCGTGTCGAGCAGCGCCGAGGGGTGGTCTCGGAGCGGAACGTAGACCCGGTCCACGAGGACGCGTCGCGCCGGCCCCTCGCCGAGCAGCGCCCGCTCCGGGAGCAGCTCGTCCGCCGCCACCGGCCGGGGCGCGCCGGTCCACGCCGGTGCGGCGTCGACCCCGGAGAGCGCGGCCCGGGCGCTGCGCCCGGCGGCGAAGAGGTGCGGCACGCGGGGCCCGACCACGACCGGGCCCTCGCCGAAGGAGTCCACGAGCCGCAGCGCGTCGGCCGCGGGGTCGGCCGTCCCCCCGAGGACGCAGACCAGGCGCCGGTCGTGACCGGCCGCCAGGCACCGCAGGCCGAGCGCCCCGGCCGCCGCCCGCAGCTCCGCGACGACCGGCGTGGGGTCGCCGGCGGGCAGGACCCCCGCGACGACCGCCACGTCGCTCACGCCCTCCCACCCCAGCTCGGCGGCCCGCGAGGCCATCGCGTCGTTGGCCTCGCCACGCACCACCGCGTGCACCACCAGGGTCTCCAGCCGGGTGTCCCAGCCGCCGCGGTGGTCGGCGGAGCGGGCATACAGCTCGGCGGCGGCGAAGGCGATGTCCCGCGCGTAGCGCAGCACCGCCTCGCGCAGCGCCGGCGCCTCCTGCGCCGTCACCAGCTCGGGCACCGCGTCCTCCACGGTCGCGATGGCGGTGCGCGCGAGGTCGAGCGTCTGCGCCAGGGTGATCGTGCCCGCCAGGCTGGGCGGCGCGGCGGCGAAGACCTGCCCCGGCGGGTCGGTGCGGGCGCCGTCGGCATACCAGTCCAGCAGCGCCGAGATCCCCGCCTGGGCGACGAGCCCGACCCAGGACCGGTCCGCGGCGCCGAGCTCGCGGAACCACTGGTGCTCGGCCTCCATCCGCCCGGTGGCACGGGTGGCGAGCTCGCCCGCGCGGCGGGGCAGGCTCTCTCGTGTGGACGGGGGCACCGCGCGAGCCTAGCGCCGCGTGCTCGCCCGATGGGACAGGATCGGGGTATGCCGACCACCGCACCCCTCGTCCTCGGTCACCGCGGCGCCAGCGGCTACCTCCCCGAGCACACCCTCGCGGCCTACGAGCTCGCGGCCCGGCAGGGTGCCGACCACCTGGAGCTGGACCTCGTGCCGACCCGGGACGGCGTGCTGGTGGCCCGGCACGAGAACGACATCTGGGGCACCACCGACGTCGCCGACCACCCCGAGCTCGCCGCCCGCCGACGCCGGGCGGTGGTCGACGGCAAGGAGGTCGACGGGGTCTTCACCGAGGACCTCACCCTGGAGGAGCTGCGCACGGTCCGTGCCCGCGAGCGACTGCCCGCGCTGCGCGGCACCGAGCACGACGGTGAGTGGCCGGTGCCGACCTTCGCCGAGATCATCGAGCTGCGCGCGCGGCTGAGCGACGAGCTCGGCCGGCGGATCGGGCTCTACGTCGAGCTCAAGCACCCCACCCACCTCGCGGCGGCCGGCCTGCCGCTGGAGGAGCGGATGCTGGCCGACCTGGAGGCCGGCGGTCTGCTGGGGGAGGAGGGCCGTGAGGCGGTGTGGGTGCAGTGCTTCGAGCCGGGGAGCCTGCGCACCCTGCGGGAGCGGCTGGGGTCACCGCTGCGGCAGGTGCTCCTGGCCACCGCCTTCGACGACGTGCCGGCCGACCTCGTGGCGGCCGGCGAGCGGCGCACGTATGCGGAGCTGCTGTCGCCGGAGGGGTTGCGCGGTCTCGAGGGCGTCCTCACCGGCGTGGGCCCGAGCAGGACGATGGTGCTGCCCCGGACGCCGGAGGGCGCGCTGGGGGAGCCGACCTCGCTCGTCGCGGACGCGCATACGGCTGGGCTGGTCGTCCACGCGTGGACCTTCCGCGCGGAGAACCGCTTCCTGCCGACGCCGCTGCGCAGCACCGGACCGGACGGCGCACCGGGGCCGGACCGCCAGCACGGCGACCTGGCCGCGGAGGTGCGGGCGCACCTGGCGGCCGGGGTGGACGGCATCTTCACCGACCATCCCGACCTCGTGGTGCAGGCGGTGCGCGACCCCAGGGCCTTCGGGGGCTGAGCGCAGCCTCAGGCGTCGCCGCCGACGTTGCCGGACGTGCCGGCCGTCACGTCGAGCAGGCGGTACTTCTCCGCCGCGTCCTTGGCGACCTGCGGGTCGATCTCGCCGCGGTCGGCGAGCATCTGCAGCGCCTTGACCGCCATCGACGGGCCGTCGATGTGGAAGAACCGGCGGGCCGCGGCCCGGGTGTCGGCGAAGCCGAAGCCGTCGGCACCGAGGGAGTGGTAGTCCTCCGGCACCCACGGGGCGATCTGGTCCTGCACCGCCCGCATGTAGTCGCTCGTCGCGATGACCGGCCCGGTGCCCTCGGACAGGCGACGGGTGACGTAGGGGACCCGGCGCTCGGCGTCGGGGTCCAGGAAGGCGTCCTCGTCGCAGGACATCGCCTCGCGCCGCAGCTGCGACCACGAGGTGACCGACCACACGTCGGAGGTCACGCCCCAGTCCTCGCGGAGCAGCTCGGCTGCCTCCAGCGCCCACGGCACCCCGACGCCCGAGGCGAGCAGCCGCACGTGCTTGCCCTCCTGCGGCTCGTCCGCGGCGATCCGGTGCATCCCGGCGACGATGCCCTCGGCGTCGACGTCCTCGGGCTGGGCCGGCTGCTGCATCGGCTCGTTGTAGACGGTGAGGTAGTAGATGAGCTCCTCGGGGTTCTCGCCGTACATCCGCTCCAGCGCGTCGGGGAGGATGTGCGCCAGCTCGTAGGCGTAGGCCGGGTCGTAGGAGACCACCGCCGGGTTGGTCGAGGCGAGCAGCGGGGAGTGGCCGTCGGCGTGCTGCAGCCCCTCTCCGGTGAGCGTCGTCCGGCCCGCGGTCGCGCCGATCATGAAGCCCTTGGCGAGCTGGTCGGCCGCGGCCCAGATGCCGTCGCCGGTGCGCTGGAAGCCGAACATCGAGTAGAAGATGTAGAACGGCACCATCGGCACCTGGTGGGTGTCGTAGGACGTGCCGGCCGCGCTGAAGGCGGCCACCGACCCGGCCTCGTTGATCCCGACGTGCAGGATCTGGCCCTGCTCGGACTCCTTGTAGGCGAGCATGAGGTCGGCGTCGACCGAGGTGTAGTTCTGCCCGTGGACGTTGTAGATCTTGGCCGTCGGGAAGAAGCTGTCCATCCCGAAGGTGCGGGCCTCGTCGGGGATGATCGGCACGATGTGCTTGCCGAACTCCTTGTCGCGCATCCACTCCTTGAAGATGCGGACCAGGGCCATGGTCGTGGCGACCTCCTGCTTGCCCGACCCCTTCTTGGCCACGTCGTAGACCTTCTCCGCCGGCAGCGGGAGCGCCGTGCGGGCGGGTTCCCGCTTGGGCAGGTAGCCGCCGAGGACGCGGCGCCGCTCCTGGAGGTACTGGATCGCCTCGTCGTCCTGACCCGGGTGGTAGTAGGGCGGGGCGTAGGGGTCTGCCTCGAGCTGCTCGTCGGTGATCGGGATCTTGAGGCTGTCGCGGAAGGCCTTGAGGTCGTCCAGGCTGAGCTTCTTCATCTGGTGGGTGGCGTTGCGACCGGCGAAGCGGGTGCCCAGCGAGTAGCCCTTGATGGTGTGCGCCAAGATGACCGTCGGCTGGCCGGTGTGGTTCATCGCGGCCTGGTAGGCGGCGAAGACCTTGTGGTAGTCGTGGCCGCCGCGCTTGAGCCGCCACCAGATGTCCTCGTCGCTCCAGTCCTTGACCAGCTCCTTGGTGCGCGGGTCGCGCCCGAAGAAGTGGTCTCGGATCCAGGCGCCGTCGTTGGCGCGGAAGGTCTGGAAGTCACCGTCCGGCGTGGTGTTCATGAGGTTGACGAGGGCGCCGGAGGTGTCGTTCTCGATGAGGTCGTCCCAGCCGCGGCCCCACAGCACCTTGATGACGTTCCACCCGGCGCCGCGGAAGAAGCTCTCCAGCTCCTGCACGATCTTGCCGTTGCCGCGCACCGGGCCGTCCAGCCGCTGCAGGTTGCAGTTGACCACGAAGGTGAGGTTGTCCAGCTCGTCGTTGGCGGCCACCTGCAGCAGGCCGCGCGACTCCGGCTCGTCCATCTCGCCGTCGCCGAGGAAGGCCCAGACGTGCTGCTGGCTGGTGTCCTTGAGGCCGCGGTTGTGGAGGTACTTGTTGAACGACGCCTGGTAGATCGCGTTCATCGGCCCGATGCCCATCGAGACCGTCGGGAACTGCCAGAAGTCGGGCATCGAGCGCGGGTGCGGGTAGGAGGGGATGGTCCGGACGTCGTCGCGCAGGCCCTTGCTCTTCTCCTGCCGGAAGCCGTCCAGGTCGGTCTCGGTGAGCCGACCCTCCATGAAGGCCCGGGCGTAGATGCCGGGGGAGGCGTGGCCCTGGAAGAAGACCTGGTCGCCGCCGCCCTCGTGGTCGCGGCCGCGCCAGAAGTGGTTGAAGCCGACCTCGGTCAGGGTGGCCTGCGAGGCATACGTCGAGATGTGCCCGCCGACGGAGATGTCCGGGTGTTGGGCGCGGTGCACCATGACCGCGGCGTTCCAGCGGATCCAGGCGCGGTAGCGCCGCTCCATGTCCTCATCGCCCGGGAAGGTCGCCTCCTGCTCCGGGGTGATGGTGTTGATGTAGTCCGTGGTCGTGAGGGAGGGGATCCCCACCTGCGAGTCGCGCGCGCGCTCCAGCATCCGGAGCATGAGGTAGCGAGCACGCTGCCGGCCGCCGCTGTCGATCGCCGCGTCCAGCGAGTCCAGCCACTCCTGCGTCTCCTCGGGGTCCGAGTCCGGGACCTGGGTCGGGAGGCCGTTCAAGATAGGGCCAGTGGAGCGCTCCTGCGTCATCAGGGTTGATCCTTCCTCAAGGGGTGACCGCTCCAGTCTGTCACGACCACTGACGTGGCGTCCGCCACCCGGGTGCGGGCTGCCTTTGCCTCACGCCGGGCCGCGTGCTTGTCTTGTCACACCATGGACGAGCAGACCAGGACGGAGCAGCAGGCCGACGGCGAGGACCAGGGGACCGACCCCCTGGTGGGACTCATGCGCAAGCTGGGGCTGCGCGAGGAGCAGATCGTCGTGGAGTACGGCGACGACGAGGACACCGAGCCCGGGGTCCGCGACGCGGCGGCCCAGGTGGTGGGCAACCCGGTCGAGGGCGAGTCCTACGACGGGGTGGTCGACGTCGTGCTGCTGTGGTGGCGCGACGGCGAGGGCGACCTGGCCGACGAGCTCATGGACACCCTGACGACGCTGGAGGAGGGCGGCTCGATCGTCCTGCTCACCCCGGGCGCGGGCGCGAGGACCGGGTGCCGGCCGCCGACGTCCAGGACGCCTGCACGACCTGCTCCATGGTCGCCTCGGGTGCGGTCAACCTCGGTGGCTGGATCGGCCAGCGGCTGGTGGGCCGCAAGTGAGCGTGAGCGTGACGGGGTCGGCATACCCGCAGGTCGGCGAGCGCGCCCCGGAGCTGAGCCTGGTCGACCAGGAGGGCGCCACCCGGACCCTTTCCGAGGTCGTGCGCGACCGGCACGCGCTGCTGGTCTTCTACCCCTTCGCCTTCTCCTCGATCTGCACCGGCGAACTGCTGGAGATCCAGCTCAACGTCGACGAGTTCGTCAACGACCGGGTGCAGGTCTACGGCATCTCCTGCGACCCGATGCACGCGCTGCGGGCCTGGGCGGCGCGCGAGGGCTACCGCTTCCCGCTGCTGTCCGACTTCTGGCCGCACGGCGAGGCGGCGCGGGCCTACGGCGTCTTCGACGAGGAGTCCGGTATGTCGGTGCGCGGCACCTTCCTCGTCGACCCGACGATGACGGTGCGCTGGAACCTCGTGCACCCGGCCGGCGAGGCGCGCGAGATCGGCGCGCTCCACCGGGCCGTGCGCGACCTGTAAGAATGACGCACACTCCCTCGGGAGAGGGGCCTGTAGCTCAGTTGGTAGAGCGCCGCGTTTACACCGCGTAGGTCGTCGGTTCGAGCCCGGCCGGGCCCACGTGAACGCCACCGCACCCGGAGCCGACGTGCGGCTCGCCGACGTCGTGTTCGTCCTGGAGCAGCTCTACCCACCGGCGACCGCGCAGTCCTGGGACCAGGTCGGCCTCGTCGCCGGTGACCCCGAGCAGCCGGTGCGGCGCGTGCTGCTCGCGGTGGACCCCACGCTCGACGTCGTCGCGGAGGCCGTCGCGGTGGGCGCCGACCTGGTGATCACCCACCACCCGCTGCTGCTGCGCGGCATCCACTCGGTGGCGACGACCAGCGCCAAGGGGGCCACCGTCACCGAGCTCCTCGTGAACGACGTCGCCCTCTACTGCGCCCACACCAACGCCGACGTGGCCGACCCGGGGGTCGGGCAGGCCCTCGCGAGCGCCTGCGGGCTCGCGGCCACCGAGCCGCTGACGGTGAGCGAGGACCAGGAGCTCGGACGGGTGGGCGAGCTGGCCGAGCCGGTGACCCTGCGCGCCTTCGCCGAGCGGCTGGCCGCGGCCCTGCCCGCCAGCGCCGGGGGCGTGCGGGTGAGCGGCGACCCCGACGGTCAGGTCTCGCGGGTGGCGCTGCTCGGCGGGGCGGGTGACGGCGAGTTCGCTGCGGTCCGGCGGGCGCGGGCCGACGTCTACGTCACCGCCGACCTGCGGCACCACCCCGCGCTGGAGGCGCGGGAGGAGGCGCGCGCGGCGCAGCGCGCCGGTGGTGCGGGCACGCCCTACCTCGTCGACGCGGGTCACTGGGCCAGCGAGTGGCTCTGGCTGCCGGGGCTGCGCGAGCTGCTGCGCAGCCGGCTCGACGTCCAGGTCGACCTGTCCACGGTGCGCACCGACCCCTGGGACTTCGTCGTCGGGTGCGATGATCGCCTCCTGCGACCCGACGCCCCCGATCGACCCGAGCGAGGAGCACTGACGTGAAGGCCTCCCCCCAGATGCAGTCGCGCCTGCTGGAGCTGCAGGAGCTCGACACCACCCTGGCCCAGCTGGACCACCGGATGCGCAGCCTGCCCGAGCAGGTCGACATCACCCGGATGGAGGGCGAGGCGCCCGGGCTGGAGGCGGACGTCGTGCGCACGGGGACCGAGGTCGGCGACCTCGAGCGCGAGGTCGCCAAGGCCGAGGCCGCCGTGCAGCAGGTGCGCGACCGCGCCGCCCGGGACCAGCAGCGGCTGGACGCCGGCACCGGGAGCGCGAAGGACCTGCAGGGGCTGCAGCACGAGCTGGAGTCGCTCGCCCGCCGTCAGGGCGTGCTGGAGGACGAGGAGCTCGAGGTCATGGAGCGGGTCGAGCAGGCCCAGGCGGCCGAGCGAAGCGCCACCACGGCCCGTGACGAGCACGCTGCACGCCTGACCGAGCTGCGCGCGGTGCGTGACGAGAAGGCGGCGGGTATCGCCGCCGAGCGGGAGCAGGTCGCCGCGGGGCGTGAGGCCATCGTGGCCGACCTGTCCGACGAGCTGGTCGCGCTCTACGAGCGGATGCGGGCGCAGACCGGGTCGGGCGCGGCGCCGCTGCAGCAGCGCCGGTGCGGGGGCTGCCGGCTGGAGCTCAACGCGGTCGACCTGGGACGGATCGCGGCGGCTGCCGAGGACGAGGTCGTCCGCTGCGAGGAGTGCGGCCGGATCCTGGTGCGGACGGCGGAGTCCGGCCTGTGACGGCGCGCGTCCCCTTCGGGCCACCGGACGGCGGGGGCGAGGGGGACGGCGGGACGGCTGCCGAGGTCGAGACCTATCTGTCGGACGAGACCGTCCCGGTGCTGGACGGGCCGACCCGGCTGGTCCTCGTGCGGCACGGGGTGACCGACTTCACGGTGCAGCACCGGATGGACGGGCGCGGGGGAGCCGACCCGGGCCTCAACGCGCAGGGACGGCGTCAGGCCGAGGCGGCCGCCGGTGCCGTCGCGACGCTCCTGGGTCGCGCCGAGCACGGCCCGCCCCGCGTGGTGACCTCGTCGCTGGCGCGGGCCCGCGAGACGGGGGACCTGGTCGCCCGCGCGCTCGGCGTGGATCCGGAGGTGGACCGCGACTGGGACGAGCAGGGCTTCGGCGACTGGGACGGTCGGGCCATGCCCGCCCTGGCGGCGCAGGCCCCCCAGGATCTCGCGCGGCTGCGTAGCGACCGTGACTTCTCCCGGCCGGGTGGGGAGTCCCGTCGCGAGCTGGACCAGCGGGTGGCCGGGGCGCTCGACCGTGCCGTGGCCGGGGGCGGGACCGTCGTCGTCGCCACGCACCGGGTGGTGATCATGTCCGTCCTCTGCCGGCTCCTGGGCGTCGACCACGAGCGCGGCTGGAGCATCGCGACCGGACCTGCCTCGCTCAGCGCGGTCGAGCTCTGGCCGGACGGCGGGATGCAGGTGGCCTTCGTCAACGACACGCACCACCTGCACGACCTGACCTGATCTCCTCGCGACCGGCCTGGCCTGCCCGGACCCGGCCTGCCCACCTCTGGTCTGCACCTGTCTGCCCTGGCCGGGCCGAGCCGCGTCTGGAAGCCGGTTTGCTCCTCGACAGCCTCCTCGAGGAGGCTGTCGAGGCGTATGCCGCGAACCGGGACAACTGGGACGGCCGGGCCCAGGTGCACGCGGCGAGCGCGGCCTACGACCTGGAGGGCCTGGTGGCCGACCCGGAGCGGGTGAGCAGCGTCGTGCGTCGGGACCTGCAGATCCTGGCGCCCCACCTGCCCGACACCGACCGGCGGGCGGGGGCCGACGGCATACCCCGTCTGGACGGGCTCGACCTCGTGCACCTGCAGTGCCACATCGGCACCGACACCCTCGGGCTGTCGCGGCGCGGGGCGCGGTGCACCGGCGTGAGATCGCCGCGCTGCTGCGGCCGGGTGGTGCGGGCGGGCCGCGGCTGCTCAGGCGGGCTGGACGTCGAGCGTCCACGGCGCGCCGGTGCGCGACGGTTCGTGCAGCGCGACCTCGAAGGCCGGCATCAGCAGGTCGAGGAGCGCGGCCGGCCGTCGCGGGTCGGCCGAGTTCTGGCACAGCGCCCGCGCCACGAGGCCGCGGGTGTGCTTGGCCATGTGCGTGGCGCCCGGCACGCGCACCTGGACCCAGCGCTCGGCCAGGCGCCCGGAGGGTGCCCAGGCGGCGGCATACGTGCTGGAGCGGCAGTCCACGACGAGCCCGCGCCCCGCCTCGGCCGACAGCACCGGGTCCAGCAGCGGGCGCCAGAACGACGCGAGCGGGCCGGTGCCCGGGAGGTTGACGGCCATCGACAGGCGGTAGGGCGCGAGCCGGTCGGTCATGCGGACCGAGCCGTAGAGCGCGGAGACGACCCGGAGCCGGGAGCCGGCGCGACGCGAGGAGGCGGCGTCGAGCGAGCCGAGGTCGAGCGCGTCGTAGAGCACCCCGGTGTAGAGGTCGCGGGCCGGCAGCGTGGGGGCGTCGTGCAACCGGGTGTTGCGCCCGATCTCGTCGGTGAGGTTGGGGCTCACGCCCAGGCGCGCGGGGGCGTCCGCAGCCGCGCTCACGTCGCGCAGCGCGTCCGCCACCTGCTGCCGTGCCCTGGTGAGCCCAGCGGCGCTGAGCCGCTCCCAGCGCAACGGCGCGCCCCGCGTCCGGGTCGCCTTGGTCTCGGACGGGGGGAGCAGGATCAGCACCGCGCCAGGGTAGGTCAGGTGTCGGTGGCGACACGTAGGGTGTCGGCCATGGTCGAACGCGCAACCACCCTCGCCTGCGACCCGTCCGCGTCGGACACGGGGCGGCTGCTCACGCAGGCCTTCGAGCAGATCCGCACCGACCTCGAGGTGCGGCAGACCTTCCCGGACGCAGCGCTGGCCGAGGTCGAGCAGGGCGTCGCCGCGCCCGAGCTCCCGGAGCGTGACGAGACCGCCCTGGAGCTCATCACCATCGACCCGCCGGGCTCCATGGACCTGGACCAGGCGATGCACATCACCCGGGACGGAGAGGGCTACCGGGTGCGGTATGCCATCGCCGACGTCCCCGCGTTCCTCGCCGAGGGCGGTGCGCTGGACGCGGAGACGCGGCTGCGCGGGCAGACGATCTACTGCCCGGACACGCGGGTGCCGCTGCACCCGCCGGCCCTGAGCGAGGAGGCGGCGAGCCTGCTCCCGGACGCCGTGCGACCGGCATACCTGTGGGACATGCGGCTCACGGCGCAGGGGGAGCGCAGCAGCGCCGAGCTCTACCGCGCGATGGTGCGCTCGCGCCGGCGCTACACCTACGACGAGGTGCAGGGGCTGGTCGACGGCGGCGAGGCGGAGGAGACGCTGCTGCTGCTCAAGGAGGTCGGTGAGCTGCGGATCGCCCGCGAGATCGACCGGGGCGGAGCCAGCCTTCCGATGCCCGAGCAGGTGGTCGGGGTGGGCGAGCAGTGCGAGTACGACCTCACGCTGCGCCCGCTGCTGCCCGCCGAGGACTGGAACGCCCAGATCTCGCTGCTCACCGGCATGGTCGCCGCCCGCATCATGCTCGACGGCGGCGTGGGCATCCTGCGCACCATGCCTGAGCCGACCGACGGCGCGGTCGCCCGCTTCCGCCGGGAGGTCGAGGCGCTCGGCGCCCGCTGGCCGGAGGGTATGCCGTACGGCGAGTTCCTCCGCACGCTGGACAAGCGCGACACCCGTCACCTCGCCATCGTCAACGCCGCGACCTTCCTCTTCCGTGGCGCGGGCTACACCGCCTTCGACGGCGAGCTGCCACCGGAGGACGAGCAGGTGCAGTCGGCCATCGCCTCCCCCTACGCCCACGTGACCGCGCCGCTGCGCCGGCTCGTGGACCGCTTCGGGCTCGCGGTGTGCGCGGCCCTGAGCGGGGGCCGCGACGTCCCGACCTGGGCGCGCGCGTCGTTGCCCGACCTGCCCGACGTCATGGAGGAGACCGGTCGCCGCGCCAAGGCCGTCGACCGGGCGTGCGTGACCGCTGTCGAGGCGGCCGTGCTGAGCGACCGCGTCGGCGAGGACTTCGAGGCGGTCGTCGTCGACGGGGTCGACGGCGGCCGCGTCCGGGTGCAGCTGCTCGACCCGCCGGTCAGCGATGTCGCCACCGGCAGCGCCCGGCTCGGCAGCGCGGTGACGGTCCGGGTCGAGCGGGCCGACATCCTGGCCGGCGAGGTGGACCTGCGGATCGTGGGCCGGGACGACGGGTGAGCCGCGTGCCGCAGGCCCCCCGGGTCGTCGCGACCGACTGCGACGGCACGCTGCTGCGCTCCGACGGCACCGTCTCGCCCTATACCCGTGACGTCCTCGACCGGTGCTCCGAGGCAGGAGTGCTGGTCGTGCTCGTGACGGCCCGTCCGCCCCGGTGGATGCACGAGCTGGGTGACCTGGGCGTCACCGGCCTGGCCCTATGCGGCAACGGCGCCTTCACCTATGACGTCGCCCGCCGCGAGGTGGTCGGCCACCGGCTGATCGGTGCCGACCTCACCGGCCGGCTGCTCCAGGACATCAAGGAGGGTGTGCCGGGTGCGCAGCTCGCGACCGAGTCGCTGCGCGGCTTCGCGCGGGAGCCCGACTTCGAGCGGGCCAGCGGACGGATCGACGGCGAGTGGCTGCGGGGGAGCCTGGGTGAGCTGGCGGCCGAGCCGGCCGGCAAGATCCTCGTCCGGCACGACGGCTGGGAGACCGAGGAGCTGAGCGCGCGGGTGGCGCAGGTCGTCGGCGACCGGGCGGAGGTGGCCCACTCCGGCGCGGTGCGGATGGCCGAGGTCACCGCCAGCGGCGTCACCAAGGCCCTGGCCATCTCGACCTGGTGCGCCGAGCAGCGCCGGCCGGTCGACGCCACCGAGGTCTGGGCGTTCGGCGACATGCCCAACGACATCCCGATGCTGGAGTGGGCCGGACGCGCGCACGCCGTGGCGAACGCGCATACCGACGTGCTCGCCGTCTGCGACGAGGTGGTCGCGAGCAACGACGAGGACGGCGTCGCCCGCGCCCTGGATGCGCTGCTGCGGGGTGGATGAGTCGGCCGGTACGCCGGGTTCTGTCCCCTCGCGCCGTCGCCGGCACTGCGAGGGTGGCGACCATCCATCTCGGACGTGCGTCACCGCACGCCTCCAGCGGCCTACCCGTGCGCTCGGGCGGGCAGCCCTCGGACGCGCACTGTCTGGCCTTGCTCCAGGTGGGGTTTACCGAGCCACGCCAGTCACCTGGCGTGCTGGTGGTCTCTTACACCACCCTTTCACCCTGACCCGCCACGAGGGCGGGCGGTCTGCTTTCTGTGGCACTGTCCCGCGGGTCGCCCCGGGTGGCCGTTAGCCACCACCTTGCCCTGTGGAGCCCGGACGTTCCTCGACGGGTCACCACGAGGGTGCCCGCCGCGGCCGCCTGGCCGACTCATCCACGGCGAGGATCATACCGGTGCCGGGAGGGCCGGACGCCCCGTCGACCAGACGTAGACTCAGTGCGCGTGACGACCCGCCAGCCCGCGCCCGCCGACCTGCGTCGCTGGCGCCGCCACCTCGCCGACGAACGCGCCAACATCCAGGTCTTCCGCGACGTCGCCGCGCGCCGGCAGGGGGAGGAGCGCGACATCCTGCTGTCGCTCGCGCGGGCCGAGGAGCGGCACGCCGGGCACTGGATCGAGCTGCTGGGGGACCACGCGGAGCCCCCGCCGCGGGCCAACCTCAGCCACCGGGTGCAGGCCTGGCTGGCCCGACGCTTCGGCATGGTCTTCGTGCTCGCGCTGCTGCAGCGGTCGAAGTCGGACAACCAGTATGCCCAGGAGCAGGACGCGGCGACCTCGATGGCCGCGGACGAGCAGGTCCACGAGGAGGTGCTGCGCGGCCTCGCCGCCCGAGGTCGGCTGCAGCTGTCCGGCAACTTCCGTGCCGCCGTCTTCGGTGCCAACGACGGTCTGGTCTCCAACCTGGCGCTCATCATGGGCATGGCCGGCACGGGCGTGTCAGGGGCGGTCGTCCTGGCGGCCGGCATGGCCGGGCTCCTGGCGGGGGCGCTGTCGATGGGGGCGGGGGAGTACATCTCGGTCCGCTCGGCGCGGGAGCTGCTCTCCGCTTCGCAGCCCGCCACCGGGACCCACCGGGCGCTGGGGGAGCTGGACCTGCAGACCAATGAGCTCGAGCTGGTCTACCGCGCCCGGGGCATGGACCGGGACCACGCCCGCGCCCGGGCCGCCGACGTGCTGGGGCAGGTCGCCCGGGCCGGGCACGCGCCGGAGGACGCCGTGCCGGCGGCGGCGACGGACGCCGAGGACCAGGACGCCGTCCTCAACCCCTGGGGCGCGGCGCTGGCCAGCTTCGGCTTCTTCGCCTCCGGCGCCCTGATCCCGGTGCTGCCCTACCTGCTCGGCGCGTCCGGGCTGGTCGCTGCAGGGATCGCGATGCTCCTGGTCGGGCTGGCGCTGCTCGTCACCGGCGCCGTGGTCGGCGTCCTCTCCGGGGCCTCGCCCCTGGCCCGGGGGGTGCGCCAGCTGCTCATCGGGTATGCCGCCGCCGTCGCCACCTACCTGCTCGGCCTGGCCTTCGGCGCCGCCGGCATCGGCTGACCGCCCGCGACCGGCCGCGCACTGTGCGTCGGCCGGCCGCACGCTCTGTGTCGTTGGCCGCAAGCTGTGCGCCGACGGGCCGCACGGCCTGCTCAGAAGCGCGTCGCCCCGGCCCCACGCAGGTCCAGCACATCGACCCCACCGTCGGCGCCGAAGTCACCGAGGTGCTTCAGGTACATCGCGCGGCCCCGATCGTTGAGCAGCCCGTCGTGGATCGGGACGATCCCTCGCGCCGGCGCGAGGCGTCGCACGAAGGCGATGCTCTCGGCGACCTTGCCCCAGGGCGCGCTGACCGGCACGCACAGCAGGTCCACCTGACCCGGCTCTCCGTCGAGGGCGTCGCCCGGGTGGTAGAGCACCGGCTCGCCCTCGGCGCGGATGACGACGCCGGTGTTGCCGACGCGCGGCACGTAGGGGTGGTTGTCGGCGTGCCGCTCGCCCACGCCGGTGAGCATCACCCCGGACCCGGCGAGCTGGACCGACCGGCCCGCGCCGAGGACCTCGACCCGGTCGGCATACCCCGCCTCGACGACCTTCCCAGCGGTCTCGGCCTCCATGAGCACCCGGGCGCCGGGGTTGGCGCCGAGCAGGTCGTCAGCCCGCTCGGGGTCGAGGTGGTCGGCGTGCTGGTGGGTGACGACCACCGCGGTGAGGTCGCGCAGCCCGTCGAGGTCGGAGAAGGCGCCCGGGTCGACGAGGATGCGCTCCCCGGCGACCTCGACGAGCAGGCAGGCATGTCCGAGGTGCGTGATCTGCATACCTCACTGTAGGCACCCAGGGCCTACCCTTGGGGCCCGTGGAGTTCCTCAACGGCACCGAGCCGGTGCACGACCTGACCTACAACGACGTCTTCATGGTGCCGTCCCGCTCGTCGGTGACCTCGCGTCTCGACGTCGACCTGACCACCGCCGACGGCACCGGGACCACGCTGCCGCTCGTCGTGGCCAACATGACGGCCGTCGCCGGGCGCCGGATGGCCGAGACCGTCGCCCGTCGCGGTGGCATCGCCGTCCTCCCGCAGGACATCCCGCTGCCGCAGGTGCGGGCGACGATCGAGCAGGTCAAGGCCAGCCACCCGCTCTACGAGACCCCGATCACCGTCGACCCCGCCGCGCCGGTGGCGCAGATGCTCTCGGTGATGTTTAAGCGGGCCCACCGCGCCGCGGTCGTCGTCGAGGACGGTGCCCCGGTCGGCATCGTCACCGAGGACGACACCGAGGGGGTGGACCGCTTCGCCTCGGTCCGGGACGTCATGGAGCCACCGCGGGTGGTCCTCGAGGACGGGGTCGACCCTCGGACCGCCTTCGACCAGCTCGAGCAGACCCGGGCGGGGATGGCGCCGGTCGTCGTCGACGGCCGGCTGCTCGGCGTCCTCACCCGGACCGGCATCGTCCGCTCGGGGATCTACACCCCTGCGCTGGACGGCGAGGGACACCTGCGCGTGGGCGCCGCCGTGGGGATCAACGGGGACGTGCGGGCGAAGGCCGCCGACCTGCTGGCCGCCGGTGCCGACGTCCTCGTCGTCGACACCGCCCACGGGCACCAGGACAAGATGATCGACGCGCTGCCGCTCGTGGTCGCGGCCCGTGACGCGCACGAGGAGCGCACCGGGGTCCGGGTGGCCGTCGCCGCCGGCAACGTCGTCTCCCGCGCCGGCACCGAGGACCTCGTCGCGGCCGGTGCCGACATCGTCAAGGTGGGCGTGGGCCCCGGGGCGATGTGCACCACCCGGATGATGACGGGCGTGGGACGCCCGCAGTTCTCCGCCGTCCTCGAGTGCGCGGACGCCGCGCGGGAGCTCGGTGCGCAGGTGTGGGCGGACGGTGGCGTGAAGTACCCCCGCGACGTGGCCCTCGCGCTGGCCGCCGGCGCCGCCTCGGTCATGGTCGGCTCGTGGTTCGCCGGCACGCTGGAGTCGCCGGGCGACCTCATCCGGGATACCGACGGGCGGCACTACAAGGAGTCCTTCGGTATGGCCTCGGCCCGGGCGGTCCGCCACCGCACCCGGGAGATGTCGGCCTTCGACCGCGCCCGCGCGGCGCTCTTCGAGGAGGGCATCTCCTCCGGGCGGATGTTCGTCGACCCGGCCCGGCCGGGCGTCGAGGACCTCATCGACCAGATCGTCTCCGGGGTCCGTTCGGCCTTCACCTACGCCGGGGCGCGAACGATCGGGGAGTTCCACACCACCGCGGTGGTCGGCATCCAGGGTGCCGCGGGCTACGACGAGGGGCGCCCCCGGCATACCTCCTGGTGAGGGGGCGGGCGCCCAACTGTGCGCCGGTATGTCGTCTCCGAGCCCGCTCGTCAGCTGAGAGCCTCCCCGAGCAGGCTCACGAGTGACGTCGAGGCGCGCGGACGACCCGCCCGTCGTCCACGATGCGGTACTGCGGGACGACCACGAGACCGAGGTCGGCGAGGACCGTCGTCGAGGAGCGGCAGGTCCCACAGCAGCGTGGCCTCGTGTGGCTCGCCGCCCCCCGTCCCGGTGCCAGCGGAGCAGGGCGCGGGCGCGCAGGACGTGCGGTCCGCGAGGTGCCGATGACCGAGGAGGACCGAGGTCTGGACGTAGGCCCCCCGCGCCACGCGGGTCAGGACCTTGCGCTGCACCAGGCGCCGCAGCACCTCGCGGTTGAAGCCGAGGGCCGCCGCCTCCCGGGTGGTGACGACGTGGTGGTGCGTGGTGAGGAAGGCCTGGAGCTCGGGGTGCGTGGGTCCACGCTGTCGCACCGGCGTCCAGACGAGGGGGGACGCACGGAGGCGCTGGACCGGACCGACCCCGCGGCCCTCAGCCAGGTGCTGCGCCTGCCAGGCGGCGCCGATGATGCCGGCGTCGTTCTTCAGCTGGGCCGGCACGATGGGCGCGCGCGTGTGCAGCAGCGGGAGGTACTTGTCCGCCTTCTTGGAGATGCCGCCGCCGACGATGATGAGGTCGGGCCAGAGCAGGTCCTCCACGTGGGAGTAGTAGCGCTGCAGCCGGTCGGCCCAGTCCTCCCAGGACAGGTCCTCGTTCTCCCGGGCCGAGCTGGCGGCGCGGGTCTCGGCGTCGTGCCCGTCCAGCTCCAGGTGGCCGAGCTCGGTGTTGGGCAGCAGCTCGCCGTTCATGAACAGCGCGGTGCCGATCCCGGTGCCGAGCGTGGTCAGCAGGACGACGCCGTCGTTGCCCCGCCCCGCGCCGTAGTGCATCTCCGCGACGCCCGCGGCGTCCGCGTCGTTGACGACGTGCACCTGCCGCCCGACCCGCTCGGTGAAGAGCGCGTCGGCATCGGTGCCGATCCAGGACTGGTCGATGTTGGCCGCGGTCCGCACCGTGCCGTGGTGCACGACGGCCGGGACCGTGATGCCCACCGGCTGCTTCTTGCCGATCTCGTCCTCGAAGTGCTCGACGATCTCGGCGACGACCTCGGCCACCGCCTCGGGCGTCGACTCCTCCGGCGTCGGGATGCGTTGCCGTTCGGTCGCGAACTCGCCCTCCTTGAGGTCGACCGGTGCCCCTTTGATGCCGCTGCCACCGATGTCGATGCCCAGACCGTGCTTCTTTGCCATGGTGTCCTCCCTCGTCACAGACCTTCCGGGAGTATGCCGCAACGTCAGCCCACGCGACACCGGGACCCGCTCAGGGCAGCGTGAGGATCTTCGCGCCGTCGTCGGTGATGAGCAGCGTGTGCTCGAACTGCGCGGAAGGTCGGCCGTCCGCGGTGAGCACCGTCCACCCGTCCGCCCACTCGGTCCAGTCCGGGGTGCCGAGGTTGAGCATCGGCTCGATCGTGAAGGTCATCCCGGGTTCGATGATCGTCGCGTAGTCCGGCGCCGCGTCGTAGTGCGGGATGACCAACCCGGAGTGGAACGCCTCGCCCACCCCGTGCCCGGTGTAGTGCCGCACCACGCCATACCCGAAGCGGCCGGCGTAACTCTCGATGACGCGACCGATGACGTTGATCTCGCGCCCCGGCCGCGCCGCCCTGATGGCCCGGGCGAGCGCCTCCTCGGTCCGCTCGACGAGCAACCGCGTCTCCTCGGCGACCTCCCCGCAGAGGAAGGTCGCGTTGTTGTCGCCGTGGACCCCGCCGAGGTATGCCGTGATGTCGATGTTGCAGATGTCGCCCTCGCGCAGCTCCCGGTCGTCCGGGATGCCGTGGCAGATGACCTCGTTGACCGAGGTGCACAGCGACTTGGGGAACCCCCGGTAGCCCAGCGTGGAGGGGTAGGCGCCGTGGTCCAGCAGGAACTCGTGACCGACCCGGTCGATCTCGTCGGTGGTGACCCCGGGCCGGACCAGCTCGCCGCAGGCCTGGAGCGCCTGCGCCGCGAGCCGCCCGGCCACGCGCATCGCCTCGATGGTCTCGGCGTCCTTGACCTCGGACCCGCGGAAGGGGGCGGGGGCGGGGCGGTCGACATACTCCGGGCGGACGATCGAGCCCGGCACCGGGCGGCGCGGGCTGACCTGTCCGGGGGCGATCGGGGTGAGGGTGGGCATAGGGTCGAGTCTAGGTGCCGCCGGAGCCCCGGCGGCACGCAGTCGGCATCGCCTTCGGAGGTCAGCAGATGGAGTACTGGTTCAACACCAAGTCCGGTCAGGTGCAACGCGGCGACGACCCGGACCTCCCCCGCAGCGGCGACCTCATGGGTCCCTACGACAGCGAGCAGGAGGCCTCCCGGGCCTACGAGATCGCGGCGGCGAAGACCGAGAAGTGGGACGAGGAGGACCGCGAGGACGACGACTGGGACAGCAACCCGCTGAACGACCAGAGCTGAGGCGCCCCGGGCGTGCCCGCCCTCAGCGGTGCAGCTTCGGCAGCACCTCGGCGCCGAAGACCTCCAGCCACTGCTGCTGGTTGCGCCCGACGTTGTGCAGGTAGACCCGGTCGAAGCCGAGGTCGAGCAGGCCCTGGATGTGCGCGCGGTGCACGTCCGGGTCGCTGGAGATGACCATCCGTCCCTCGAAGTCCTCGGGGCGCACCAGCTGGGCCATCGCGGCGAAGTCGTGCGGGGAGCGGATGTCGGCCTTGCCGAACTTCATCCCGCCGTTGGGCCACTGCGTCATCGCGTTGTCCAGCGCCTGGTCGTCGGTCTCCGCCCACGAGAGGTGAAGCTGCAGCACCTTGGGCATCGACTCCGGGTCCTTGCCGGCCTCCCGTGCCCCGTCGGCGAAGCGCCCCAGGAGCATCTCGATCTTCTCCCGCGGCGCGCCGACGGTGATGATGCCGTCCGCGTGCCGCCCGGTCTTCTTCGCGTTGACCGGCCCCGCGGTCGCCACGAGGATCGGCGGCGCGCCTCCGGCATCGTCCACAGCCGGGTGGTCTCCATCCGGAAGAACTCCCCGGCGAACTTCGTGTCCTTGTCGGCCAGCGAGGCGTCGAAGAGCTGGCGGATCAGCTCGACCGCCTCGAACATCCTGCGGGACCGCTCACCGGCCTCGGGCCAGTAGCCACCCAGGACGTGCTCGTTGAGCGCCTCGCCGGCGCCCACCCCGAGCCAGCTGCGCCCGGGGTACATCGCCTCCAGCGTCGCGGCCGCCTGCGCCACCACCGCCGGGTGCCAGCGGAAGCTCGGGCAGACGACCCCCGGCCCCAGGTCCCCGGTCGTGCGCTCGCCCACCGCGGTGAGGACGTTCCACACGAAGGCGGACTGCCCCTGGCTCGGCACCCACGGGGCGAAGTGGTCCGCCGCCATGCACCCGGAGAAGCCGTGCTCCTCCGCCGCCGCGGTGAGCGCCACGGCCTCGGAGGGGTGGAACTGCTCCAGCATCGCGGCATACCCGACGGTGAGATCGCTCATGCCGCCCAGGGTATGCCGACGTCCCGACACCCGGCAGCCGAGCGGGGCGTAGCCTGCCCGGGGTGGACGAGGTGCTGGTCGAGCGGGTCCTGCGCGCGGTGGAGCAGGTGCCGCGCGGGCGCGTGGTCTGCTACGGCGACCTCGCCGCGCTCGTCGGCATCGGCCCGCGCCAGGTCGGGTCGGTCATGCGGCACTGGGGCGGCAACGTCACCTGGTGGCGGGTGACCAACGTCGCCGGGGACCTCCCGGCCGAGCTCCTGGCCCGGGCCCTGCCGCACTGGCGGGAGGAGGGCATCGCCCTCAAGCCCGCCGGCTCGGGCTGCCGGTTCGTCGAGCACCGGGCCGATCTGGGGCGGCTGGGGGAGGACTACGCCCGGGCGGCGGCCGACCTCGACGATGCGGCAGGATGAGGCCATGAACCGCCAGCAGGAGTATGTCCTCCGCACCATCGAGGAGAGGGACATCCGGTTCGTCCGGCTGTGGTTCACCGACCTCATGGGCACCCTGAAGTCGGTCGCCGTGGCCCCGGCCGAGCTCGAGCAGGCGTTCACCGAGGGCATCGGGATCGACGGCAGCGTCATCGAGGGCTTCACCCGGGTCTACGAGGCGGACATGATCGTCCAGCCGGACGCGGACACCTTCCAGGTGCTGCCGTGGCGGGACCGCACCGCCCGGATGTTCTGCGACATCAACATGCCCGACGGCACCCCCGCGGCGACCGACTCGCGCAACATCCTGCGCCGCACCCTGGACCGCGCCGGGCAGCAGGGGTTCACCTTCTACACCCATCCCGAGATCGAGTTCTACCTGTTCAAGGAGCCCTACGACCGCACCCTCGGGCCGGCGCCGGTGGACCAGGCCGGCTACTTCGACCACGTCGCCCGCGGCGACGGCCACGACTTCCGGCGCGCCGCGATCGAGATGCTGGAGCAGATGGGCATCTCGGTCGAGTTCAGCCACCACGAGGGCGGCCCGGGGCAGCAGGAGATCGACCTGCGCTACGCCGACGCGCTGTCGATGGCGGACAACATCATGACCTTCCGCACCGTGGTCCGGGAGGTGGCGCTGCACGAGCAGGCCTTCGCCACCTTCATGCCCAAGCCCCTGGCGCAGCAGCCAGGCTCGGGCATGCATACCCACGTCTCGCTGTTCGAGGGCGACAGCAACGCCTTCTACGAGCCGGGAGCCAGCTACGAGCTGTCCCAGACCGGCCGCCGGTTCATGGCTGGTGTCCTCGCGCACAGCCGGGAGATCTGCGCGGTCACCAACCAGTGGGTCAACTCCTACAAGCGGCTCTGGGGCGGCGGGGAGGCCCCGGCCCACGTGTGCTGGGGGCACAACAACCGCTCCGCGCTGGCGCGGGTGCCGATGTACTCCATCGGCAAGGGCCACTCCCGCCGGGTCGAGGTGCGCTCCATCGACGCGGCCTGCAACCCCTACCTCACCTACGCCCTCGTCCTGGCCTCGGGGCTGCGCGGCATCCAGGAGGCCTACGACCTGCCGCCCGAGGCCGAGGACGACGTGTGGGTGCTCACCGACGCCGAGCGGCGGGCCATGGGCATCGACCCGCTCCCGCAGAGCCTCGGCGAGGCGGTGGCGGTGATGGAGGAGTCCGAGCTGGTCGCCGACGTCCTCGGCGAGCAGGTCTTCGACTTCTACCTGCGCAACAAGTGGCAGGAGTGGGGCGACTACCGCTCCCAGGTCACGCAGTTCGAGCTGGACCGCTACCTGCTCCACCTGTGAGCGAGGGGTATGCCGTGTCCTCCGCCGAGCGCGATCCTCGCCCCCGCACAGACGCGGCTGCCCCCGCGGAGCCGGGCGCGGTGGGCGCCACCGCGCTCGCGCGGGGCGGGTTCCAGGACCTGCGCCGGGCCGGCAGGCTGCTGGAGGAGGTGCTGGGGCGGCTGCGCGACGGCGGGTCCGACGACGTCGAGGACGTCGACGTGGCCTCGCTGGTCGCCGATCTCGGCGCGACCGCCGAGCCGGACGTCGCGCTGCTCCTGCTCGTCCGGCTGCTGGACCCCCGCTCGACCGGGGCCGACGGCAGCCGCACCGACGAGACGACCCTGCCGGTCGTCCGCGCCGGCGGGGAGCCGCGGCAGCGGCTGCTGACCCTGCTCGGTGGCTCCCAGGCCCTCGGGGAGTCGCTGCTGCGGCACCCCGAGCACGTGCGCGACGTGGCCGAGGGCGAGCTGCCCGAGGCCGGGCAGATCGTGGCGGCCGTCCGTGGGCGCGCCGGCCGGGAGGGAGCCGACGCGCTGCGGGTGGCCTACCGGCGCCAGCTGCTCCGCGTCGCGACCGCCGACCTCGTCTCGGCGGACCCGGTCGCGCTGCTGCCCGCCGTGGGTGGGGCGCTGGCCGACCTGGCCTCGGCGGCCCTGGAGGCTGCGCTGCTGCTCGCCCGGGAGGAGGTGGACGGGGAGCAGACCTGCGACGTCTGCATCATCGGGATGGGCAAGACCGGCGGCCGCGAGCTCAACTACCTCTCCGACGTCGACGTCATCGTCCTCGCGGCGCCGCGGGGTGACGCGCCGGAGCGCGAGGCGCTGGAGGTCGGGGGTCGCCTGGCCAGCGCGGTGATGCGCATCTGCGGCGAGTCCACCGCCGAGGGCTCGCTGTGGCAGGTCGACGCGGCGCTGCGGCCGGAGGGCAAGCACGGGCCGCTGGTCCGGTCGCTGGACTCGCACCGGGAGTACTACCAGCGCTGGGCCAAGACCTGGGAGTTCCAGGCACTGCTCAAGGCGAGGGTGGTGGCGGGGGACGGCGAGCTGGGCCAGCGGTGGCTGGACATCGTCGAGCCGATGGTCTGGGACGCCGCGGGCCGGGACAACTTCGTCGACGAGGTGCAGTCGATGCGCCGCCGGGTGGAGCAGCACGTCAAGCGCGACGAGGTGGAGCGGCAGATCAAGCTCGGCCCCGGTGGGCTGCGCGACATCGAGTTCAGCGTCCAGCTGCTCCAGCTCGTGCACGGCCGGGCGGACCCGAGCCTGCGCTCGCGCACCACGCTGGAGGCGCTCGCGGCGCTGCGCGACGGGGGCTACGTCGGCCGCGTGGACGCGCGCAGCCTGGACGAGGCATACCGGCTGCTGCGCTGCCTGGAGCACCGGGTGCAGCTGCACCGGATGAAGCGCACCCACCTCATGCCGACCGGTGAGGCCGAGCTGCGTCGCCTCGGACGGCTGCTGGGGGAGCGGGGCGAGGCGGACCGTGCCGTCACGCAGCGGTGGAAGGCGGTGCGGCGGGAGGTGCGCCGCCTGCACGAGCGGCTGTTCTACCGGCCCCTGCTCTCGGCCGTCGCCCGGCTCTCCAGCGATGAGGCGCGGCTCTCGACCGAGGCCGCCCGGGAGCGTCTGGCCGCGCTCGGGTTCCGCGACCCGGCCGGCGCGATGCGGCACCTGGAGGCGCTCACCGAGGGCGTCAGCCGCAGGGCCACCATCCAGCGGCACCTCCTGCCGGTCATGCTCTCCTGGTTCGCCGACGGCGCCGACCCGGACGCCGGACTGCTCGCCTTCCGCCGCATCAGCGACGCCCTCGGCACGACGCACTGGTACCTCGGGATGCTGCGCGACGAGGGCAGCGCCGCGCAGCGTCTGGCGCGCGTCCTCTCCTCCAGCCGGTATGCCGTCGACCTGCTCATCCGCAGCCCCGAGACGGTCTCCCTCCTCGGTGACGAGACCGAGCTGGTGGCGCCGGACAAGGACGCCCTCGTGGCCCGGATGAGCGCCGCGGCGCAGCGGCAGGCCAGCGCCGAGGAGGCCTTCGCCTCGGTGCGGAAGGTGCGGGCGCGCGAGCTGGTCCGGATCGTCCTCGGCGACCTCGCTGCCGGCTGGGAGGGGCCGCAGGTGCGCCAGGCGCTGAGCGACCTCACCGACGCCTACCTCGAGGGGGCGCTCGGCGTCGCCACGCGCCGGGTGCTGGCACGGCGCGAGGAGGAGGCCGCGATGGTCATGCTGCTCGTCGGTATGGGCCGGCTCGGCGGTCGCGAGGTGGGGTATGCCAGCGACGCCGACGTGATGTACGTCTACGACGTCGTCGGCGACGACCCCGAGCTGGCGGCCCAGCAGGCCGGTGACGTCATCGCCGAGCTGCGCCGGGGGTTGTCCGGCCCGGGACCGGACCCGGTGCTCGAGCTGGATGCCGACCTGCGTCCCGAGGGCAAGGGCGGGCCGCTGGTCCGCAGCCTCGAGGGATACCGCACCTACTACGAGCGATGGTCGGCCGGCTGGGAGTCGCAGGCGCTGCTGCGTGCCCGACCGGTGGCGGGGGACCGCGGACTGGGTGAGGCCTTCACCGAGATGGTGCGACCGCTGCGCTGGCCCGAAGGGGGGATCGGGGACGCCGCGGTCCGCGAGATCCGCAAGCTCAAGGCCCGGATGGAGGCCGAGCGGTTGCCCCGGGGTGCCGACCCACGGACCCACCTCAAGCTGGGGCTGGGCGGGCTGTCGGACGTGGAGTGGGTGGCCCAGCTGCTGCAGCTCCAGCACGCGCACGAGCACGCCGGTCTGCGCACGACCAGCACCATCGACGCCCTGCGGGCCGCGGGCGCGGCCGGGCTGCTGACCGAGCGCGACCTGCACCTGCTGCTGGTGGCCTGGGCCACCGCCTCTCAACTGCGCGACGCCGGCATCGTCTGGCGGGGGCGCGCCGTGGACAGCGTGCCCAGCGACCTGCGCGACGCCGAGGGGATGTCCCGGGTCATGCGCCGGGAGCCGGGTCAGGGTGCCGCCCTGGCCCAGGACTGGCGCCGGATCGCCCGACACTCCCGCGAGGTGGTGGAACGGCTGCTCTACGGCAACCGACCGCCGCGGCACGAGGAGGCGGAGTCCGGGGACGCGCCCACGCGGCCCCGTTTCGGCGGGGGCGCCCGACGCGGCCCACCGCGCGACCGCCGCACCGACGGCTTCGGTCGCCCACGGGTGTCCTCCCCGCCGCGGTCGGCGGGGCACTTCCCGACCCCGCGCCAGGACCCGTTCGGCCGGTCGCGGGGCACCCGCCGTGGCGAGGGCGGGAGCGGCCCCACCGATCCGTAGGATGACTGCGTGACCCCTCCGCCCACGACCGCCAGCGACGCCGCGCGATCGGCCGGGCTGCTGCTGTCGGCCGGGCCGCGCGCCGAGGTCGACACCTGGGTGGGGGCGAGCGTCGTGCCCGTCACCGTCGTGCCGCTGGAGGGGTGGACGGCGGTGGTGACCCGAGGCGGCTCGCAGGCCGGACCGCCCTACGAGGACGGTGGCCTCGTCAGTGCCTGCCGCGCGCTGCCCGCCAGGGCGGCACCCGGGCTGGGCTTCTTCGAGGTCGACGGTCGCGCCCTGGTCACCGTCCACGGCGGGGGTCGGCGCCGACGCGTGCGGTGGGTCGTCTGGGAGCCGGAGCAGGGGCTGCTGCGCCCGCCGGGTCTCGACCTGGCCGGTCCGGCCGAGCTGGTGCGGCTGGCCGGTGCGGACCCGGGCACCCGGGACGAGCTGGTGGAGCTGCTGCACGAGACGAGGGTGCGCCCCGCCCGCATGCTCCAGGCGGTCATGGCCACGCTCGGGCTCCCTGGCACCCGGCTCGTCGAGGAGCCCGCCCGCGCCGACGACCTGCCCGGCGCGGTCCGGGTCGTCCCCGACCGCCGGCAGGTCGAGTGGTTCGAGGACGCCGTGCGCGACTCGGTGCGGCTCCGGCAGGAGCTGGGCGTCCTGTCGTGACGGGGACGCTGAGCCTGCTCCCGGCCGTGGACGTCGCCGGTGGCCGGGCCACCCAGGTGCGTGCCGGCCATGCGGACGCCCCCGCGGCCGTCGCCGCGGCGATGGTGGACCAGGGCGCGACGATGCTGCACCTCGTCGACCTCGACCGGGCCTTCGGCCGCGGGGGGGACCCGGACCTCATGACCGAGCTGCTCGATTGCCTACCCGTGCCGGTGCAGCTGTCCGGAGGCATCGCCACCGAGGCCGACGTCAGGTGGGCGGCCGGCACCCGGGCCCGGCGCGTCGTCCTCGCCAGCTCGGCGCTGGCCGACCCCGCCCTCGTCGAGTCCGCCGCAGCGGCACTGGGGGAGCGGCTGGTCGTCGCGGTCGACGTCCGGGACGGGCAGGTGGTCGCCCGCGGCACCCCGCTGGTCCTCGGGCCGCCGGAGCACCTCCTCGCCGACCACCCGGTGCTGCGGGACGGCGGGGTGCGCGTGCTCGTCGCCGACGCCTCCCGGGACGGCCGACGCACCGGCGCCGACCTCGACCTCTTCGCCTCCGTCGCCGCGCTGGTCGGGTCGCCGGTGACCGCCTCCGGTGGTGTGGCCGACCTCGAGGACGTCGTCCGGCTGCGCGAGTCGCCCGCGGTCGACGAGCTCGTGCTGGGCGCCGCGCTGCACGAGGGCGCCTTCACCCTGACCGACGCCCTGGAGGTCTGCTCGTGAGCCACCGCTTCGCCGACCACCGGCCGCAGGACGGCGCCGACACCGCCGGGACCCCGTGGTCCGGACGCACCCTCACCGGCACCGGCTTCGACGGTGACACCGGGGCCGCCGACGAGCGCCTCTCCCGGCTGCTCGGCGGGGACGACCCCGAGCCGGCTGCCGAGGAGGTCGTCGCCGCGGTGGCCCGGGCGCGGCTGATCGTCCCGGTCGTCGCGGTCGCCGGCGAGGTCGACACCTCCTCGGGCATCCCCGCCGACGCGAGCAGCGACATGGCCTCGGTGACCCTCGTCGCGCCGGACGGGCAGCGGGCGCTGCCGGCCTTCACGAGCACCGCGGCGCTCGGGGCGTGGGACCCCCAGGCCCGCCCCGTCCCGGTCACCGCCCAGCGCGCGGCGCTGGCCGCCGTCCAGGAGGGCTGCACCGTGATCCCCCTCGACCTGGCCCCCGCACCCGGTCCACCGGCCTACACGCTGAGCGGGTCGATGGTGTGGGCCCTCGCGATGGCCCGCGACTGGGTGCCCGCGCACCGGGACGAACAGGTGGCCGCTGCCGTGGCGGCCACGGTCCAGCAGGAGGAGGACGTCGTGGCGCACCGGCTCGCCGGGTCCGGCGGGGAGCTCGTGGTCGAGCTCGGTCTGCGCCCCGGCCTCTCCGGGCCGCAGGTGCAGGCACTCGTCACCCGGGTCGGGGAGGGTCTCGCGGTGGACGCCGAGACCCGCGCGCGCATCGACGCCGTCACCTTCCGGCTCGCCACCGCCTGAGCCTGCGACGACCGACGCACCACGTGGAGGGATCCCGGCACACGGGAGCGCCCCACCGGCCGCGGTGCGGCGGTGGGCGCTCCGGTCGATCTGCGGCGTCGGCGCGCCGCCGGGTCAGCGGTGGCTGCCGACCAGGTCCGACCGGGACTCGCCCAGGGACTCGACCTGCGGCGTGCCGCCGTCGCTCTCCCGGACCTCGGCCTCGGCGGCGATCTGCTCGATCCGCTCACCCACGCCCTGGTGAATGTTCCGCCAGTACTCGTAGACCCGCTCGCGGATCATCGGGTCGCAGGCGCCCATCATGCCGCCGACCGTCTGGGCGAGGCGCTCACGCTGGGCGTCGTCGTAGACCTCGCCCACCAGGAGGGCGGCCTGCCCGGTGTCGCTGTCGTCCTCACGCAGGTCGTAGGCCTGGCGGACCAGCTCGCCGTCCGCCTCCCAGCCGTTCTCCACCGGGCCGGTCCGGTCCGACCAGGGGCGACCGTAGGAGTTGGTGACGTAGGTGGGCTGGCTCCCCGAGTGCAGGTAGGCCATCGGCCCGTCGAACTGGTAGGCGTTGACCTGCACCTTGGGCTGGTTGACCGGCAGGTGGGTGAAGTTGGCACCGATGCGGTGACGCTGGGCGTCCGGGTAGGAGAACACCCGGGCCAGCAGCATCTTGTCGGGGGAGACGCCGGTGCCGACCACCTGGTTGGACGGCGAGAACGCCACCTGCTCGATCTGGGCGAACCAGTTCTCCGGGTTGCGGTTCAGCGTCATCCGGCCCACCTTGACGAGCGGGTAGTCCGCGTGCGGCCACACCTTGGTGAGGTCGAACGGGTTGTAGCGGTAGGTCTTGGCCTCGTCGTACGGCATGACCTGCACGAACAGGGTCCAGCTCGGGTGGTCCCCACGGTCGATCGCCTCGAAGAGGTCACGCCGGTGGTAGTCGGCGTCCGAACCGGCGAGGCGGTCCGCCTCCTCGTTGCTGATGTTGTGGACGCCCTGGTCGCTGTGCCAGTGGTACTTCACCCAGAAGCGATCACCCTGCTCGTTGACCCACATGTAGGTATGCGAGGAGTAGCCGTTCATCTCGCGCCACGTCCTGGGCAGCCCGCGGTCGCCCATGAGGTAGCTCACCTGGTGCGAGGACTCGGGGTTGGCGGTCCAGAAGTCCCACTGCATGTTGGGGTCGCGCAGCCCGCTGTCCGGCGTGCGGCGCTGGGAGCGGATGAAGTTCGGGAACTTCAGCGGGTCGCGGACGAAGAAGATCGGGGTGTTGTTGCCGACGATGTCCAGGTTGCCCTCGTCGGTGTAGAAGCGGACCGAGAAGCCACGCACGTCGCGCCAGGTGTCCGGGGAGCCCTGCTCGCCGGCCACGGTGGAGAAGCGGCTGATGACCTCGCTGCTGGCGCCGGGCTGGAAGATCCCGGCCTTGGTGTATGCCGTGACGTCTTCGGTCGTCTCGAAGGTGCCGAAGGCGCCGGAGCCCTTGGCATGGGGCAGCCGCTCCGGGACCTTCTCGCGGTCGAAGTGCGCCAGCGCCTCGACGAGGCTGACGTCGTGCAGCATGAGCGGGCCGTTCGGCCCGACCGAGAGGCTGTTGCGGTCGGAGTCGTGCGGCGCGCCGTTGGTGGTGGTGCCTCCGGTGGGCTCGGGGCCCTCGCCGGAGTGCTCGGCGTTGATGTATCCGGGGTAGGTCATACCTTCTCCTTGGTGGTGGTGGACATGCGGGCAGCTGAGGGGTCGGGTCGCAGTCCGGGCACAGGCCCCAGTAGATGACCTCGGCCTCGTCGACGTCGAAGCCGACCGAGAGGGCGGGGGCGGGGTCGAGGCAGGGGGCCGAGCCGACGGCGCAGGGGACGTCGACGAGGACGTCGCAGGAGCGGCAGACGACGTGGTGGTGGTTGTCCCCGAGGTCGAGCTCGTAGCGGGCGACGGCGTGGGCCGGCTGGATGCGGCGCACCAGGCCCGCCCCGCACAGGACGGACAGCACGTCGTAGACCCCCTGGACGGAGATCCCCTCGGCGCGCCGGCGCGCGAGCGAGACCACCTGGGCGGCGTCCGCGTGCGGGTTCTCCTGCAGCAGGCCGAGGACCGCCAGCCGGGGGCGGGTCACCCGCAGCCCGGCACCACGCAGGGATGGGGCGAGGTCGGTCGTGCTCATGCACTGATCCGACCACCACAACTTGAACCACTCAAGTTAGGGGAGACTGACCGGTCGCCTCCGCCGGTGATCGGGGCGCGCATCCCAAAGGCCGGGCAAAACCTGGGTATGGAGTTGGTCAAGGGCCTTGTGATGCACCTCACCCCCTCCTAGCGTGAATCGCACGAGTGGCGCCGGGGGAGGCGCACAGAGGGTAGAGAGGTGACGGGTGACGGTGACGGACGGCATACCTTCGCGGGTGCCCGCTGCGCCGGTGCCTGAGGGGCACACCGAGACCGAAACCGTCATGGTGGTCGTGCTCTCCGAGGCGACCGCCGGTCACCTCGCCAGCCTGGCCGGGGCGGGCTGGCCCGGCACCGTCCTCGTCGTGGGCTCGGTGGCCGAGGCCCGCGAGGCGCTCGCCGGCGACGTCCCGGAACGACTCTCGCAGCCCGGCGGCCTCCGGCTGGACGCCGACAGCCGCAGCGTGGTGCACGCCCCGGAGAGCGAGCAGCTCACCCCCCTGGAGTACGGCCTGCTCGAGGCCCTGCTTGCCGACCCCGGCCGCGTGCTCAGCTTCGCCGACCTCACCAGCACGGTGTGGGGGACGACGTACACCGGCGACTGCTCCCACCTCCACGCCGTCGTGCGGCGGCTGCGGGTCAAGCTCGAGGCCGTCTCCGCCCCGGTCCACCTCGCCGCCGTGCGCGGCGTCGGCTTCCGGCTCGCGCCCCTGGCGCCGCTGCGCGGAGGTGCCCTCAGGAGCCTGTGACCGGGAGGGAGATCGGCGTCCGGCAGGGGCGTCGATCCAGTGCTGTCCGGCCGGATCCGGGGACCCGCCAACTACCCACTTTGTGCACGTGTTGCCCACGTCCTGTCGTTGTTCTGCGCACAGCCGCTCCCTAGGTTCGACCAGTCAGGGTGACGTAGGTCACCCGACATACACCTCAACCGAGAGGACAGTTGATGCATTCGAATCACCGACGACGCTGGTGCGCAGGTCTTGCCGCCGGCGCCCTCGTTGCCTCAGGGCTGGCGGCCACGGTGCCGGCCGTGGCGGCACCAGGGGGGCTCGAGCCGAGCCTGGACGACAAGATCGACGCCCAGGTCGACGAGCAGGTGGCGAGCGGGGGGCGGGCCGATGTCTGGGTGCGCTTCGCCGCGCGTCCCGACCTGAGTCAGTTCTCCACGATCCAGGACTGGGACAAGCGCGGTCAGGCCGTCGTCGATGCTCTGCAGGCATCGGCCGACGCCAGCCAGGCCGACCTCAAGGAACAGCTGGACACGCAGGACGTGGACTACCAGGCGTTCTGGGCCACCAACTCCATCCGGGTCGGCGGCGCGGACCTGGACCTCGTGACCTCGATGGCCTCGGCCGGCGGGGTGGAGGGGATCTACCCGACCCTGACGATCGAGGTGCCGGACCTCAAGGAGGAGGACCAGCAGATGGCCCCGGCGGCCGTCGAGTGGGGGGTCGACGACATCAACGCCCCGGCGGTGTGGGAGGGCCTCGGCATCCGGGGCGAGGGGGTCGTCGTCGCCTCGATCGACACCGGCGCCCAGTTCGACCACCCCGCCCTGGTCAACGCCTACCGCGGCAACAACGGTGACGGCACGTTCGACCACAACTACAACTGGTTCGACGCCGCGGGCACCTCGCCCGACGCGCCCGCCGACAACGACGGGCACGGCACGCACGTGACCGGGACGATGGTCGGCGACGACGGCGGGGACAACCAGGTGGGGGTGGCGCCCGGGGCGAAGTGGATCGCGGCCAACGGCTGCTGCCCCACCGACGCCGCGCTCATCGCCTCGGGCCAGTGGATGCTCGAGCCGCGCGACCTCGAGGGTGAGAACCCGGACGTCTCGAAGCGCCCCCACGTCATCAACAACAGCTGGGGCACGCAGGGCCCCTCGACGGCCCCCTTCATGGAGGACGTCATCGAGGCCTGGGCGGCGAGCGGCCAGTTCGGCGTCTTCGCCAACGGCAACAGCGGCCCGGCCTGCGAGAGCGCCGGTTCGCCCGGCAGCCGCATCGTGGCCTACTCCGTGGGCAACTACAACAGCGGTCACACCATCTCCGGGTCCTCCGGACGCGGTGCGGGTCAGGACGGCGAGATCAAGCCGAACATCTCCGCACCCGGCAGCGCGGTCCGGTCTTCGGTCCCCGGCAACGGGTATGCCGTCTACTCGGGCACCTCGATGGCCTCGCCGCACGTGGCGGGCGCGGTGGCGCTCGCCTGGTCCGGGGCGCCCGCCCTGGTGGGCGACGTGGACGGCACCCGAGGGCTGCTCGACGGCACGGCCGTCAACACCGAGGACCTGCAGTGCGGTGGCACGGCCGAGGACAACAACGTCTTCGGCGAGGGACGGCTGGACGCCCTCGAGCTGGTGAACTCGGCGCCGATCGGCGACGCGGGCACCCTGGAGGGCACCGTCACCGACGCCGCCAGCGGGGACCCGCTGCCGGACACCTCGGTGGACATCGTCGGCCCGATCGAGCGCAGCACGCTCACCGACGAGGAGGGCACCTACGAGGCCCAGCTCTCGGCGGGTGACTACGACCTCACGATGAGCAAGTTCGGCTACGCCACCGCCACGGCGAGCGCCACGGTCACGGCGGGCGAGACCACCACGGTGGACGCCGCGCTGGACCCGGTCGCGAGCGGTGCGGTCACCGGCACGGTCACGGACGGCTCGGGATACGGCTTCCCGCTGTATGCCCGCGTCAGCGCCGAGGGCACGCCGGCGGCGACCTTCACCGACCCGGAGACGGGTGAGTTCTCGCTGGACCTTCCCGAGGGGGAGACCTTCGACCTCACGGTGCAGGTCCAGTACCCGGGCTACACGGCGCCGACCGTCGAGGCCACCTCCGGTGACTCCCTCGACGTCTCGGTCCCGGTCGACTCGGCCACCTGCATCGCGCCGGGGTACGACTTCGTCGTCGACGGTGTCACCGAGAGCTTCGACGGGACCACCGCGCCCGAGGGCTGGGAGGTCGTGGACAACGCCGGCACCGGCGAGGTCTGGGCCTTCGACAACCCGGGCGGTCGGGACAACCTCACCGGCGGCGAGGGCAACTTCGCCGTCCTCGACTCCGACTTCTACGGCTCGGGCGGATCGCAGGACAGCCTGCTGATCAGCCCCAGCGTCGACATGTCGGACCTGTCCGAGCCGGTGGTCGGCTTCCGCCAGGACTGGCGTGCCCTCGGTGACGACCTCGCCGACGTCGAGGTCAGCCTCGACGGTGGAGAGACGTGGACCACGGTGCTGTCCCAGGACGCCTCGGTGCGTGGGCCGGACGCGCAGGTCATCCCGCTGCCCGACGCGGCGGGCGAGAGCGACGTCCGGGTCGCCTTCCACATGTCCCAGGCGGAGTACGACTGGTGGTGGGAGGTGGACGACGTCTTCCTCGGCAACCGCCTCTGCTCGCCCACGGGCGAGGGCGGCTACGTGGTCGGCAACGTCTCCGCCGAGGAGGACGGCACCGGCGTCGTGGGCGCCACGGTGACCAACCTCGACGTGCCGGAGGAGACCGCGCTCACCACGGCGACGCCGGCGGACGAGAACCTCGACGACGGCTTCTACTGGTTGTTCTCGGGCACCCCGGGGACCCACCCGTTCGAGGCCAGCGCCCGCGGCTACTCCTCGGTCACGCAGGACGTCACGGTGGAGGTCTCCGCCGCCGTCCGGGCCGACTTCAGCCTGGGGTCCGGCTTCATCGAGGTGGACACCGACGAGATCGAGGTCTATCAGCCGCTGGGCTCGGAGCGTCGCCACCGGGTGACGTTCACCAACACCGGGTCCGGCTCGGCCGAGGTCACGCTGACCGAGCAGGCCGGCGGGGTGGAGATCCTCCGCGTCGACGGCAGCCGGGACACGATGGGTCCCGCCGCCGAGGGCGAGGGTGGTGAGGTGGTCTCGCTGGACGTGGAGACCTCGCTCGGCGCCGCAGCCTCCGGCATGGGCAAGGCCGGTGCGGCCGACCCGCTGCGGGTCGCCGCCGATCCCTGGACGCCGCTGGGCAACTACCCGCGCGTGGCCATGGACAACCGCGTCGTCAACCTCGACGGCACCTGGTACACCCTCGGCGGGACGACCGGCACGGCCGCCTTCGCGGACGTGAACCGGTACGACGCCGAGGGCATGGCCTGGACCGCGGTCGCGCCTCTGCCCGAGGCCGCCTCGGCGGTCACGGCAGGATCCGTCAACGGGCAGATCGTGTCCAGCGGCGGCTGGGTCGACGGTGGCGTGTCCACCGCCACCCACGTCTACGACGCGGGCGCGGACGCCTGGACCGGCGGGGCCGACGCCCCGGTCGCGGTCTCGGCTGCCGGGACCGCCGTGGTGGACGGGCTGCTGTACTCCGTCGGTGGGTGCACCACCGCGGACTGCCTGCCGGCGACCGACGCGGTGATGGCCTACGACGCGGGAGCGGACAGCTGGACCCAGCTGGCCGACTACCCCGTGGCGGTCGCCTTCGCCTCGTGCGGTGGCGTCGACGGCCAGGTGATCTGCGCCGGAGGCAACGACGGAGCCGGCGGCATCGCCGACAGCTACGCCTACGACCCGGGTGACGACTCCTGGACCGCGCTGCCGGACGCCCCGGTGGACGTGTGGGCCGGGCAGTCGGCCGGCGCCAACGGTCAGATGATCGTCAACGGCGGTGTCCAGGGCGGCGCGGTCACGAACGCGAGCTTCGCGTTCGACGGTGCCAGCGGCGACTGGGTCGAGATGCCGGCCAGCAGTGCGGCCGTCTACCGCGGAGGTGCCGCCTGCGGCATCGCCAAGGTCGGCGGGTCCACCGGTGGTTTCACCCCGATCGACGTGGCCGAGCAGCTGCCCGGTTACGACGACTGCGGCGCCACCGGCGCCGACGTCGACTGGCTGACGGTGGACCCGATGGAGTTCACCATCGAGCCGGGCGACCGGGTGCGGGTGCGGGTGACCACGGACGCCAACGTGGCGCAGCCGGGTGACTACACCGCGGGCATCGGCATCCGGACCAGCACCCCGCAGGACCTGGACCCGATCGACGTGACGATGCATGTCAATCCGCCGCGCAACTGGGGCAAGCTCCAGGGCAGCGTGGAGGGTGTCGAGTGCGACTCCTCACGGGTCGGGCTGGGCGGTGCCGTCGTGGACCTCACGCCGCGACGGGGCGACCACGCCGGCTACAGCCTCCTCACCGAGGAGGACGGCTCGTACGCCTACTGGGTGCTCACCAACAGGTACCAGGCGATCGTCGCCAAGGACGGCTACCGACCGACCGTGGACGAGATCCGCGTGCCCCGCGGGCGGATCGTGACGGAGGACTACGCCCTCCGCAAGATCGGCTGCTGAGCAGGCGCTGACACCGGCGTATGCCGGTGGTGGGCCCGCCTCGACCACGGTCGGGGCGGGCCTGCCGTCTGCTAGAATGATGAATCGACCAGTCGGGCGCCACGGCGTCCGACGTGCAAGAGGGGCTCAGCCCCCACCCGCGCCGACCTCCGGGTCGCCGGGTCCGACACGGTCCGCCACCGCCTCCGAGCGGCGGCTGCAGCGCATACCTGCGGGTGTGCGTGCTGCGCCGGACCGTGGGGGACAGGCCTCTTGCGCACCAGGTGCCAGGAGGCCTTTCTGGTGCCCGGGGTCGTCAGACACGACGACGAAGGAGCAGGCACATCAGCGAGCCTCGCATCAACGACCGCATCCGGGTCCCGGAAGTGCGGTTGGTGGGTCCCAACGGGGAACAGGTCGGCATCGTGCGCGTCGAGGACGCGCTGCGGCTGGCGGCCGAGGCCGACCTCGACCTGGTCGAGGTCGCCCCGATGGCGCGCCCCCCGGTCGCCAAGCTCATGGACTACGGCAAGTACAAGTACGAAGCCGCCATGAAGGCCCGGGAAGCCCGCAAGAACCAGGTCAACACGGTCATCAAGGAGATCAAGCTCCGACCGAAGATCGACGACCACGACTACGGCACCAAGAAGGGCCACGTCGTGCGCTTCCTCAAGGCCGGCGACAAGGTCAAGGTCACCATCATGTTCCGTGGCCGCGAGCAGTCCCGGCCCGAGCTCGGCTTCCGGCTGCTGCAGCGCCTGGCCGAGGACGTGGCCGAGCTCGGCCACGTGGAGAGCGCCCCGAAGCAGGACGGCCGCAACATGGTGATGGTGCTCGGGCCGACCGCCAAGAAGGCACAGGTCCGGCAGGCCAAGCGGCGCGACGCCGAGCGCACCCAGGCCGCGTCGGACGAGGCCACGCTCGCCACCGACCCGCAGTGAGGTGCGGGGCCCAGCGGCCCCGGACCCACGGCATACCCCAGGACCACGCCCGGCACCCCGGGCGGAGACGACGAAGGAGATCGGCTCATGCCGAAGATGAAGACCCACAGCGGTGCCAAGAAGCGCTTCCGCGTCACTGGCTCCGGCAAGATCATGCACCAGCGTGCACGCCACGTGCACAAGTTCCAGGAGCGCACCAGCCAGGCGGCGCGCCGGCTCGTGAACGACAAGGAGGTCGCCCCCAGCGACGTCCGCAAGGTCAAGAAGATGCTCGGCCTCTGAGCCGGCACCCCTGAAACTTCCCACCCCCAGCACTAGTCAAGGAGTACTCACGTGGCACGCGTGAAGCGGGCGGTCAACGCCCACAAGAAGCGTCGGGTCGTCCTGGAGCGCGCCAGCGGTTACCGCGGGCAGCGCAGCCGGCTCTACCGCAAGGCCAAGGAGCAGGTCACCCACAGCCTGGTCTACAGCTACAACGACCGTCGCGCCCGCAAGGGTGACTTCCGTCGCCTCTGGATCCAGCGGATCAACGCCGGTGCGCGCGCCAACGGCATGACCTACAACCGGTTCATCCAGGGCCTCAAGGCCGCCGGTGTCGAGGTCGACCGCCGGATGCTGGCCGAGCTCGCCGTGCACGACGAGGCGGCCTTCACCACCCTCGTCGAGCTCGCCAAGGCCAACGTGCCGGCCGCGGGCGAGAAGGCCGAGTCCGCCGCCTGAGCCACGGCGCACGACGCCTGACCCCGGCACCACCGACGCCCCGGCGCATGAGCGACCCCGACCAGCCGCTGCTGAGCAACCCTCGCAGCGAGCGGGTCCGGGCGGTCGCCGCGCTGGGGCGTCGTGCTGCCCGGGAGCGCTCCGGCACCTTCCTGGTGGAGGGGCCGCAGGCCGTCCGGGAGCTGCTGCGGCACGCCGCGGGGCGGGCCCGGGCGGTCTACCTCACCGATGAGGCGGCACAGCGGCACCGCGAGCTGGTCGACACCGCCGTGGCCGCCGGGCGGCCGGTCCACCGCGGCACCGAGCCGGTGCTGGCGGCGATGGCCGACACCGGCTCGCCCCAGGGTGTCCTGGCGGTCGCCGAGCGGGTCGACGTCCCCCTGGCGCGGGCGCTGGACGCGGTGGGGGAGGACGGCTTCGCGGTGGTGCTGACCCACGTGCGCGACCCCGGCAACGCGGGCACCGTGCTGCGTGGGGCCAGTGCCTTCGGGGCCGACGCGGTGCTGGTCAGCGACGCCTCGGTCGACGTCCACAACCCCAAGGTCGTGCGCTCCACGGTCGGTGCCCTCTTCCACCTGCCGGTGAGCGTGGGCACGCCCGTCGGGGAGCTGCTCGGCGCCTGCCGGGAGCGGGGCATCCGGCTGCTCGCTGCGGACGGCTCCGGCGAGACCGTGCTGCCGGATGCCGGGCTCACCGGCCGGCACGCGTGGGTCATGGGCAACGAGGCCTGGGGGCTGCCGCCGGAGGTGAGCTCCGGCTGCGACGCGCGGGTGCGCATACCCATCACCCGCGCCGAGTCGCTCAACCTGGCCATGGCGGCCACCGTGTGCCTGCACGCCTCCGCCGCCGCGCGATCCCGCCTCCCGTGATCCCGTCCCGACCGGGCGACGCCGGTGGGGTGTCGGACGAAACCCGGTCGAGGGTCGGACCGGTCCGCACCTAGACTGGCCGCCGTGTCTGCAGCCGATGCCCCCGACCCGACCGACGGTATGCCTGCTCCCCATGTCCCCGATCTCGCGCCCGAGACGGTCGACGGTCACCTCATGGGGGCGCTGATCGCCATCGAGCGGGCCGCCGACCTGGACCAGCTCAAGGACGTCCGTCTGGCGCATGCGGGTGACCGGTCACCGCTCGCCCTGGCCAACCGCACCATCGGCTCGCTGCCGGGCTCGGAGAAGGCCGCGGCGGGCAAGCTTGTCGGCCAGGCCCGGGGCCGGGTCAACCAGGCCCTCGCCGCCCGGCAGGTCGAGCTGGAGGCCGAGCGCGACGAGCGGATCCTCGTCGAGGAGGCGATGGACCTGACGGTCGCCCCGGGTCGTCGGCCGCTCGGCCGACGGCACGTGATCACCGTCACCGCCGAGCGGATGGCCGACGCGATGGTCGGCCTGGGCTGGGAGATCGCCGAGGGGCCGCAGGTCGAGGCGGAGTGGTTCAACTTCGACGCGCTCAACTTCGACAAGGACCACCCGGCGCGGCAGATGCAGGACACCTTCTTCGTCGACCCGGCCAAGGCCGGGCTGGTGCTGCGCACGCACACCTCGCCCACCCAGGCGCGGTCGCTGCTGGACCGCGGCGTCCCGCTCTACGTCGCCGTCCCCGGCAAGACGTTCCGCACCGACGAGTTGGACGCCACGCATACCCCCGTCTTCCACCAGCTCGAGGGCATCGCGATCGACGAGGGCCTGACCATGGCCCACCTCAGGGGCACGCTGGACCGGCTCGCCGAGGCGATGTTCGGCCCCGGGATCGTCAGCCGGTTGCGCCCCGCCTTCTTCCCCTTCACCGAGCCGAGCGCGGAGATGGACTTCCGCTGCTTCGTCTGCCGCGGTGAAGACCCAGGTTGTCGGACCTGCGGCGGGACCGGCTGGATCGAGTGGGGCGGCTGCGGGATGGTCAACCACAACGTGCTGCGCGCGGCCGGGGTCGACCCGGAGCGCTACCAGGCTTCGCCTTCGGGATGGGCGTGGAGCGGACCGCGATGTTCCGCCACGGCATCGCCGACATGCGGGAGCTGATCGAGGGAGACGTGCGCTTCAACGCGCAGTTCGGGATGGAGATCTGATGCGGGTTCCGGTCGACTGGCTCGGCGACTACGTCACGCTGCCCGAGGGCGTCACCGGCGAGCAGATCGCCGCCGACCTCGTGGCCGTCGGTCTCGAGGAGGAAGGCGTGCACACCAGCGGTGTCGGCGGCCCGCTCGTCGTCGGCCGGGTCCTCGAGATGACCCCCGAGGAGCAGAAGAACGGCAAGACGATCAACTGGTGCCAGGTCGACGTCGGAGCCGCGAACGGCACCGGCGAGCCGCAGGGCATCGTCTGCGGGGCCCACAACTTCGGCGTCGGCGACCTCGTCGCCGTCATCCTGCCCGGCGGGACGCTCCCGACCCCGCAGGGTCCGCTGACCATCAGTGCCCGCAAGACCTACGGCCACGTCTCGGCGGGCATGATCTGCTCGGTCCGCGAGCTGGGGATCGGGGATGACCACGACGGCATCCTCGTGCTGCCCCGGCTCCTGCCCGAGGGCGTCGTCGCCGGGCTCGCGCCGGGCGACGACCTCATCGGCGTCCTCGGGCTGGACCGCGAGACCGTCGAGGTCAACGTCACGCCAGACCGCGGCTACTGTTTCTCGGTCCGCGGCATCGCGCGGGAGTACTCCCACTCCACCGGTGCGGCCTTCACCGACCCCGCCTCGCTCGCCGTGGACGCCGGAAGCGGCGAGGGGTATGCCGTCCGCCTCGCCGACGAGACGCCGCTCGAGGGGGTCGCCGGGTGCGACCGCTACCTGGCGCGGGTCGTGCGGGACATCGACCTGACCCGCACCACGCCGGAGTGGATGGCCCGCCGTCTCACCGAGGCCGGCATGCGGCCCATCGGGCTCGCCGTGGACGTCACCAACTACGTCATGCTCGCCCTCGGGCAGCCCCTGCACGCCTTCGACCTGGCCACGCTCACCGGTCCGGTCGTGGTGCGACGGGCCCGTCCGGGGGAGCGGCTGACGACCCTGGACGACGTGGACCGCGCGCTCGACCCTGAGGACCTGCTCATCACCGACGGCGGCGAGCGGGTGCTCGCGCTGGCCGGGGTCATGGGCGGCGAGGACGGCGAGGTGACGCCCGGCGTCACCACCGACGTCCTCATCGAGGCGGCCCACTTCGACCCGCGGACCGTCGCACGCACGTCGCGCCGGCACAAGCTGTCCAGCGAGGCGGCGAAGCGCTTCGAGCGCGGTGTCGACCCGGACGTGACGGCTGCCGCGGCCCAGCTCGCGGTCGACCTGCTGGTCGAGCACGGCGGGGGCACCGCCGACCCGGCGATCACCGACGTCGACCAGCGTGCCGAGCGGGCCGCGATCGAGCTCGACCTGACCATGCCCACCGCCTACGTGGGCGTCAACTACTCCTTCGACCGGGTGCGCGAGGTGCTCGCGATGATCGGCTGCGAGGTCTCCGACACCGACGACCCGCGCCGGGTGTCGGTGGTCGCCCCGAGCTGGCGCCCGGACCTCACCGACGCCGCCACGCTCGTCGAGGAGGTGGCGCGGATCGACGGCTACGACAAGATCCCCTCGGTCGTGCCGCGTGCCGTCGGCGGGCGCGGTCTCACCCACGGGCAGCGTGCCCGCCGCGCCGTCGCGACGGCCCTCGCCGGGCAGGGCCTGCAGGAGGTGCTGACCTACCCCTTCGTCGGCGCCGACCGTTTCGACGAGCTGGGGCTCGCCGAGGACGACCCGCACCGGCAGGCGGTCCGGCTGGCGAACCCGTTGTCCGACGAGGCGCCCCTCATGCGGACCGCGCTGCTGCAGACCTTGCCGGAGGCGGTGCTGCGCAACGTCTCCCGCGGCAACCGCGACGTGGCGCTCTTCGAGATCGACACCGTCACCCACCCCGAGCCGGACGCGATGGCCCCGGTCCCCGGGGTCGGTGAGGTCCCCGCCGACGACGTCCTGGCGCAGATCCGCGGTGCGGTCCCGGCGCAGCCCTGGCACGTCGCCGTGATGGCGGCCGGGCAGGCCGACCGCGCCGGATGGTGGGGCCGGGGCCGCCCGGTCGACGTGGTCGACGTGGTCGGCTGGGCGCACGCGGTCGCGGACGCCCTCGGGGTCGAGCTCCGCCGGCAGCAGAGCACCCGCGCGCCCTTCCACCCGGGCCGCTGCGTCGACCTGACGCTCCCCGACGGCACCCGCGTGGGCTGGGCCGGCGAGCTCCACCCGAAGGTGGTGCAGCGGCTGGGCCTGCCGGACCGGACCAGCGCCGCCGAGCTCGACCTCGACGTCCTCGTGCGCGCCAGCGACCACCGCACGCAGGTCGCCCCGCTGTCCACCCATCCCGTGGCGACCTCCGACGTCGCGCTCGAGGTCCCCCGTGGGGTCCGCTTCAGCGAGGTCGAGCGGTCGTTGCGGGAGGGGGCGGGCACGCTCCTGGAGAGCCTGGAGCTCTTCGACGTCTACGCGGGGGACCAGGTGGCGCAGGACAAGCACTCGCTGGCCTGGCGGATGCACTTCCGCGCCCCGGACCGGACGCTGACGACCCAGGAGGTCAACGCCGCCCGCGACGCAGCGGTGGGCCGCGCGGTCGCCGACCACGAGGCGGTGCAGCGGTGACGCAGCAGCGGGTCGCCCTGGTCACCGGCGCCTCGCGGGGCATCGGTGACCTGCTCGTCCGCGCCCTGCTCGCCGACGGCTGGGTTGTCGTGGGCCTGTCCCGCTCCGGGGCGGTCGCCGACGGCGCGGAAGGTATGCCGTGCGACGTCACCGACGCCGACCAGGTCGAGCGGGCCGTCGCGCAGGTGGTCGACCGCCATGGCCGGATCGACCTGCTCGTCAACAACGCCGGTCTCATCGAGACCGAGGTGCCGCTGTGGGAGTCCGACGTGGACGAGTGGTGGCAGGTGATGGTCACCAACGTCCGCGGCCCCTACCTGCTCACCCGCGCGGTCGTGCCGCACATGATCGCCGCCGGCGGCGGCCGCGTCGTGAACCTCAACTCCGGCGCCGGCACCCGCGAGCGGGCCGACCTCACGGCATACTGCGCGTCCAAGTCGGCGCTCGCCCGGATCACCGGCGGGGTGGCGCAGGCCGGCGCGGAGCACGGCGTGCACGCCTTCGACCTGGCGCCCGGCGTGGTCGAGACCGACATGACGCACGCCATGCGGATGCACGAGGGCCGCACCGAGTGGACCGCTCCCGAGGACGTCACCGCCCTGCTCCTGGCCTTCGCCGAGGGGGAGCTGGACGGCTTCTCCGGGCGGATGGTCCGGGCCGGCGCCGACGACCTCGACACCCTCCGCGAGTGGTCCCGCCGTGGCCTGGGGGAGGGGGCGCGCATGCTGCGGCTGCGGCCGTGGGGAGAGGACGACCCGCTGGCCGCGCCCCGGTGAGCGAGTTCGGCGTCCGGCTCGGGTGGGCGGACCTGCCGGAGGGGGTGCACGACTGGGCAGAGCAGGTGCTGGGCGCGCGGGTGGTCCGGGCCGACTCGCAGCCGACCGGCTTCTCGCCGGGATCGGCGGACCGGGTGGAGACCGCGGACGGGCGGCGCGCCTTCGTCAAGGCCGTGAGCAGCGAGCAGAACCCGGACTCCCCGGGGCTGCACCGCCGGGAGGTCGCGGTGCTGCGCAGCCTGGGCCAGGCCGGCCTCGCTGTCGCCCCGGCACTGCTGGGCGCCTACGACGACGGCACCTGGGTCGCGCTGCTCACCGAGGAGGTGGACGGCGGGCACCCGCACGCCCCGTGGAGCACCCCTGAGCTGGCGGCCACGCTCGACGCCCTGGGCGAGATCGCCGGACACCGGGCGCCGAGGCCTGGCCCGACCTCGCCGCCGAGCTGGCGGGCGAGTTCGGCTGCTGGGCACGCCTCGACGCGGACCCGCCGGAGCACCTCGACCCCTGGGTGACGGCGCGGCTGGACCGGCTGCACGAGCTGTCGCGGCGCACGGTGGACCGGCTGCGTGGCGACGCGGTGGCCCACACCGACGTGCGGGCGGACAACCTGCTGGTCCAGCCCGACGGACGGGTCCGCGTCATCGACTGGCCCTGGGCCAGCCGAGGAGCCCCGTGGTTCGACGCGGCGTCGCTGCTCATCGATGTCCGCGCCGTCGGCGAGGTGGACCTGGCTGCGCAGCTGCCCCGCATCGAGGCGCTCGGCGCGACCCGCGAGGACGTCCTCGCGGTGGTCGCCGGGCTGGGCGGATTCCTGCTCGACGCGGCCCGTCGCCCGCCCGTGCCCGGCCTGCCGACGCTGCGCGCCTTCCAGCGGTCCCGCGGCGAGGCGGCGGTCGCTCTCCTGCGCGAGCTCTGGCCGGACTGAGGTCCACGACCGCGTCTGGACGCCCCGAGGTCACTCGCGAGCCTGTTCGAGGAGGCTCCCGGAGGACGAACCGGCGGCCAGAGCGGCCCAGCCGACACGACCGCATACTCATGCAGTGGGCTGTATAGTCGTGCAGCGTGACCTCCATCCCCATGACCCGCGCCGCGCGGCACCAGCGCATCTCCGACCTGCTGGAGCGGCACGCCGTCGGGTCCCAGGGACAGCTCCTGGACCTGCTCGGGGAGGACGGCATCTCGGTCACGCAGGCGACGCTGTCGCGGGACCTCGTCGACCTGGAGGCGGTCAAGGTCCGCCGCGGCCGCCAGCTGGTGTATGCCGTGCCGGGGGAGGGCGGCGACGCGACGCCGCGCCCGGCCCAGGACGCGGGGGAGGTCAGCCACCGGCTGGCGCGGCTGTGCCAGGAGCTGCTCGTGAGCGCACGCTCGGTGGGCAACCAGGTCGTGCTGCGCACGCCCCCGGGGGCGGCGCAGTTCCTCGCCTCGGCGATCGACCGCAGCGACGCCCCGGACATCCTCGGGACCATCGCCGGCGACGACACGATCCTGGTCATCACCACCGACCTCGACGGCGGCCCGGCGACCGCCGAGCGGCTGCTCGGACTCGCCGCGGAGCCCGAGCACTGAGACCGCGGGCCGGTCAGGGACAATGGTCGACATGACCGTGAGCCTGTGGGGAGGCCGCTTCACCGGCGGCCCCAGCGACGCCTTGGCAGCCCTGAGCAAGAGCACGCACTTCGACTGGCGGCTGGCGCCGTACGACCTGGCCGGCTCGCGTGCCCACGCGCGGGTCCTGCACCGCGCGGGCCTGCTGTCGGACGAGCACCTGGAGGCGATGCTCGCCGCGCTCGGGCGGCTCCGGGCCGACGTGGACGCGGGCACCTTCGTGCCGCTGCCGGAGGACGAGGACGTGCACACGGCCCTGGAGCGGGGCCTCATCGAGCGTGCCGGCGCCGACGTCGGGGGTCGGCTGCGCGCCGGCCGCTCCCGCAACGACCAGGTCGCGGCGCAGTTCCGCATGTACCTGCGTGACCAGGCCCGCCTGCTCGGCGCGAAGGTCCTGGACGTCGTGCAGGCCCTGGTCGACCAGGCCGCGGCCCACCCGGACGTCGCGATGCCGGGGCGCACCCACCTCCAGCACGCGCAGCCGGTCCTGCTGGCCCACCACCTGCAGGCGCACGCCTGGGCGCTGCTGCGCGACGTCGAGCGGCTCGTCGACTGGGACGCGCGGGCGGCGGTCTCGCCCTACGGGTCCGGCGCGCTCGCAGGCTCCTCGCTCGGACTCGACCCGGTCTCCGTCGCGCACGACCTCGGGATGCCGCGGGCCGCCGAGAACTCCATCGACGGGACCGCCTCGCGCGACTTCGCCGCCGAGATGTCCTTCGTGCTGGCCATGGTGGGGGTGGACCTGTCCCGGCTCAGCGAGGAGGTCATCCTCTGGGCGACCGCCGAGTTCGGCTTCGTCACGCTGGACGACGCCTTCTCGACCGGGTCCAGCATCATGCCGCAGAAGAAGAACCCCGACGTCGCCGAGCTCGCCCGGGGCAAGGCCGGCCGGCTCATCGGTGACCTGGCCGGGCTGCTGGCGACCCTCAAGGGGCTGCCGCTGGCCTACAACCGTGACCTGCAGGAGGACAAGGAGCCGGTCTTCGACGCGGTCGACACGCTGGAGGTGCTGCTGCCGGCCGTGTCCGGGATGGTCGCGACCCTCCAGGTCCACGAGGAGCGGCTGGAGGAGCTCGCGCCGCAGGGCTTCTCCCTCGCCACGGATGTCGCGGAGTGGCTGGTCCGCCAGGGCGTGGCCTTCCGGGTCGCCCACGAGGTCGCCGGCGCCTGCGTCCGCGCGTGCGAGGAGCGGGGGATCGGCCTGGCGGACCTGGACGACGACGACCTCGCGGCCATCAGCGAGCACCTGACGCCCGGGGTCCGCTCCGTGCTGTCCGTGCCCGGGTCGCTGGCCTCGCGCAACGCCCACGGCGGCACGGCACCGGTCCGGGTGACCGAGCAGCGCGCCCACCTGCTCAAGCAGGTGGCCCGGTTGCGGCACTGGGTCGGCGAGCTGCCCGTCGTCCGCGACTGAGCCGGTGGCCGGTCACCGTCGGTGGACCCGAGCGGAGCTGGCCGGTCCGGTGCTGGACGTTGCGCCGCTGCTCCTCGGGAGCCTGCTGGTCCACGGTCCGGTGGCGCTCCGGATCACCGAGGTCGAGGCGTATGCCGGCACCGACGACCCGGGGTCGCACGCCTTCCGCGGCCCGACCCCGCGCACCCAGGTGATGTTCGGCCGGGCCGGTCACCTCTACTGCTACTTCAGCTACGGCATGCACTGGGCCGCCAACGTCGTCACGGGCGAGGCGGGCCGGGCCTCGGCGGTCCTGCTCCGCGCCGGGGAGGTGGTCCGCGGCGACGAGGTCGCTCGCGAGCGGCGGCAGCGTGCCCGCCGGTCCGCCTCGGTGGTCACGGACCGGGAGCTGGCGCGCGGACCGGGCAACCTGGCGCGCGCGGTCGGCCTGGGCCGGGAGCAGGACGGCCTGGACCTCTGCGCGGCCGGGGCACCGGCATACCTCACGCATCCGGAGCCGGCGAGCCGGGCACCCGTGGTGCGGCGTGGTCCCCGGGTGGGCGTCAGCGGCGAGGGTGGGTCCGGGCGCCGCTACCCGTGGCGGTTCTGGCTGGACGACGAGCCGACGGTCTCGAGCTACCGGGCCGCCGTGCGCCGCTAGGCTGTGCGGGCGGCGTGGCCGGACGGCCTCGCCCCGCCGACGAAAGGACCGGGAACGGTGACCAACATCCTCGACGAGCTGCAGTGGCGTGGCCTGGTGGCGCAGACCACCGACGAGGCCGCGTTGCGCGAGGCACTCGAGGAGCCCGTCACGGTCTACTGCGGGTTCGACCCGACGGCGCCCTCGCTGCACTTCGGCAACCTGGTGCAGCTGGTCGTGCTGCGCCACCTGCAGCGGGCCGGGCACCGCGTCATCTGCCTGGTGGGTGGCTCGACCGGGCTCATCGGCGACCCCAAGGCCACCGCCGAACGCACCCTCAAGACCAAGGAGGAGGCGGCGGCCAACGTCGCCCGCATCCAGGAGCTGGTCGGGCCGTTCCTGGAGTTCGGCGGCGACAACCCGGCGCTCATGGTCAACAACCTGGACTGGACCGCCCCCCTGAGCGCGCTGGACTTCCTGCGCGACATCGGGCAGCACTTCCGGGTCAACCAGATGATCCGCAAGGACGCCATCGCGGCTCGGCTGGAGAGCCAGGAGGGGATCTCCTACACCGAGTTCAGCTACCAGCTGCTGCAGGGTCTGGACTACCTGCACCTCTACCGGGAGTACGGCTGCACGCTGCAGACCGGCGGCCAGGACCAGTGGGGCAACCTCACCGCAGGGGTGGACCTCATCCACCGGGTGGAGGGAGCCGCGGTGCAGGTGCTCACGACTCCGCTCCTGACCGACGAGAACGGCATGAAGTACGGCAAGTCGGAGGGCAACGCGGTCTGGCTCTCGGCCGACATGACCTCGCCCTGGGCCTTCTACCAGTACTGGATCAACGTCGCCGACTCCGAGACGCCCAAGCTGCTGCGCGTCTTCACCGACCGCACCCAGGAGGAGATCGCCGGTCTGGAGGAGTCAGCACGCGAGCGGCCGCACCTGCGCGACGCGCAGCGGGCGCTGGCCGCCGACGTCACCACCCTGGTCCACGGGAGGGAGGCGACGCGTCAGGTCGAGATGGCCAGCCAGGTCCTCTTCGGGCGCGGAGACCCGCACGCGCTGGACGAGCAGACGTTGCGGGACGCGACTGCCGAGCTCCCGGGTGCCGAGGCACCGGCGGGCTCCCCGCTCGTCGACGCCCTGGTGGCGACGGGCCTGGCCGACAGCAAGGGCGCGGCCCGCCGGCTCCTCGCGGACGGGGGAGTCAGCGTCAACAACCGCAAGACCGGCGACGCAGAGCTCTTGCTGGCCGAGGACGACTTCCTGCACGGCCAGGTGGTGCTGCTCCGCCGTGGCCGCAAGAGCCTGGCAGCGCTCCGAAAGGCCGCCTGACCTGCGGATTTGTCTGCACGGGGAGACCTGACCTAGAGTTGCTCCTCGCCGCACCGACAGGGAGGCACGGACACCGCACAGGTGGCCGGTCCCGGGTCCGGCAGCACGCCTCTCGACCTCTGGCAGACGCCAGGGAGCGAGTTTGACTCGCCGGAGTCGAGATGCGTAACCTTGAAGCAAGAAAGCCCCGGACATCACGGCGCCACAAACGCCGGATCATGGTGTGTGTCCGATTCTTGAGAACTCAACAGCGTGTTTGTTTTTTGATGCCATGTTTGTTTGGCCATGGCACTGGTCACCCCCGTGGTTGGTGTTGTGGTTGTTTTTGCCGGGTTTGTCTGGCTTTCCGGATGCTCATG
>NZ_MKKF01000032.1:0-10198 GCF_001942435.1 Serinicoccus sp. CNJ-927 | reverse complement strand
CGCTGCCAGGCCTGAGTGACATCCTCGCGCCCGGGTGCTCGGCGAGCTCGGGGACGACCCCGAACGCTTCGCTGACGCCAAGTCTCGCAGGAACTACGCCGGCACCTCACCCCTGACCAAGGCCTCAGGCAAGAAGAAGATCGTGCTGGCCCGTTACATCCGCAACAAACGCCTGTACGACGCGATCGACCAGTGGGCCTTCTGCTCACTGAGCACCAGCCCCGGAGCCCGCGCCTACTACGACGAACGCCGCGCCGCGGACTACGAGCACCACGAAGCCCTACGCGCCCTGGGCAACCGATGGATCGGGATCCTGCACGGCTGCCTCAAACACCGCACCCCCTACGACGAACACACCGCCTGGGCCCACCGCCACCCCGCCGCAGCTTGACAAGCTAGACCCTGGGATATCTATGCCGGGTCCACCACCAGGGCGACGTCCTCGACGCTCAGGGTGTCGGCGTCGGCGAAGGACACCTCGCCGACGACCTTGCCGGCGGCACGCAGGTCGTCCAGGGCGGACCGGACGTGGTCGAGCTCGGTCCCCGGCCCGGCGACGGTCGCGGCCGAGATCTCGGTGCGCATCTTGACCTTGGCCTCCGACTTGGCCCGCCGGAGCCCCGCCAGGGCCTGCCCGACAGTGGTCAGCAGCGCGGCCGGGGCGTCGTCCGCGGCGCGGGAGAGCTCCTCGACCACGGGCCAGGGCTGGGCGTGCACCGAGCTGCCCTCCTCGTGCCACCAGGACCACACCTCCTCGGTCGCGAAGGACACGACCGGCGCGAGCAGACGCAGCTGCACCGACAGGGCCAGCCGGAGCGCGGCCCGTGCCGAGAGGGTCGCGGCGGAGGGGTCGGTCGTGGGGCCCTCGGCGCTGAAGGCGCCGCCGTAGGCACGCTCCTTGACCAGCTCGAGGTAGTCGTCGCAGAAACCCCAGAAGAAGGACTCGGTGACGTCCAGCGCGGTCGAGTAGTCCCAGCGCTCGTAGGCGTCGGTGGCCCGCCGGACCACGTCGGCCAGCCCGGCGAGCATGGCGCGGTCGAGCGGCTCGGTGACCAGCTCGGACTCCGCGGCGCCCTCCGGCAGCTCGCCGAAGGAGAGCACGAACTTGCTCGCGTTGAGCAGCTTGATCGCGAGCCGGCGCCCGACCTTGACCTGGCCGGGGTCGTCCACGGTGTCGACGCCCGGGCGGGCGGCGGCGGCCCAGTAGCGCACCGCGTCCGTGCCGTTCGCCTCGAGCATCCCCAGCGGCGTGGCGGCGTTGCCCTTGGACTTGGACATCTTCTTGCGGTCGGGGTCCAGGATCCAGCCGTTGAGGTAGGCGTCGGTCCACGGGACCGAGCCGTGCTCGTGGTGCGCACGCACGACCGTGGCGAACAGCCAGGTGCGGATGATGTCGTGACCCTGGGGCCGCATGTCGAAGGGGAAGATCGCCTCGAAGAGCTCGGCGTCGGACCCCTCGCCCCGGCCGCCCCGGGTGGGCCAGCCGCCGGCGATCTGCGGCGAGAGCGAGCTGGTCGCCCAGGTGTCCATGACGTCGGTGTCGGCGGTGAAGCCGCCCGGGGCGTCCCGCTGCTCCGCGGTATACCCCGGGGGCACGTCGTTCACGGGGTCGACCGGCAGGCTGGCCTCGTCGGCGACGAGCACCCGGTCGTGGTCGACCTCGCCGTGGGCGTCGACGGCGTACCAGAGCGGGAAGGGCACCCCGAAGAAACGCTGCCTGCTGATGAGCCAGTCGCCGTTGAGCCCCTCCACCCAGTTCGTGTAGCGGCTGCGCATGAACGCGGGGTGGAAGTCGATCTCCCCGCCGCGGGCGACGAGCGCGGCGCGCAGGTCCTCTTCCCGCCCGCCGTTGCGGATGAACCACTGCCGACTGGTGACGATCTCCAGCGGCTTCTCGCCCCGCTCGTAGAAGTTGGCCTTGCGCTGGGTCCGGGTGGGCTCGCCGTCGAGGTCCCCGCTCTCGCGCAGCGCCGCCACGGTGGCCTCGCGGGCCGAGTGCGTGGTCTTGCCCGCGAGCTGCTCGGCATACAGACCGTCGCCCGGGCCGCCCGCGACCCACGCCGGCGTCTCGGCCTGGAACCGGCCGCTGCGGGTGATGACCGACCGGGTCGGCAGGCCCAGCTCGCGCCACCACATCACGTCGGTCATGTCGCCGAAGGTGCAGCACATCGCGATGCCGGCACCCTTGTCCATCTCCGCCGCCGGGTGCGCGAGGACAGGCACCTCGACCCCGAAGAGCGGGGAGGTGACGGTGGTCCCGACCAGGTCGGCATACCGCTCGTCGTCGGGGTGCGCGACCAGCGCGACCACCGAGCAGATCAGCTCGGGGCGGGTCGTCTCGATGTAGACCGGGTCCTGACCCGCACGGTGGTAGGCCACCCGGTGGTAGGCACCCGGGTAGTCGCGCGCCTCGAGCTCGGCCTGGGCGACCGCGGTCTGGAAGGTGATGTCCCACAGCCCCGGAGCCTCGGACTGGTATGCCTCGCCGCGCGCGAGGTTGCGCAGGAAGGCCTGCTGGGCGACCGCGCGGGAGCGATCCTCGATGGTGCGGTACTGCACGTTCCAGTCGATGGCCAGGCCGAGACGACGGAAGACCTCCTCGAAGGCCTGCTCGTCGATGACCGTGAGCTCCTCGCACAGCTCGATGAAGTTGGCCCGGCTCACCGGCACCTGGTCGGCGGCCTTGAGGCTCTTGCCCTCACCGCCGCGCTGCGGCGGCGTGAAGTCGGGGTCGTAGGGGAGCGAGGCGTCCCCGCGCACGCCGTAGTAGTTCTGCACCCGCTTCTCGGTCGGCAGGCCGTTGTCGTCCCACCCGATGGGGTAGAAGACCTGCTTGCCGGTCATCCGGTGGTAACGGGCCAGGCAGTCGGCCTGGGTGTAGCCGAAGACGTGGCCAAGGTGCAGGGTCCCCGAGGCGGTCGGGGGAGGGGTGTCGACGGCGAAGATCTGCTCGCGCGGGCCGGCCAGGGCCGCCTCCCGGTCGAAGGCGTAGACGTCGGTGTCCTTCCATACCCCGACCCACTTCTCCTCCAGGCCGTCGACGGACGGCCGCTCGGGCAGCTGCGCCGGGCGGGAGGGAGCGATCTGACGGGTGCGGTCCATGCCCGGTATTGTCACAGACCGGACGAGCCCGGTTCGACCGGCGGGAGAGGGTCCCCAACGAGGACCGGACTCGCCGTGTTCCGGGATCGGGTCACGTTTTGGTCACGATCGGGGTATGTCGTTGACCATCCCCCCGATGTGGCTCACCGTGTGACGCATGTTGCGATCTATTCCCGTGTCCATGTCCGAAGCGGTCGAGGATCCTCAATGGATCATCACCCTGGAGGAGCGCGTCGACGCGTTCTTCACGAGCGCCGTGAAGTGGTCCGGCGAGATCATCTTCTTCGAGATCCCCGGCATCCCGATGCCCTTCGTCGTGATGTGGCTGCTCTTCGGGGCCGTCTTCATCTCCATCTACTTCGGTTTCATCCAGTTCCGCGGCATCAAGGTCGCGTGGGACACGCTGCGGGGGAAGTACTCCTCGCCCGACGATCCGGGTGAGATCCCGCACTACCAGGCCCTCACGTCCGCCGTGTCCGGCACCGTCGGCCTCGGCAACATCGCCGGTGTGGGTGCGGCGGTGACCCTCGGTGGTCCGGGCGCCACCTTCTGGATGGTCTTGGCCGGCCTCTTCGGCATGGCGACGAAGTTCGCCGAGTGCACGCTGGGTGTGAAGTACCGCGAGATCCGCGAGGACGGCACCGTCTCCGGCGGGCCGTTCAAGTACCTCCCCGTGGCCTTCAGCAAGTTCCCCAAGTTCCTCTCGGTGGCCCTCACCGGCCTTTTTGCCATCGCCATCCTCTTCTTCGGTGTCGGCGGCGGCAACATGCTCCAGGCGAACGAGACCTACACGGCCGTGCGCGGCGCGACGGGTGGGGACGACAGCTTCCTGGCCTCCACGACCGCGAACCTCGTCTTCGGTGTCGTGCTGGCCGCCGTCATCGGTCTGGTCATCATCGGCGGGATGAAGTCGATCGGCCGGGTCACGTCGACGCTGGTGCCGCTCATGGGTGGCATCTACGTGCTGGCCTGCATCATCGTCATCCTGACCAACATCCCGCAGATCCCGGCCGCGATCGGCGACATCCTGGGTGGTGCCTTCACCGCCGAGGGCGTCACGGGTGGCTTCGTCGGTGCGCTCATCGTCGGTCTGACCCGCTCGGCCTTCTCCAACGAGGCCGGGCTGGGCTCCGCCCCGATCGCGCACTCCGTCGTCAAGACCCGGCGTCCGGTCTCCGAGGGCTTCGTGGCGATGTTCGAGCCGTTCATCGACACCGTCCTCATCTGCACCATGACCGCGCTGACCATCGTCATCGCGGACACGCAGTTCTACAGCGACGCCAGGGCCGCCACCTTCGAGGACGGCCCCGAGTACGACTCGGAGTACCCCCTCTCCGGCGTGCAGATCACCTCGGCCTCGTTCGAGGAGCACATCAGCTGGTTCCCGGTGGTTCTCGCGGTCGCCGTGGCTCTCTTCGCGATCTCGACCCTCATCACCTGGTCGTACTACGGCCAGCGGGCGTGGAACTACCTCTTCGGTGACAACCGGGTCTCGACGCTGATCTACCGCTTCGTCTTCCTCGCCTTCACCGTCCTGGGGACGATCCTGAGCTTCGGCCAGGTGTTGAGCTTCGCCGACAACTTCCTGTTCGTCTGTGCCTTCGTCAACCTGCTGGGTGTCTTCATCCTGCTGCCGGTCATCAAGCGCGAGATGAAGGAGTACCTCGCCGACCGCAAGAGCGGGAAGCTCGCTGAGCTCGGCAAGCTGGACGCCGACAAGGAGATCGCTGTCGAGGAGCTCGCCGAGGCCAACCAGGTGCGCGACGACTCCGGTCAGAACCGTCTGGCCGACCCCGACGACGACGGCTTCGGTGCCGGCGGGGCCACCACCCCGCGCGACCGGCGCTGACGGGCATACCGCAACGGCGAGGGCCGGGAGCAGCCACGTGCTGCTCCCGGCCCTTCGCCGTCCGGGAGCTGCCAGCGTCCCGTCGACACCCCCAGCCAGAACGGCTCCAGAGTTCATGTGAACGCTGGAGCCGGTGACCTCCGGCGTGTCGGCGGGACGCACTCATCCGGCGCGGCGCCACGGCTGACCGGGGAAGTGCCCGGCGAACGCGGGCGGGGCGCTCGACGGCAGCGCCTTGACGTAGCCGCGCGCCGCCATCGCCCCCGCGACCCGGAGCACCGTAGCCCAGGGAGTGGCGTAGACATCCGTGGTCGTGACGACGATCACCCGCCACCCGTGGGCGTCCAACCACTCCCTCCGGGCGAGGTCGTGCTGCCACTGGCGTGGGTCGTCTGCGTGCTGGCGCCCGTCGTACTCGACGGCGATCTTCAGCTCGGGGTAGGCCAGGTCGAGACGGAACCGGTGAGTCTCGTCACCCACCTCGTGCTGCAGCACCGGCTCGGGCAGACCGGCGAGGACCAGCACCAGACGGGTGCGGGTCTCCATCGGTGACTCGGCTCCTACCCGGACGAGGGCGGCTGCCTGCGGGGCGAGCCGGGGCAGCCGGACCGCAGGCTCCGCCAGCGCGCGGTCCAGCTCCTGCACCGTCGTGGCCCGCCGGTGCACCAGCGAGTCACCGAGGACCACGAGGTCGACGCATGACAATGGCCCCGCGAGGTCGAGGAAGGTCTGTGCGGGCGCGGTGACCAGCAGACCATGCCGCCTGCGCACGGTCGCTGCTGCGTCGACGTGGCACTGCAGTCCCTGCCGCGAACGACGAGACTGTGCGTCGGGCACGGTCACGTGCGTCGTGGCCGTCTCCGGCACCACGCCGCCCCAGATCTGTGCCGCCGTCTGATGGCTCGCTGCGCACCGCGGGACCACGAGGGCGGCGCAGCGTCCCATCATCTCGGGGGTGAGCGGCACGTCGGCGGCCAGCCGCACGCTCCCGAAGACCGAGTGGAAGGAGGCGCCGTCCAGGTGGTGCTTGGTCAGCCCTGCGCTGAGCCCATCGGAGCGCAGGAAGGGTCGGGTGAGGTCGAGATCCATACCGGAGCACGGTGCCGCACCGGGCGCTACCCGCGCAGAAGTTGTCCACAGGTATGCCCACGGGGCCCCGATCGATCCTGCCGGCGCCGGTCCCAACCGGCTCCAGCGTTCATGTGGACGCTGGAGCCGCTCAGGTCGGGCGTGTCGCCGGGACGACGGGGGCGGGGTGGATCTCGCGGGTCAGCGCACCGGGGAGCCAGGTCCGAGGGGGAGTCCGACGGCATACCAGAGCACGAAGAAGGCCACCCAGCCGACGAGGATCGCGAGCGAGGCCGGCAGGGTCATCGCCATGAGCGTGCCGACGCCGGCGTCCTTCTTGTAGCGCTGCAGGTAGGTCAGCATGAGGGCGAAGTAGACGTTGAGCGGCGTGATGATGTTGGAGGCGGAGTCGCCGATCCGGAAGCCCATCTGCGCCACCTCGGGGGCGATCCCCAGCAGCATGAGCGCCGGCACGATGACCGGCGCCATGAGGGTCCACTGCGCCGAGCCGCTGGTGATGAACAGGTTGAGCACGTAGGTCATGAGCACGACCAGCAGGATGACGACGAGCGGCGGCACACCCAGGCTCTCGATGGCGTTCGCGCCGGAGACCGCGAGCACCGTGCCCATGTTGGACCAGCCGAACCAGGCGATGAACTGCGCGGCGGCGAAGAAGAGGACGAGCACGGGGGCCAGGTCGGACATGCCCTTGGCCATAAAGGTGGGCACGTCGCCCCACGAGGTGATCGTGCCCGCGACCCGTCCGTACGCGACGCCGGCGACGACGAACAGCCCGGCGATGAGGATGGACACGCTAAGGATCGCCGGCCCGGTGAGGATGGCACCGTCCTCGCCGCGCAGGGGCGAGCCCGGGATCGCGGTGATGATCGCGACGACGGCGAGGAAGCCGAGCGCCGCGAGGCCGCCCACCTTCAGCGCGCGCTTCTCGGTCTGGTCCAGCTCCGCGTCCTCGAGGCTCTCGAACTCCGTGTCAGCCGCCTGGTCGTCGTCGCCGGCCGCGTCCTCGCCCGCAGCGTCCCGGCCGGCCTCGTCCTCGTCGACGTCGCCGGCCTCGGAGTTCTCCGACCGCCACCCCTCGGCCTCCATCCGAGGGCTGACCCAGCGCTCGAAGACCACGGTGGTGATGACCGCCAGCAGGACCGAGGAGACGACGGTGAAGTAGATGTTGGCCAAAGGGGAGACGACGTAGTCCTCCTCCACCAGCTGGGCGGTCGTCGTCGAGATGCCGGCCAGCAGGGGATCGGTGGCGTTGATGATGAGGGAGGCGTTGAAGCCGGCGCTCACGGCGGTGAACCCCAGCCCGATGCCCACCAGCGGGTTGCGCCCCACGGCGAGGAAGGCCATCGCGGCCAGCGGTGGCAGGATCACGATGATGGCGTCCGAGGCGATGGACCCGGTGATGCCGGTCAGGGCGATGGCGAAGGTCAACCACCGGCCCGACACCGAGGTCACGACGAGCCGCACGGCGGCCATGATCATCCCGCTGCCCTCGGCAACGGCCACGCCGAGCATGACGACGAGCACGATCCCCAGCGGCGGGAAGCCGGTGAAGTTGCTGATCGACTCCACCACCATGCGGCGCAGGTTCTCCACCGTGAGCAGGTTCTCGATGGCGACCGGGGCGTCCTCGCCCGGGACCTGCACGCTGATCGGGGTCTGGCTGAGGACGGCGCTGAGCAGGGCGACGAGGATCGCGAGCCCGGTGAAGAGCCAGAACGGGTGGGGTATGCGGTTGCCCCAGCGCTCGATGAAGTCCAGGACGCCTCCCTGCCGGGAGCTGGTGCTACGGGCCTCTTCGTCCGTGTCCATGCCCTTCCTCTCTTTCCGCTACGGCAACGTAACTCAGACCGGGAGCACGTGCGCACCCGGCCCGCCGGTGGCCCGGAGTGCCGTCCTGGGTCGGCTAGCATGAAGGCACAGGCGTCCGAGCCGTCATCAGCGGCGAGCCTGCGGCAGAACGGCCACCGCGCACCAGCGGATGAGCTCACTAGACCCGCACGGGCCGGCCCGTCACAGCCGACACGAAGCGGCGCGGCGCGCACGCATACCTCTGGGGTATGCCTGACGCGACGCGCAGCGAGTGGTACCGCGGTGCCGACCGGGCTCATCCCCCGGGCAGCGTCGTCCTCGTGGCAGCAGAGCACGACTGACACGAGTCCGACGACGACGCACCAGGAGCAGGAGCCACCCCTCATGGCCTATCCCCGCACCAGCACCTCCGCCGACGCGCTGACCAGCTCGCCGCGCTTCCCGGAGATCGAGCAGGCCGTGCTGGCCTACTGGCGCGAGCACGGCACCTTCGCCAGGAGCGTCGAGCAGCGCGACGCCGGCGAGGACGGCGCCAACGAGTACGTCTTCTACGACGGGCCGCCGTTCGCCAACGGACTGCCGCACTACGGCCACCTGCTCACCGGCTACGTCAAGGACGTCGTGCCGCGCTACCAGACGATGCGCGGGCGCCGGGTCGAGCGGCGCTTCGGGTGGGACACCCACGGGCTGCCGGCCGAGCTCGAGGCGATGGACCAGCTCGGCATCAAGACCAAGGACGAGATCCTCGGCCTCGGCATCGAGGCCTTCAACGCCAAGTGCCGCGAGTCGGTGCTGAAGTACACCGACGAGTGGCAGGACTACGTCACCCGGCAGGCGCGGTGGGTCGACTTCGAGCACGACTACAAGACGCTCGAGGTCGACTACATGGAGTCGGTGCTCTGGGCGTTCAAGAGCCTCTACGACAAGGGCCTGGTCTACGAGGGCTTCCGGGTGCTGCCCTACTGCTGGAACGACCAGACGCCGCTGTCCAACCACGAGCTGCGGATGGACGACGAGGTCTACCAGGTGCGTCAGGACCCGGCGGTGACCGTCGGGGCGCGGCTGCTGCCCGGGCCAACCCCCGACGAGGTGCTGGACGGCGCGCTCGCCCTGGTCTGGACGACCACGCCGTGGACCCTGCCGGCGAACCTCGCGATCATGGTCGGCGAGGACATCGAGTATGTCGTCGTGCGGGCGCCCCTGCCGGGCTCCGGTGAGGGCGACGCCGACCAGCGCTACCTCATCGCGAAGGAGCGGCTCGCGACCTACGCCCACGAGCTCGGCGAGGATCCGGAGGTGCTCGGCACCTACACCGGTGCCGAGCTGACCGGCCGGTCCTACGTGCCGCCGTTCTCCTACTACGAGGGCTGGGAGCGCGCCCACCGGCTGGTCGTCGCGGAGTTCGTCACGACCACCGACGGCACCGGCCTGGTGCATACCGCGGGCGCCTTCGGTGAGGACGACAAGGTGGTCACCGACCGCGAGGGCATCGAGCCGGTCATGCCGGTCGGCCCGGACGGCGCCTTCACCGCCCCGGTGGAGGAGTACGCCGGGATGCTGGTCTTCGACGCCAACGCGCCGATCATGGACCACCTCAAGGCGGCCACCCGCAACCAGCTCGGCGGGGAGCAGCACGAGACCGGCTCGGTCACCGCGGGCACCGTGCTGCTGCGGCGCGAGTCCTACGGCCACTCCTACCCGCACTGCTGGCGCTGCAAGCAACCGCTGATCTACAAGGCGGTCTCTTCCTGGTTCGTCGAGGTGACGGCCTTCAAGGACGACATGCTGCGCACCAACCAGGAGATCACCTGGGTGCCCGAGCACATCAAGGACGGCCAGTTCGGCCGGTGGCTGGAGAACGCCCGCGACTGGTCGATCTCCCGCAACCGCTTCTGGGGCAGCCCGATCCCGGTGTGGCGCAGCGACGACCCGGCCTACCCGCGGATCGACGTCTACGGCTCCCTGGAGCAGCTCGAGGCCGACTTCGGCGAGCTCCCGCGCGACCGCGAGGGCAGCATCGACCTGCACCGCCCCTTCGTCGACGAGCTGACCCGGCCCAACCCCGACGACCCCACCGGCAAGAGCACCATGCGCCGGGTCGAGGACGTGCTCGACGTGTGGTTCGACTCCGGGTCGATGAGCTACGCCCAGGTGCACTACCCGTTCGAGAACGCCGACTGGTTCGAGCACCACTTCCCGGCGGACTTCATCGTGGAGTACATCGGGCAGACCCGAGGCTGGTTCTACACGCTGCACATCCTCGCGACCGCGCTCTTCGACCGGCCCGCCTTCTCGACCTGCCTGTCCCACGGCATCGTGCTCGGCAGCGACGGGCAGAAGATGAGCAAG
>NZ_MKKF01000031.1:0-11502 GCF_001942435.1 Serinicoccus sp. CNJ-927 | reverse complement strand
TGCTCGTGGAGGAACTGCTCAGGGTCGATAATGGGGCCAGCGGCCATCGTGGTGCTTCCTTCTCGAGTCGGTTGTGAGAGATCACTCGAAGGATCACACCGGTGGCCGCGCCTACCTCAGCAGGACACGCTCACCCGGTGCTCGTACACCACTCTGCAGGACTCCACTAGGCCGTCGACCGCTGGCCGGCTCGAGGAGGTCGGGGCGTCCTGCTCGTCCACCGCCTCGCTCCACCCGGGGTCGCCCTATGGTGCCCATGCCGCTTACCTTCCAATCCGCTACCACTCTGCCTGCCGAACGCGATGGTTGAGGGTCGCCACGGTGGTGACGAGCCGGCCACACGGCCGCCCGTGCGACTCTACCCTTTGCTGACAGCAGCGTCACTCGCTACCATCGCCGCATGTCGATTCTAACCCCGCCCGGTGGGTCCCAGCCTGACCCGCCAGGAGCTGGGGGCAACCAGAGGCGCTCCAACCGCCTTGCGGCGCGTGGCCCTGGAGCAGCAGGCGTGTCCGGTTCTGCCCCGGCCGATCCCCGCCAGCGGGTGTCAACGACCCCTGGTGGGCGTCGTGTGGGATGGACAGCAGCGTCCGTGACGAAACTGGCACCGCGTCGCGCCGTCCTGGTGGCCGGTGCCGCGGCGGTGGCGGTGACGGACCTGTTGGTCAAGGCGTGGGCTGAGAGCGCGCTGGAGGCGGGGCTGGCCCTGGGTCCGGTCGACCTCGTGCTGAGTCACAACCCGGGGGTGGCGTTCTCCCTCGGCGCTGACGCGCCGGCCGCACTGGTCGTCGCGCTCACCGGCCTGGTCATCGTCGCGATCGCCGTCGTGGCCTGGCGGGCCGCTCCGACGTGGGACTGTTGGCGGCTCGCCGCAGTGACGGCGATTCTTGGTGGTGGGTGCGGCAACTGGATCGATCGCTCCCTTGACGGTGTGGTGACCGACTATCTGCACAGCGGGTGGTGGCCCACGTTCAACCTGGCTGACACCGCGATCGTCACCGGGGTCGTCTTGCTGGCGCTGCTCGAGCTGCGCTCACCACGGCAGCCGGCCGGGACCGACACCAGTGGCTGACCGCGTGGCCACGTCGCCCGCCTGACCCACCACACACGACCGAAGGCATCACCCTGTGCTCACCTCAGTCCTGCAGGCCTTCGGGCTGTTCATGGCCACCAACATCGACGACATCATCGTGCTGTCACTCTTCTTCGCCCGGGGCGCCGGCTTGCGCGGCACGACCAGGAAGATCGTCGTGGGTCAGTACCTGGGCTTCGGCGGCATACTCGTCGCCTCGGTACTGGTCTCCCTGGGCGCGGTGACCTTCCTGCCCGAGTCGGCGATCGCCTACTTCGGGCTCATCCCGTTGCTGCTCGGCCTGCTGACCGCATGGAAGGTCTGGCGCGGCGACGGAGACGATGACGACCGGGTCGCGGACAAGACGATCAGCGCCCTGACGGTCGCCGGTGTCACCTTCGCCAACGGCGGTGACAACATCGGCGTCTACGTCCCCGTCTTCGTCACCGTCGGCGCCGGCGCGGTCGTGGCCTACTGCGTCGTCTTCCTCGTCCTCGTCATGGTGCTTGTCCTGCTCGCCAAGTTCGTCGCCACCCGTAGGCCCATCGCAGAGGTCCTGGAACGCTGGGAGCACGTCCTGTTCCCTCTGGTCCTGATCGGACTCGGCGTGGCGATCCTCGTCGAAGGTGGCGCCTTCGGCCTGTAGGTAGGGGCGCATCGGTCCCTGCCCTGTCCGAATGGCGTTTGTCGCACCGGGCCAGAGTCTTCTCAGGGTCTGGCTCTACGATCCGCGTCGGGACTTCCCGCATCCTCGGCCAGACTGGCCGGTCGTCCGTGTCGCCTGATGAAGGAGTGCCCGTGCGGCGCAACGTGATCCTGTCCCTCCTGCTGATCGCCGTCTTCGTTGCGGTGGTGGCCGTCGCCGTTGGCGTGACCCGCCCGCCGTCCGGCACCGGTGTCGCGGACTCGGCGCGAACGAGCTCGGCCGTGCCGGTCGTGAGGGAGGACAGCCACGTGCTCTCCGACGCCGGTGAGGGCGCGCCGGTGCTGGTGGAGTTCCTGGACTTCGAGTGCGAGGCGTGCCTGGCGGCCTACCCGCTGGTGGAGCAGATCCGCGAGGAGTACGCCGGGGAGCTGACGTTCGTGGTCCGGTACTTCCCGATCCCGGGCCACGCCAACGCGATGAACGCGGCGGTGGCGGTCGAGGCGGCGGCCCAGCAGGGCCGGTTCGAGGACATGTACACGCGGATGTACCAGACGCAGAGCGAATGGGGCGAGCAGCAGGACTCCAAGGCGCCGCTGTTCCGGCAGTTCGCCCAGGACCTCGGGCTGGACATGGCCGCCTACGACGCCGCCGTCGCCGACCCCGCCACCCAGCAGCGCGTGGAGCAGGACCGGCAGGACGGCATGGCACTGGGTGTCCAGGGAACCCCGACCTTCTTCCTGGACGGTGAGCTGCTGCAGCCCACCTCCGAGGGCGACTTCCGCGCCCAGATCGATGCAGCCGTCAACCGCTGAGCCCGCCGCGCTCACCGCTCCTTCCCAGGAGCCCGGCGCGCCGGTCGGGAGGGCCGTGGGGTGGGTCCTGCTCGTGTGCGGCTGGGTCGGTCTGTCGGCGGCGTTCGTGCTGCTGGTGGAGAAGATCCGGCTGGTCGCCGACCCGAGCTACGTGCCCAGCTGCAGCATCAGCCCGCTGCTGAGCTGCGGGTCGGTGATGAGCACCCCCCAGGCGGAGCTGTTCGGGTTCCCCAACCCGATCCTGGGCGTGGCCGGCTTCGCCGCCCTGGTCACCGTCGCCGTCACGATCATCAGCGGCGCCCGGCTGCCGTCCTGGTACTGGATCGGCCTGACCGCGGGTACGGCGCTGGGCACGGTGTTCGTGCACTGGCTCATCTTCCAGAGCGTCCACCGCATCGGTGCGCTGTGCCCGTACTGCATGGTGGTCTGGGTCGTCACCGTGGCCGCGTTCGTCGCGGTACTGGCCCGGTGGTCCCGCGCCGGGGCGCTTCCACGGTGGGTCGGAGACTACGCCGTCACGATCGTCACGACATGGTGCCTGGTGGTCGCGGCTCTGATCGCCGTCCGGTTCTGGGACTACTGGATCACCCTCGCCTAGGACGCTTGCCGCGGCTCAGGCGCCGGGACGGCCGGCATCCGGCTATGATCGGCGCATGACGATGACATCACAGAGCGCACCCGCGTCAGGCGACGGCACCCGAGCTGAAGGGCTCGACGTGGCGGCCGCGCTGTTCCACGGTCTGTCAGACCGGTCACGGTTGGCGATCCTGCAGCACCTGACGCTGGGGGAGCACAAGGTGCGCGACCTCACGGAGCACCTGGGGCTGGCGCAGTCCACGGTCAGTGCGCACCTGGCCTGCCTGCGAGACTGCGGCCTGGTGGTCTCGCGCCCGGAGGGCCGGGCCTCGATGTTCTCGCTGACCAGTGCTCCGGAGCTGCTGGACGTGCTGGACGCGGCGGAGCGCCTGCTCGCGACGTCGGGGTATGCGGTCGCGCTGTGCCCGAACTACGGCGCGGGGACCGCGGGGAACCCGGCCCCCGAGCAGCTGCGCCCCCACGCCGGGCAGGAGGCGGGGGCGTGAGCGGGCCGCAGACGCCGCAGCGGGAGGTGGCGGTGGACGCGTGCGGATGCGAGGCTCCCGTCGCCCCACCAGCTCGAGCAGGAGAGGTCGAGGAGCCGGCGACCCGGCTGTGGCAGGTGCGGGAGGTGCAGCTGGGTCTGGCCTCCGGTGCGCTGCTGCTGGCCGGGTTCCTCGCCGGGCTCGCGGGATGGGACACCGTCGGGCTGGTCCTTGCGGCGGCGGCGCTGCTCGTGGGTGGCTCCACGTTCGTGCCGGGTGCGCTGCGCCGTCTGGCGCGCGGCAAGCTCGGCGTGGGTCTGCTGATGACGATCGGCGCGGTCGGGGCGACCCTGCTGGGGCAGGTCGAGGAGGCTGCTGCGCTGGCGTTCCTGTTCTCCCTGAGCGAGGGCCTGGAGGAGTACTCCCTGGCCCGCACCCGGCACGGCCTGCGGGCGCTGTTGGACCTGGTGCCCAAGGAGGCGAGCGTGCTCCGCGACGGCCGGGAGCTCGTGGTGGACCCGGCACAGCTGGTCATCGGCGACGTGATGGTGGTGCGGCCCGGGGAGCGGCTGGCGACCGACGGGACCGTGCGGACCGGTCGGAGCGCCCTGGACACCTCGGCCATCACGGGTGAATCCATGCCGGTGGAGACCGGGCCGGGCAAGGACGTCTTCGCCGGGTCGATCAACGGCACCGGCGCGCTGGAGGTGGAGGTGACCTCCACGGCGCAGGACAACTCGTTGGCCCGGATCGTGCACGTGGTGGAGGCCGAGCAGTCCCGCCGCGGCGCCACGCAACGGCTGGCGGACCGGATCGCGGGCCCGCTGGTGCCGGGCATCCTGATCGCCGCAGCTCTCACGGCCCTTCTCGGCGCCCTCCTGGACGACCCGGCCGTGTGGGTGCACCGCGCGCTGGTGATGGTGGTCGCGGCCTCTCCCTGCGCGCTGGCGATCTCGGTGCCGGTCACCACGGTCGCCTCCATCGGGGCGGCCAGCCGTCGCGGGATCCTGGTCAAGGGTGGCGCCGCGATGGAGGCCCTGGGCAAGGTGCGCACCGTCGCCCTGGACAAGACCGGCACCCTGACCCGCAACCGGCCGGTCGTGATCGAGGTCGCCACCGCCCCCGGGACCGACCGGGAGCAGGTGCTGGCCTGGGCGGGCGCGCTGGAGGCCCGCAGCGAGCACCCGCTCGCGACGGCGATCCTGGCCGCCGCCGACCGGGTGCCCGCCGCGCAGGACGTCGGGGCCGTCGTCGGCGTCGGACTGACCGGCACCGTGGACGGTGCCGGGGTCCGGCTGGGCAAGCCCGACTGGGTCGACCCCGGGACGCTGGCCGCAGACGTGACCCGGATGCAGCAGGCGGGTGCGACAGCGGTCGTGGTCGAGGTCGACGGCCAGGTGGTCGGTGCGATCGCCGTCCGGGACGAGCTGCGGCCGGAGGCGGCCGAGGTCATCGCCCGCTTCCGCGACCACGGCTATACCGTGGCCATGCTCACCGGCGACAACCACGTCACGGCCGCTGCCCTGGCGGACCAGGCCGGGATCGAGCAGGTGCACGCCGACCTGCGCCCGGAGGACAAGTCGAAAGTGGTCACCGGGTTGCGCGGCCGCGGCGCGATCGCGATGGTCGGCGACGGCGTCAACGACGCACCCGCGCTGGCGACCGCGGACGTCGGCGTGGCGATGGGCGCCATGGGCACCGACGTGGCGATCGAGACCGCCGACGTGGCCCTAATGGGCGATGACCTGCGGCTGCTGCCGTTCGCGTTCGACCACGCCCGCCGCACCCGGGCGATCATGCTGCAGAACGTCGTGCTGTCCCTGGTCCTGATCGCGGTCCTCATCCCGTTGGCCCTTTTCGGTGTGCTTGGCCTGGCAGCCGTGGTGCTGGTCCACGAGCTGGCCGAGGTCCTGGTCATCGCCAACGGCGTCCGCGCCGGACGTGCGAGGCAGCTGCCCAGCCTGACCGCCTCCCAGGCGGATCCCGCCCGTCTGGAAGGAGCGACTGCATGAGCGCCGGTCACGACCACGGCGTCGGGACCAGCCACAGGGGCCGGCTGGCGGTCGCGTTCGCGATCACCGCGACCATCCTGGTCGCCGAGGTGATCGGGGCCCTGTGGACCGGCTCACTGGCGCTGCTGGTCGACGCGGGGCACATGCTCACCGACGCCGCCGGGCTGGCCATGGCACTGGTCGCCGCGTCACTGGCGCTGCGCCCACCCACCCCGGCCCGCACCTGGGGGTTCCGCCGGGCCGAGGTCCTCGCCGCCGGCGCCCAGGCGACCGTGCTCCTCGGGGTCGGGATCTACGCCTTCGTCGAGGGCGTACGGCGGCTCTACGAACCGCACGAGGTCAGCTCCACCGGCCTGCTCCTCTTCGGCATCGTCGGCCTGGCCGGCAACATCGCCTCGATGCTGGTCCTCAGCACCGGGCGGGCCGCGAACCTGAACATGCGCGCCGCCTTCCTCGAGGTCGTCAACGACGCCCTCGGGTCCGTGGCCGTCATCATCAGCGCCATCGTCATCGCGACCACCGGGTGGGTCCGCATCGACGCGATCGCCGGCATGGTCATCGCCGCCCTCATCGTGCCCCGGGCGATCGCCATCCTGCGCGAGGCCGGCCACATCCTGCTGGAGTCGACCCCCAAGGGTCTGGACCTTGACGACGTCCGTGCCCACCTGCTCGCCGTCCCGCACGTGCAGGACGAGCACGACCTGCACGCCTCCACCATCGCCACCGGCCTGCCCGTGCTGACCGCCCACGTCGTCCTCGACGACGAGTGCTTCGCCGACGGTCACGCCGCCGAGATGCTCGCCCAGCTCCAGGACTGCGTCGCCGCCCACTTCACCGTCAGCATCGAGCACTCCACCATCCAGCTCGAACCACCCGGCCACGCCGAACGCGAGCACGCCGCCCATGCATAGGCTGGCCCGTCCGGTCCGGACGGGCCATGGATACTTCCTGCTGGTGCTCGCGGCACGCATGCTGCTCGGTCTGCTGGGCGGTGCCGCCCTGTGGCTGGCGTTCCCGGGGCACGACGTGTGGTGGCTGGCGATCGTCGGGTGCGCCGCGCTCGCGCTGGCCACCGCAGGGGCGTCCTGGTGGGCCGGCGCGCTGTCCGGGTTGCTGCTGGGACTGGCCTGGTTCACGCCGATGTTCACCTGGGCCGGCACCTACGCCGGCGCTCCGGCCTGGCTTGCCATGAGCGTGGCCTCCGCCTTCTACCCGGCCGCCCTCGGCGTGCTGCTGACGCTGCTGCAGCGCACGGGCGCGGTCCGCCCCGTCGTCGGTGCCGCGGCGTGGGTACTGATGGAGTGGGCCCGCTCGGTCACACCGTTCGGCGGCTTTCCCTGGGCACGGCTGGGCTTCAGCCAGGCGGACTCACCGATGCTCGGCGCCGTCAGCCTCCTGGCAGTCCCGGGATTCGGCTTCCTCCTCGCCTTGACCGGTGGTCTGCTCGCCGTGGCCGTGCAGCGGTTCCTCGCACCTGGGCGCACGCACCTGGGCAGGGCCACCGGAGCGCTGGTTGCTGCCGCTGTCCTGGTGGTCGGGCCGGTGCTGGTTCCCCGCCCGACCGGGGGAGAGCCGGTGCGCGTGGCCGCGCTCCAGGGAGACATCCCCGAGGGGTACACCCGGACCCTGACCGCCGAGCCGGGGACGATGCTCAACCGGTATGCCGACCGCACCCACGAGCTAGCGGCCCGTGTCGACGCCGGCCAGGCTGCGGCTCCGGACCTGGTCGTGTGGCCCGAGGGCGCCACCGACCTGGACCCGCTGGACCCGCGGGTCGGCCAGGCGGCCACCGACCAGATCATGGCGGCAGTGGAAGCCGTCGGCGCCCCGCTGGTGCTCGGTGGCCTGTCCCGACAGGGCGGTGCCGGGCCACCCGCCAACATGGTGTTCAGCTACCTGCCCGGGCTAGGGCTCGACCAGACGTACAGCAAGATCTATCTGGCGCCCTTCGGTGAGGTCATGCCGCTGCGCCCGCTCCTGAGGCACCTCAGCCCGTGGGTGGACCGGATCGTCGACCTCAGCGCCGGCGACCGCCCCGGCGTGGTGCCGGTGCCGCTTGCCGACGGCCGGCCCGTGGACCTGGGACTGGCCATCTGCTTCGAGATCGTCGTGGACCGGGCAGTGCGCGACCTCGTCACCGGCGGCGCGCAGCTGCTCGTGGTCCCCACCAGCAACGCCTGGTTCGGCGACGGAGACCAGTCCGCGCAGCATCTGGCCATCTCCCGGGTCCGGGCGGTCGAGTACGGCCGCTCCGTCGCGCACGTCAGCAACGTCGGTGTCTCCGGACTCATCACCCCGGACGGAGTCGTTCACCAACGCAGCGACCCGTACACCCAGGCGACCCTGCTGGGGCAGCTGCCGGTGCGCACCGAGCAGACCCTCGCCGTCCACACCGGCCCCTGGGTCGTACCCGCCGCCGCCCTCGTCGTCGCCGTTGGGCTCTTCTGGCAACCACGGCGACGGCTGCCTCGCCGTGGATCACCCGGGGCCCACACAGGCGCCTGATCCAAGGTGGGGGCCATCACGCCGGGGGCGGCTTATCCGTGGCGTACGGCAGAGAGTCCGACCCCGACGGCCACGCTCGCCGCGAGGAAGAGCGTGAAGAAGCGATACAGGCCCACGGCTGCTCCCCCGCCACGCACCGCGGTCGCGAAGAGTACGAGGGCCGCCAGCAGCACCAGCCCCCCAACGGCGACCACCACGGGGATCCCGGGCATACCACCGACAAGAACGATGCCGCTACCGAGGTTCCACGCCATGACCTCGGACCAGACTCGCCACGACGCCAGGTCCGACCCGCCCACGAACGCCTGACCGCCAGCAAGGACGATCTGGCCGACCCCGACCACTAGCACGAGGTAGGCAGCTGCCCATGACCCCATGGGCAGCGCCAGAGGCCCTGTGACGGCAGCGAGCAACCCACCCAGCACGACCCCCACGGACCCGAGGTCCAGGAAGGGTCGATAGCTGGTCCAGACCTGCCGGTCCACCACGAACTCGGCTGGCTCAGCACGGGACATGCGATACCTCTCCGAAGACTGCAACGACCCGGTCCCCGCGACTCCGCGGCCCCGGGCGACGGATGAACCACGCCTCGGCGGGGCAACCAGAACCGGGGCACCGCAGGTACAGCGGCAACCTGCAAGCACACGGTAGGTGTCAATGGCCAGTTGTAGGCGACCGGTGCTTCACCAGTTGGCCGCTGAGCCGAGTTGGACAGGCTCGCCGGTCACCGGCGTTCCGGACACCACATCTGCAGCCCGGCGAGGGCCCGGGCTATCGGCACGATGCGCAAGGGCAACCGCACTGAGGGCAGGCTGCAGGGCATTTACGTGCGCCGGTTCCGCGCGCTGGAGCCGACCGCCGATGAGACCGCGGGCCACGTGTTGTGGCAGGAGAAATAGCAGTCTGTCGGGAAGTCTTGCGCTCGTCCCGTTCCGGACCGGGACGGTGGTTTCGCGTCACCGTCACCCCGATCGCTGGCGGGACTCAGGTGGACCTCGTCCTCGGCAGCGTGGTCTGGGGCAGGTCGCAGCGGCTGCTACGACCCCCATCATCCGGCTCGGGCAACTGCTCGCGAGCCGCAACGCTCTCTATCGACTCGGGATGGTGATCGAGGAAGATGCGGGGAGCGCCCCCCGCTAGCCGCCCACGAACCGATGCTGCCGACCCCCAGCCAGCCTGGTCTGCAGATCAGGGCCGAGATTCCGACAAGTTGTTGAGACAGCCGGAGTCTCACCAAGATGTCGCTGCGCAGGTCAGTGGGCTGCGCGCCCGACAGGTCGCCCGAGAACCTACAACAGCCGGCCCCACGGGGAGTCCTCCCTCCCGCAGGCGGTGCAGGCGTAGACGGCCTCGTTGCCGGTGCAGGGCGCGCACGCCGGCCGGCGTGCGGTGTCGTAGAAGGCCAGCACCCTGATGTTGGCGCAACCGGGGCAGGGTTGGGCGGTCCGGGCGAAGCGCAGGGTGCAGCGCTGGCAGACCGCCTCCTCCAGGACGATCCGGGTGCACCGGTCGTGTCGCCCGCAGTGCGCGCAGTCTTGGCGCGGCAGCCGCGCCCGTGGGCTCACCGGCCCTCGGGCGGGCGGCGGACCCGGGCCCGGATCGGGCGCAGGTCACCGATGCCCGGACCGCTGTCCCCGGTCCCGGTCTTGGCGGGTTGGTCCTCGACGACGGTGGGGACCAGCAGGTCGTTGGGTTCGCAGTCCAGGATGTCGCACAGGGCCGCCAGGACGTCCATGTTCAGCCGTTGCGGGGTGCGGGCCACCAGCCGGTAGACGTGCTCTCGGGACAGGTGGACCCCGCGCTCGGCCAGCAGCGGGACGAGCTCGGAGGTCTGGTACATGCCGTGGGTGGCCATCACCTGGCGCAGGTTCCACCCCATCACGGTGCGGACGGTCATCCCTGGTCCTCCTCATCGGTGGGTGCGTAGACGCGGGCCAGCGCGGCCTTGAGGGTCTTGTCCTTGAAGTCGTTGCTGACCGAGGCGTAGATCGCGGTGGTCGAGGCGTAGGCGTGCCCGACCTGCTCCTGGACGAACCGTTCGGGATAGCCGAACTCGACCAGGTGGGTCACGTAGGAGTGGCGCAGGCAGTGCAGCGACAGCACCGGGTCCAGGCCCGCCTGGTTGCGGACCGCCGCGAAGCGGGCGTCGAAGTGGCGCAGCGAGACCCGCGAGAGCCGCTCGGTCACCCACAGGGCCGGGTGGCCAGGCACGCCGAACAGCGGCCTTGCCTGCTCGACCCACTGGCGCATCCCCTCGATGGCCCAGTCGAACTCCGGCACCGCCAGGACCGTGCGGCGGCGCGGGACCCCACCGCGTACAGCCTTGCCGTAGCGGACGTGGACCGAGCCGTAAGTGCCCCACCGGGGCACGTGCGGGTTGGGCCGCAGGTCGGCCACGTCCAGGCGGCACAGCTCGTTGCGGCGCAGGCCGAACGCGTAAGCGGTCTTGAAGACCTGCGCGTCACGCAACGCGCTCAACGCTCCCTTGCGGCCCGAGGACGCGGCGCGTTCGACCTGGGCGTCCAGGTGGTCGAAGAGATCCTGCAGCTCGGCGTACGTCAACGGTCGCCGTGCCGGACGGCCCTCGTACTCGTTCAGATGTGCCACCGTGTTCCACTCGTGGCACACCTGCGAGGGCACCGAGCCGAACCGGTCGCGACACTGCCGGGGCCACTCGTACCGCGCGTCGTGAGGTAATCGCAGAACATCCGCAGTCCCAGGTGGTACCCGCGGATCGTCGAGGGTGACCGCCGACCGTCCCCGCTGGCCAGAGAGACGGTGAAGTCCTCCACGTCCCCAGGACCCCAGGACCACGGGTAGGACTCGGCGAACTCCGTGAACCGACGGACCAACCGGACCCGGTCGCTGATGGTCTTCTCGCCCAGCAGCCGGGACCGCTGCTGACGACCCCACCCGGTCAGCATCGCCTCGAAGACGGCGCTCTCCTCGTTCAGATGAGCCACCCCGGCGACCAGGACCAGCCCCGCCGAGCCCGGTATGCCGACCATCAGGACCGCCGATCCGTCGTTGCCTCAGGAGCCATATTGTTGCTCCTGACGTTACACCTAGTTAGGCGTCCCTGGTCAACGGGCCCGCGGGGGGCTGTCGAAGTCCCTACTAATCCGCAGACCACCCAACGGGTGTGACTTCTGACGCGATAATGCTCGCTTGGTCCGGGAATGCCAGAGGTGTGTGGGACATGAGCGGTGCGGTTTCGGTCGGGTTCGGCGTCGTTCTCGGACGGGTCTCAGGCTCGGTTTCGGTCGAGCTCAGGGTCGGGGTCAGTGTGCGGTCGGTGAGGTGTTTCAGCGTTAATGTCCGCTTCGGGCGGTCGGATCAAACCACATCCGGGTCTTCTGGATTGGGTTGATTCTTCCTCTGGTCTCGGTGGTAG
>NZ_MKKF01000030.1:0-11976 GCF_001942435.1 Serinicoccus sp. CNJ-927 | reverse complement strand
CCCTCACCCCACCGGGCGTCGCGCATGGTCGCCCTCAACCCCACCGGGCGTGGCGCATGGTTGCCCTCAACCCCACCGGACGTCGCCGATGGTTGCGGCGACCGCCTCCGCCACCAGCGCGGGCCCGGCATACACCAGGCCGGTATACAGCTGGACCAGGTCGGCGCCGGCGTCCACCAGTGCGGCGGCGTCCGCCCCCGTCATCACCCCGCCGACGCCGATGAGCGGCAGGTCGGTGAGCGATCGGACCTGGCCCACCACCTCGCGCGCCCGGACCGTGAGCGGCGCCCCCGACAGCCCGCCGGTCTGCCCGTTCGCCAGCGCCATCTCCCCCGGTGCGACGCCGTCGCGGGCGAGCGTCGTGTTGGTGGCGACGAAGCCGGCGACCCCGGCGTCGAGGCCGACCCCCACCGCCTCCTCGAGCGCGGACCGGGTGAGATCCGGCGCGAGCTTGACCAGCACCGGGACGTCCCCGGCGGCCCGCACCACCGCCGTGAGCAGGGCGCGCAGCGGCTCGGCGTCCTGCAGCGAGCGCAGCCCGGGCGTGTTGGGGCTGGACACGTTGACGGCGAGGTAGTCGGCCAGCCCGTCCAGCGCGGCCACCGACGCGAGGTAGTCCGGCACCGCCTCCTCCACCGGCGTGACCTTGGACTTGCCGATGCTCACGCCCACGGGGATGCGCACCAGGCCGGCTCGTCGCGCGTCCCGCAGTCGCCGCGCCAGGGCGTGCACCCCCTCGTTGTTGAAGCCCATCCGGTTGATGACCGCTCCGCTCTCCGGGAGCCGGACCATCCGCGGTCGCGGGTTGCCAGGCTGGGCCCGGGCGGTGACGGTGCCGAGCTCCACGTGGCCGAGGCCGAGCGCCGGCCAGGTGGGCACCGCGCGCCCGTCCTTGTCCATGCCGGCCGCCAGCCCGATGCGGTGGTCGAAGCGCAGCCCCAGCAGGTCGACCGGGCGTGCCGGGGGGACGGCATACCCCGTGGCCGCGACCAGGGCGCGCGTCGGAGCCACCCTCCCGAGGACGTCAGCGGCGACGAGGGTCGCGTGGTGGGCGCGCTCGGCGTCGAGGCGCCACAGGGCGGGGCGCGCCAGCCGCCGGTATGCCGTGCTCCCGGCGGCGGCGAGCAGGCGCCGGGTGGGCGGTGCGGGGACCGAGGACGCGCGCATGCCGGCAACCCTAGACTGACGCGGATGAGCACCCTGACCACCTCGCTGGACGGCTTCACCGCCGTCATCCCCGCGGGCGGGTCAGGGACCCGGCTGTGGCCGCTGTCGCGGCAGAACTCGCCGAAGTTCCTGCACGACCTGACCGGGACCGGCCGTTCCCTGCTGCAGGCCACCGTCGACCGGGTGCGCCCGCTGGCCGGTGACCGGGTCATGGTGGTGACGGGACGACGGCACGCCGACGCGGTGCGCGCGCAGCTGCCCGACCTCCCCGCCGAGGATCTCCTGCTGGAGCCTTCCCCGCGCAGCTCGATGCCGGCGGTCGGGTGGGCCGCCGCCGTCCTCGAGCGTCGTGACCCCGAGGCGGTGCTCGGCTCCTTCGCCGCCGACCACGTCATCGACGACGAGGCGGCCTTCGCCGCCAGCGTGCGACAGGCGGTCGTCGCCGCCCGGGCCGGGGCCCTGGTCACCCTGGGGATCCGGCCCCGCTACGCCTCGACCGGCTTCGGCTACATCGAGCTCGGTGAGGCACGGCCCCTGCCCGGCGCGCCGGACGCGCACCAGGTCCGGTCGTTCGTGGAGAAGCCGGAGCGCGAGGTCGCCCAGGGCTACCTCGAGGGTGGGCGCCACCGGTGGAACGCGGGGATCTTCGTCGTCCGGGCCACAGTGCTGCTCGACCTCCTGGCCCAGGAGCGGCCCGAGATGGTGCGCCTGCTCCGGCACCTCGCGGCCGACCCCGGGCAGCTGGAGCAGGTCTGGGGCTCGCTGGACGCGCTCGCGATCGACCGTGCCGTCGCCGAGCCGGCCGCCCGCTCGGGTCACGTCACCGTCGTGCCCGCCGACGTCGGCTGGGACGACGTGGGCGACTTCGCCTCGCTCGCGAGCCTGCTCGAGGAACGGCCCGAGCACGGCGGCGTCCGGGTGCTGGGACGGGCCGGTGACGTCGTCGCCCGCGACTCCACCGGGGTCGTCGCGGCGCACGGCGAGCGCGCGGTCGTGGTGCTGGGGCTCGACGAGGTGGTCGTCGTGGACACCCCGGACGCCCTGCTGGTGACCACCCGCGAGCGCTGCCAGGACGTCCGCGGCGTGGTGGCGACCCTGCAGGAGCTGGGACGGGAGGACCTCACGTGAGCGACCGATCCGGCCTCGGTCCTTCTCGCCGCACGCTGCGCGACGGCGTGGGCCACCCGCTCGTCACCCGACGGCCACCCGACACACCCTCGCCGTCCGCCGACGGCATACCCGAGGCGCCCAGGCTGGACCACGTGCGCGTCGCCATCGTCACCGAGTCCTTCCTCCCCGCCCTCAACGGCGTCACCACCAGCGTGTGCAAGGTGCTGGAGTGCCTGCGCGAGCAGGGCCACGACGCCCTGGTCGTCGCCCCCGGCACCAGCCCGTGGAGCCCGGTCATGACCCCGGAGCACTACGCGGGCTTCCCGGTGCACAGCGTCACCAGCGTCCCGGTCCGCAAGTTCCGCGTCGGCCTGCCGTCGTACGAGATCGAGACCGTGCTGCACCGGTTCCGCCCCGACGTCATGCACGTGGCCTCCCCCTTCGTCCTCGGCGTCCGCGGCCTCGTCGCGGCCCGGGCGCTCGGCATCCCCTCGGTCGCGATCTACCAGACCGACATGCCCTCCTACATCCGTCAGCACGCCGGTCCGGCCGGCGACCTCACCGCCCGGGCGGCGTGGCGCTGGATCCGCCGCATCCACGAGCAGGCCGACCTCACCCTGGCACCGTCCACGGCGGCGCTCACCGACCTCGCCGAGCACCAGGTGCCCCGGATCGCGCTCTGGGGCCGCGGCGTGGACGCCGACCTCTTCCACCCCGACCGCCGCACCGACCCCGGCGCCCTCGCGCTGCGCGACCGGCTCGCGCCCAGAGGCGAGACGGTGCTTGGCTACGTCGGGCGGCTGGCCCCGGAGAAGGAGCTGCACCGGCTCACCGAGCTGTCCTCGCTGCCCGGCACCCGGCTCGTGCTCGTCGGGGAGGGGCCGAGCCGGGAGATCCTGCAGGCGCAGCTGCCCGAGGCGGTCTTCCTCGGTCGACGCGAGGGGGCCGAGCTGGCGCAGGCGTATGCCGCCTTCGACCTCTTCGTGCACACCGGCACCCGGGAGACCTTCGGCCAGACGCTGCAGGAGGCCTCGGCCGCCGGGCTGCCGGTCGTGGCGCCCGCACGGGGCGGCCCGCTGGACCTCATCCAACCCGGCGTCACCGGCGAACTCTTCGACCCGGACGTGCGGGGCGCGCTGCGCGCCGCCGTGACCCCCCTCGTGGGGCCCCCCGCTGCCGAGGTCCGGGAACGGATGGGTGCCGCCGGTCGGCAGCGGGTCCAGGAGCGGTCCTGGCCGGCGCTGGTGGACCAGCTCGTCGACCACTACTCGGCGGTGGTTCACGCCGGCTCGCGCTCGGTGGCCTGACGGCATACCCCTGGAGCGGACCCGGGATCGTGCAGACGTGAGGCGCAGGGCTACTCCTGGACCGGGTATCGCTCCAGCCGCTGCACGAGCGACTCACCCGGGTGAGGCGTCAGGCGGTCGACACGCAGCGCGGCGGCGTCGACCTGCTGGGCGAGATGGCTGATGTCCACGCGCCCGGCCGCACCGGCGAGGCTGATCTGCCCCTCCTCCAGAGCCGAGACATGCAGCAGCGTGAGGCCCTGCTCGTCGTCGACCACGTCGTCGGCGAGGAACACCACGCCGGGCTGACCCAGCTCCAACCGGCTCCGGCCCTCCTCGACCGCGGGGACCAGCTCTCCCTCGCCCTGGACGTAGGCCGGGTACTCGTAGAACGTCGAGCGCTGGCCCTCGCCCAGGGAGGTGATGGCGTCCGCAGCCGTCCAGATCACCTCGTCGACCTCCACCGTGACGTCCCGGCCGACCTCGGGCGCCCCACCATGGTCTCTGGGCTCCTCAGACCTCGGCGTCACGACCAGCACCTGGGACGCCCATCGGGCGATCTCGTCCTGGCTGTCGAGGTGGACGATCGTGGTCCCTGACCCGACGACGACCAGCGTGGCTGCCGCCGATGCACCGGTGCTCGGAGGTCGTGACCGGGGGGTCGGCTCCTCCCCGCCGGAGGCGCACCCGGCCAGGAGCGCGCATCCGAGCGCGAGCAGCATCACCCCGGCGCGGCACCGGGCGTGGTCGACCTCGCGCCGGATCACGGGCGAGCACCACTGCGTCGATCCGGCCATGTGCCTGCGACGCCTTCGTTCCGACCCGGGTTCCGCCGGAGCGGTGCGCCTCCCCCACTAGGCTGGAGCCGATGAGCCCTTCGGAGCACGACGAGCACGAGAAGGCGTCCCTCGTGGTCGGGGTGGCGCTTCCGGTCCCCGAGCCCTGGGGCAGTCACCTGCAGCGGCTGCGCATCGGCTACGGCGAGGAGCGCGCGGCCGCCATCCCGACGCACATCACCCTGCTGCCCCCGACCCCGTGCAGCGCGCCGGAGCTGGAGGCCCTGGAGGCCCACCTGCTCTCGGTGGCTCGGGACCACGCCGCCTTCGAGGTCATGCTGCGCGGGACGGGCACCTTCCGGCCGGTGTCGGAGGTGGTCTTCGTGCAGGTGGCCAAGGGGGTCGCTGACTGCGAGCGGCTCGAGCGGGCCGTGCGTCGCGGGCCGCTGCAGCGCCCTTCGGACTTTCCCTACCACCCTCACGTCACGCTCGCCCACGACCTGCCGCTGGCCGCCCTGGACCGCGCCTTCCGCGACCTCGGCGCCTTCAGCTGCACCTACCCCGCGGACGCCTTCCGGCTCTACGTCCACGACGGGGACGGCGTCTGGCGCACCCGCGCGGACTACCCGCTCACCGGGTGAGGATCAGCGGCGCGGGAGCTTGAAGACCTGCCCGGGGAAGATGAGGTCGGGTCGCTCGATCCCGTTGAGCCGCACCATCTCGTCGAGGTCCACGCCGCGCTCCTGGGCGATTCCGGACAGTGTCTGACCTGGCTGGACGGTGACCGTGGCATGACGCGGCTCCTCGGCCGGCACCGGCCCGGTCGTCCCCGACGCCGGCGACGCCGTCGAGGCGGGACGGCTGCCCTGCTGCCCGCCCGCTCGCGCCTCGCGGACGCCGTCGATCGCGCCCTTGATCCGGTCGAACAGTCCCATGTCTGGCTCCTCCACGTGCGGGCACTCGGGGCCGGTCCGCCACGGCCGGGCAGTGGCCCGGACGATGACGCGGCACCGGCTCGCTGGCACGCTAGCCCAGGGTGCGGACCGGGAGCCACTCGACCGTGGTGACGCTCGTCCAGGGTGCTAGCGTCGAGCGCGTCAGCGCACCGCAGTCCCGCCTCGAAAGAAGGTCCCTCTCGTGAACACCCCCGTCAAGGTCGCGGTCACCGGCGCGGCCGGCCAGATCGGCTACAGCCTGCTCTTCCGCATCGCCTCCGGCGAGCTGCTCGGCAAGGACACCCCGGTCGAGCTGCGGCTGCTGGAGATCACGCCCGCGCTCGGGGCGCTCGAGGGCGTCGTCATGGAGCTCGACGACTGCGCCTTCCCGCTGCTCGCGGGGGTCGAGACCGGGGACGACGCCGACGTCGTCTTCGACGGCGTCAACGTCGCGCTGCTCGTCGGCGCGCGCCCGCGCACCAAGGGGATGGAGCGCGGCGACCTGCTCGAGGCCAACGGCGCGATCTTCACCGCGCAGGGCAAGGCGCTCAACGACCACGCGGCCGACGACGTGCGGATCACCGTCACCGGCAACCCGGCCAACACCAACGCGCTCATCGCAATGAGCAACGCCCCCGACATCCCGGCCGAGCGGTTCTCCGCGCTCACCCGGCTGGACCACAACCGCGCGATCGCCCAGCTCGCGGCCAAGGTCGGCGCCCCCGTCACCGACGTCTCGCACATGACGATCTGGGGCAACCACAGCGCGACGCAGTACCCCGACCTCTTCCACGCCCAGGTCGGCGGTCGCAACGCCGCCGAGGCGGTGGGCGACCAGCAGTGGATCGAGGACACCTTCATCCCCACCGTCGCCAAGCGCGGCGCGGCCATCATCGAGGCGCGCGGCTCCTCCTCGGCCGCCTCCGCCGCGTCGGCGACGATCGACCACGCCCGCGACTGGCTGCGCGGCTCCCCCGAGGGCGACTGGGTCTCGATGGCGGTCCGCTCCGACGGGTCCTACGGCGTCGAGGAGGGCATCATGAGCTCCTTCCCGGTGACCACCCGCGACGGCTCCTACGAGATCGTCCAGGGCCTGGACATCGACGACTTCTCCCGGGGCCGGATCGACGCCTCCGTCGCCGAGCTGGTCGAGGAGAAGGCTGCGGTCACCGAGCTCGGCCTCATCTGAGCGAACGCGCGGGCGGCCTCGGCGGTATGCCGGGGCCGCCCGTCCGGTTCAGACGATGCGCAGCGTCGAGGCGAGCACCGCGACCGCGGCGCCGAGCAGCAGGAGGGTCGCGACGTCGACCCACCGCCCCCGGACCGCCAGACCGCCGGCACGGGCGGTGGGAAGCACCGCGCGGAGCAGCGCGAGCGCGCCCAGGGTGGCGCCCAGGGCATACCCGTAGGCGCGCAGGTTCGAGGACAGCAGGAGCAGGGCCGCCACCAGCAGGCCGAGCAGGCTCAGCCACCACACCCCGAGCACCGGTCCGGACGGGTCGACGCCGCCGGGCAGCTCGTCGGAATCCTCAGCGGCGGGCGTCATCCGGCCGGCGAAGAGCCCGACGCGGACCGCTCCGCCGCCTCGACGACGTTGGTCAGCAGCATCGCCCGCGTCATCGGCCCCACCCCACCCGGGTTGGGGGTCAGCCACCCGGCGACCTCGGCGACGCCCGGGTGGATGTCGCCGGCGATCTTGCCGCCGCGCCGCGCCACGCCCACGTCGAGCACGGCCGCACCGGGCTTGACCATGTCAGGGGTGATCATGTCCGGCACCCCGGCCGCCGAGACGACGATGTCGGCCCGACGGGTGTGCGCGGCCAGGTCGCGGGTGCCGGTGTGGCACAACGTCACCGTGGCGTTCTCGCTGCGCCGGGTGAGGATGAGCCCCAGCGGGCGCCCCACCGTGAGACCGCGCCCCACGACGACGACCTCCGCTCCGGCGATCGGGACGTCGTAGCGACGCAGCAGCTCGACGCACCCGACCGGCGTGCACGGCAGCGGCGCCGGCTCGTTCATGACCAGGGCGCCGAGGTTGGTCGGGTGCAGCCCGTCGACGTCCTTGGCCGGGTCGACCCGGGAGAGGATCGCGAACTCGTCCAGCCCGGTCGGCTGCTGCACCAGGAAGGCGGTGACGCCCGGGTCGTCGTTGAGCTCGTCAACCACGGCCAGCACCTCATCGAGGCTTGAGCCAGCGGGCAGCTCGCGGCGCACGGAGGTGACCCCGATCTGCGCGCAGTCCTTGTGCTTGGCGCCGACATACCACCGGCTGGCCGGGTCGTCCCCGACGAGGACGGTCGCCAGCCCCGGCACCACGCCCCGCTCGGCCAGGGCCTCCACCCGGCTCCGCAGCTCGTCCTGGATCGTCGCGTGCACGGCCTTGCCGTCGAGCATCGTGGCGGTCATGGGGGCAGTCTAGGGCGGCGGTCCCGGGCGATCGGACCGACAGGCGGCCTCACTCCCAGTCGACGTCGCCGCCCGGCTCGAAGCTGAGGTCGACCAGCAGCTCGGTGGCGATCCGCTCGAGACCGGCGCGCAGACCCGGCAGATCCGCGCCCGGCGGCACCCGGAGCCGCGCGCGGGCGGCGAAGAGATCCCCGCCGGCCTGCGGTGTCGGGACCACCTTGGTCTGCAGGTCCTCCACCGACACCTGGTGCTCGGCCAGGGCCGCGGTGATCTCCTTGATGATGCCCGGCCGGTCGTTGCCGACGAGGTCGAGGTGCAGCAGGCCACCGTCGTCAGGCTGCTCCGGCTGGGGGTGGGCGGTGTGCACCGTCGTGTCGAGCACCCCAATGAGCCCGGCGAGGGAGTCCGCCAGGGCCTGCGCCGACGCCTCCGCGACGTCGACGGTGGCGATGCCGGCGAACTTCCCGGCCAGCTCCGCGAGCTGGCTGCGCTCCCAGCTGCCGCCGTGCTCCGCGATGACGTCGGCCAGCGCGCTGACCAGGCCCGGACGGTCGTCGCCGACGACGGTGATCACGAGGGTCGCCATGACGCCTACCCTACCGGTGACCTGCCCTTCCTCGTCGCCGCGGCACTCGCGACCCGCCGGCGCGACAGGGCCGCCCAGACCGCGCCCAGGACCGCCAGCAGCACGCCGGTCACCACCCGCGGGCCGAGCACGTCGTCCGCGGCAGGGTGGAGCGCGTCGATGAGGATGCCCGTGGCGAGCTGGGTGGTCACCGCCACCAGGGCGAAGACCAGGACCGGCAGGTGCTGGACGGCGAAGGCCGCCGCGGCGATGTAGCCGATCCCGATCACGCCGCCGGTCCAGACCCACCACGGCAGACCCGACCCGGCGGCACGCAGGGGCGCGTCCTGCGTGGCCGCCATCACCCCGCCCAGCGCGAGCAGCATGAGCGTCCCGGTGAGGAAGTTGACCCATGCGGTGACCAGCGGGGCACCGCCGACGACGGTCACGACACCGTTGAACCCCTGCTGCACCGAGGTCAGGACGCCGACGAGCGCGACCAGGAGCAGGGGCAGCACGACGGCGGGGCCCGCTGCCGCGGCGTCTGCGCCGTCGGGTCCGCGTGGGGCGGTCGCCGCGACCGCCACCCCCAGGACGGCGAGCCCGGCCGCCAGCACCCTGCCCCGCCGCAGCCGCTGCGCCGGGCGCGGGCCCAGACCGAGCCGGTCCACGAGCAGAGCCCCGGCCGACTGCCCGCCGACCAGCGCCACCAGGAAGGCGGTCACGCCCACCAGCGGGACGGCATACGTCTGCCCCGCGACGAGCAGCGCCCCCGCCATGCCACCGAGCACCTGCCACCACCGCAACCGGCCGGACCGCACGGCCGCCCAGACCCTCGCCGCGCTCCGCCGCAGCGTCGGCACGGCGAGCATCAGGGTGAGCAGGACCAGCCCGCTGCCGAAGGAGATCGTGGCGGCCGGGAGCCCGCCCAGCTGTTCGGCGAGGGTGCCGTTGACCCGCGACTGGAGGGCGAGCGCGGCCCCGCAGGTGGCGGCGGCCACGAGGGCGGGGGCGACCCGCTCGGGAGCCCGCGCCGAGGCGGAGGCCTCAGTGGGCAAAGTGGCGGGTCCCGGTGAAGTACATCGTCACCCCGGCGGCCTGCGCCGCGGCGACGACCTCCTCGTCCCGGATCGACCCACCGGGAGCCACGACGGCCCGGACCCCCGCGTCGAGCAGCACTTGGAGGCCGTCGGCGAAGGGGAAGAAGGCGTCGGAGGCGGCGACCGAGCCCGCGGCGCGCTCACCCGCCCGGCTCACCGCGAGGTGGCAGGAGTCCACCCGGTTGACCTGACCCATACCGACCCCGACGGAGGCGCCGTCGTCGGCAAGCAGGATGGCGTTGGACTTCGTGGCGCGCACCGCCCGCCAGGCGAACTGCAGATCCGCCAGGGTGGCGTCGTCGGCAGGCTCGCCCGCGACCAGCCGCCATCGCGAGGCGTCGTCGCCGCCGTCCTCGACCTCGGCGTCGACGGCGTCCACGGCCTGCACGAGCAACCCGCCGGAGATGCTGCGCGTCTCGATGCCGCCCGAGGACGGCGAGGGGACCCGGAGCAGCCGCAGGTTCTTCTTAGCGGCGAGCACCTCCAGGGCTGCCGGCTCGAAGTCGGGGGCGACGACCACCTCGGTGAAGACCTCGGCGACCTGGCGCGCCATCGCCTCGGTCACGGGCAGGTTGGTCGCGACGATCCCGCCGAACGCCGAGACCGGGTCGCAGGCGTGCGCCTTCGCGTGGGCGTCGGCGATGTCGCTCCCGACCGCGATGCCGCATGGGTTGGCGTGCTTGATGATCGCGACCGTGGGCAGGTCGCCGTGGTCGTGGGCCGCGCGGCGGGCGGCGTCGGCGTCGACGTAGTTGTTGAAGGACATCTCCTTACCGCCCAGCTGCTCGGCCTGCGCCAGCCCCGGGACGGTCGCGTGTCCGTCGGTGTAGAGCGCCGCGCGCTGGTGCGGGTTCTCGCCGTAGCGCAGCACCGCCGCCCGGTCCCAGGTCGCGCCCATCCAGGCGGGGAAGCCGGTGCCCGAGCTGGTGTCGGTCAGCACGTTGCCCATCCACGAGGCGACGGCGACGTCATACGTCGCGGTGTGCACGAAGGCGTCGGCCGCGAGCCGCTGACGCTGCTCCAGCGTGAAGCCGCCGGCGGTGACCGCGTCGAGCACCTGCGGGTATGCCGAAGGGCTAACCACGACGGCCACGCTGCGGTGGTTCTTGGCCGCGGCGCGCACCATGGACGGGCCGCCGATGTCGATCTGCTCGACGCACTCCTGCGCGGTGGCACCGGAGGCGACGGTGTCGGCGAAGGGGTAGAGGTTGCACACCACGAGGTCGAAGCCCTCGACGCCGAGGTCGGCGAGCTGGTCGACGTGCTCGGGGTTGGTCGTGTCCGCGAGCAGCCCGGCGTGCACGCGGGGGTGCATCGTCTTGACGCGGCCGTCGAGGCACTCGGGGAAGCCGGTGAGCTCCTCGACGCGGGTGACGGGCAGCCCCAGGCTTTCGATGCGGGCGGCCGAGCCGCCGGTGGAGACGAGGGCGACGCCCTGGTCGTGCAGGGCGGACACGAGCTCGTCGAGCCCGCTCTTGTCGAAGACGGACACCAGGGCCCGGCGGACCGGGCGGCGCTCGTCGGCGGTGGGGGTGGACGACGTCATGGGATCGCTCCTCGGGGGTTCGACGGATCTGCCTGCCGTCGGTCGACGGGTGCGGGCACCCAGGCGGGCGATGCCCACGATCGTCACTCCCCGGTGGTTGCCCACCCGCGCCAGTCGTGTGCGGCCAGTCTAGCCAGCCGCGTGGTCGGCGAACCACCCGCGACGACGGGCAGCTCGTGCACGAGCATCTCGCGCTCGACCACCTTGATCCGCTCGTGCAGGGACTCCTCGGTGTCGTCGGCGAGCACCTCGACCGCGCGCTGGGCCAGGATCGGTCCGGTGTCGACCCCGGCATCGACGAGGTGCAGCGTCGCGCCGCTCACCCGGACCCCGTGCGCGAGCGCGTCGCGCACCGCGTGCGCGCCGGGGAAGCTCGGCAGCAGGGCCGGGTGGGTGTTGACGACCCGGTGCGTGGCCAGGACCTGCGGACCCAGGATCTTCATGAAGCCGGCGCTGAGCACCAGGTCCGGGCGATGCTGCCTGAGCCGGTCGGCCAGCGCGAAGTCCCAGGCGTCGCGGTCCGGGTGGTCGGCCACCCGCTCGACGAAGGTCGGTATGCCCCTGGCGCGGGCCCGCGCCAACCCCTCGATGTCCTCCCGGTCGGCGCCGACGGCGACGACGGTGACGGCATACCCCGGGTCGGCGCACGCGTCGAGGACCGCCTGGAGCAAGGTGCCCGAGCCGGAGACGAGGACGACGACGCGTGCCGAACGCGAGGAGATGGTCACCGTGCCAGCGTAGGGGCCGTCGGGGATGAGGCGACCGAGGGAGGTGCTGCCGACCTTCCGTGACGTCCAGGGACAAGACGGTGCTGCCGACCCTTGCGGCTGCCCAAGGGTGTCCAGGACCGTCGGCTCATGCCTACGGTCATCTTCGCCAACTTGGACCATCGGGCGGTCTGGCGAAGTTGAGTCCCCCATAGTGGTGTAGCGCGGTAGCCGAGGTCGTCGTCTCCGGCGTGTGCGTCAGGCGAGGACGCGGCCACCGCGTGATCCTTCGAGTGAACCTCTCACAGCACCCTCGAACGGAGTCACACGATGACCGCTCCTCACATTGTCGACCCTGCCGGCCTGCTCGGTGAAGCC
>NZ_MKKF01000029.1:0-12122 GCF_001942435.1 Serinicoccus sp. CNJ-927 | reverse complement strand
GGCTTCACCGAGCAGGCCGGCAGGGTCGACAATGTGAGGAGCGGTCATCGTGTGACTCCGTTCGAGGGTGCTGTGAGAGGTTCACTCGAAGGATCACGCGGTGGCCGCGTCCTCGCCTGACGCACACGCCGGAGACGACGACCTCGGCTACCGCGCTACACCACTATGGGGGACTCAACTGACCTGATCACCTTTGGGCGGTACACGTCAAGGACAGACAAGCCCCTTCTACCGAAGCCGTGGATCTTCTGAGACACCTGAACTGGGCTGAACTCTCACCGAGGTGCAGCAGTCAGCGATCTAGTCAATCCGCTTGACCCGCCGACGTCCTATGGCAGACTTGGGACCCCTAGCGGTGCTTGGCGCAACAGCCATCTGGCTCCTGTGGGCCACTGGACCCGCATGTGCGGGCTTAGGAGAGAGCATGGCGAACTGGCCTCGGGTTGGCGACTCGCCACTGCGACTATGGCCCCTCGCGAACTACATCGCTGTAGTTTTGCCCCTGTGGAGCGTCCGATGGGAGTGATCGAGGCACCGATCGTCACGGCCGTGCTACGGCCGCGTAGCCGAGCCTTATCGAGCGTGCGGGCACTAGTACCACAGACGCCGCCACGGAGCGGCGGGAAATGCAGCACGGTCTTGCGCCATGCGCCACCTGATGCCACGTGGTCCCACAAACTCGATTATCAGCGGTCCGTCATCGTCCGGCAATTCTATCCGTTGCCATTCAGACGGCCGCAGAAATTGTTGCTCGGGCGTTACGATTGCACGACCCTTGGTTACAGAGATGAACGTGATGGGCGAGTCGGAGCAGTTCTCCAAAACCCAAACGGACGAGTCTTCTTCGGGGAAAAAGCCAAGGATCCTGGAGGCTTCGGCTCGAGAGTCGCGCTTGAGGGTGGAAAAATAAGAAGCGCTTGCCCACAGCAACGCCGCCGCCGCCACTGCTGGGCCCAAATCCGACACAGTATTAAGCATGGCATCACCCACACGAGTTCATTACTTGCGCCTGACTGCCGAGCCCACAGCAATAGCCTGGCAAAAGGGGTAATACTGCGAATCTGCCGCCGCATGGTCACCGCGAAGAGCGTAGAGAATGCCGCCAACCAAGACGCGATCGCGCTTAGCTCTACGAGCTACATGCTGTCTATTCTTCGGATATCCAGCTGCATCCTCAACGCGCCTTACGATCGCGCTGATGGCGTCGTCAGTATTAAAGGCTCCGGGGTCAACCACATCCATCGCCGCATCCGACCCAGTTTCTTTTGCGCTTGTCGTCGATACCAGGTATGCGTCTTTTTTTCGATTATGTCATCCATCGGACCCACCAGATCCAAGCGGAAATCCCGACCGTTCACCATGTACTGGATCGATCGATGCAAGCCAGAAAAACTGGGATCAAATCCGAACAGCAGTCGCCACTCCAAGAACTTGGCATCCAGGGCTTCTGCGCAGGAAATCGCTTCAACCCGCTGACGGTGCAGTCGGTGCCTGTCCGTGGTGTTCAGGTAGCCGCTCGACCGTGCCCCGCCCAGTGTCTGGTAGATGTCCACGAGCGCCAGATCCAGTCGCTGAACCAGATCGTCAACTCCACCCATTCGAGCGTGCTGATCGAAATTTGCCACCTCGCCACCTTCTTCGCACTTGCGCGCAGCGCGCCTGAGCCACTGCGCGGGACCATAACAGACTGGAGTGCTGATGCGGTATCTGAGTGACACCCACACGCTGGTGCTCGAGCGAGCGAGCGAAGTGGAAGCAGTCATGAAGGCCATGGCACATGTTCGGTCGGGCCGCCGAACCTACAACGCTGCGGAACGCGAGGCCGCGCACTCACTAGCGGAGCAGATGATAGATCTAGAGCTCAGTGGGGGCCTTGCTGGTCGGCCGACTGTCGAGTTGACGGCCCTAGAGACCCGTCTGGCGATCGACGGAACGCGCCGCCTCACGAGGAGATATGGCTTGTTTGGCGGTCAGAAGAATTGGCCGGATGCAGTTACGAGCGCAGCTACGCAAATGGCATCTGTTATTGAGTAGAGAGCGACTAGCTTCTACCGCTGAGGCCATCGGACCGTTCCCGCCACTGGCGGTTTAAGGAAGATTGGACTTCGCGACAAATACGCCCTGGTAGTGCCTCCTCCATGCTAGCAATGCCACACATCAACCCAAAGCTGATGTTGGTGCCGAGGTCGTGGCTGTCACGACGTGAGACAGCTCAGCTGACCTGTTGGCTGGCGATGTTCACCATCCAACTCACACCGAACCGGTCAGTGACCATCCCGTAAGTGTCGCCCCACATCTGGTGCTCGAGCGGCATGTCGACGTGGCCGCCGTCGGCGAGGCCGTCCCAGTAGCCGCGCAGCTTGGCGCCGTCGTCGCCGCTCAGGCTGATCGAGATGTTGCCCTCGGACGGGGAGCGGGCATACCGGGCGGGGTGTCCGAGGCCATGAGGGTGGAGCCGGCCGGGGTGGTGAGCTGGGCGTGCATGACGCCGTCGCTGCCCTCGCCCTGCATGCCTAACACACCGAAGGTGTTTATCGTCAGCTCGCCGCCGAAGACCTGCTGGTAGTTCTCCATCGCGGCCTTGGCGGTGCCGTCGAACGAGACATAGGGGTTGAGCGTGGACATGCCGGGACCTCCGTGGTCGCTGACGGCCCGTCCGTCAGGGTGAGGCGAAACCGACTCCTGCGTCCCGACAGCTGCGACCCCTTCACCTCAGGGGGTGTCGGTGTCCCTCGCGTCCTCGTCCAGCCCGGACCGGTCGGTCGAGTCGATCTCGCCGATGTGCACGAGCGCGTCGCCCCGGTTGACCAGGGGCGCCTCGGCCCGGCCGATGACGACCCCGGCGCGGTCGGCCTTGACGATCGCCAACCGTTTGCCGAAGGAGTTGAACAGCTCGCCGAGTTTCTCCCCCTCGCTCACCCGCTGCCCCAGCGCGACGTCCATGTGCACGATGCCGGTGCGGCGCGCCCGCACCCAGCCGCTGTGCCAGCACACCTCGCTCGGCGTGCCGACCGGCTCCACGTCGACCTCGTCGGTGTCGATCATCCCCAGGTGCGCCAGCACCCGCAGCACCCCGACGACCCCGGCCTCGATCGCCCACTCGTCGAAGCGCCAGGCCTCGCCGCCCTCGTAGAGCAGCACCCGCGCCCCCCGCTCCCGGGCGGCATACCGCAGCGAGCCGTCGCGGAGCTTGGCGTGATACATCACCGGCGCGCCGAAGGCCTCGGCCAGCGCCCGGGTCTGCGGGTCCTCGAGGTCGCAGCGGATCTGCGGCAGGTTGGTGCGCCGGTCCGCTCCGGTATGCAGGTCGATCCCGACGTCCGACGGGCCGATGATCTCCTTCATCATGAGGTGGGCGATGCGCCCGGCGAGAGATCCGCGCGCCGAGCCGGGGAAGCTGCGGTTGAGGTCACGCCGGTCCGGCAGGTAGCGATCCCCCGACATCACGCCGAGCACGTTGACGATCGGCACCGCGAGCACCGTGCCGCGGATCGTCTTCGGGTCCAGCACCGCCATGACCCGGCGCACGACCTCGATGCCCACGACCTCGTCGCCGTGGATCGCCGCGGAGAGCCACACCGTCGGCCCGTCCTCGCGCCCGTGCAGCACGTGCACCGGCAGGCTCACCTCAGCCCCGGTGACCAGCCGGGAGATCGGCAGCGACACCTCGCGGCGGCTACCGGAACGGACCTTGACCGTGCCGATGGGGAAGGAGGGCCGCAGCTTGCGCGGCCGCGGTCGGCGCGCCGCAGCCTCGCCCGGTCGCACGTCCGCTGCGGTCGCCGACCCCGTCGTCGCCTCGCTCACTGCTTGCCCCAGTTCTTCCGCCGCACGGCCCGCTCCGGACGACCCCCGGCATAGCTCAGCGCCGGGTCGACGACGTAGCCCTGCACCAGCGCCTCCCGCCCGATGAGCATCCGGAAGCCCATCTCGTCACGGTCGGTCAGCGTGACCTCGACCGGCACCTCGCGACCGCCGAGGACCACCGGCAGGCGCACGACATACCTCTGCTCCTCGTGCCCCGAGGAGGACCGGACCGAGCGCGAGTCGTGCACCGGCAGCTCGACGGCGACCTCGTCCTGCGCGGTCGCCTGCCACGGGTGCACGGCGAAGCTGACCCAGTCGCGCCCGTCACGGTCGAAGGAGCGCAGGTCGAAGGCGTGGATCGCCGAGGTCTTGGCGCCGGTGTCGATCTTGGCCTTGATCCACGGCACGTCGACCTGCGGGATCTGCACCCACTCGCGCCACCCGACGACCGTCTGCTCCGTGATGGAATGGTTGGACCCTGTCACCCGCGCATCCTCTCAGGACGTCCCCATGAAACTCGCCATCCTCTCCCGGTCCCTGCGCGCCTACTCGACCCAACGGCTGCGCACCGCGGCGCTCGACCGCGGGCACCAGGTCAAGGTCCTGGACACCCTCCGCTTCGGCATCGACCTGGCCGGCGACGAGCCCGACCTGCACTTCCGCGGCAAGCCGCTGTCCAGCTACGACGCGGTCCTGCCCCGGGTCGGCGCGTCGGTGACCTACTTCGGCACCGCGGTCGTGCGGCAGTTCGAGCAGATGGACGTCTACACCCCCAACACGTCCAACGGGATCATGAACAGCCGCGACAAGCTGCGGGCGAGCCAGATCCTCTCCCGCCACGGGATCGGTATGCCCGCGACCGCTTTCGTGCGCAACCGCGCCGAGATCCCGCACGCCATCGAGATGGTCGGGGGTGCCCCGGTCGTGGTCAAGCTGCTCGAGGGCACCCAGGGCATCGGCGTCATCCTCGCGCCGACGATGAAGGTCGCCGAGGCCATCATCGAGACCCTGCACGGCACCAACCAGCAGGTGCTCATCCAGCGCTTCGTCAAGGAGTCCAAGGGCAAGGACGTCCGTGCCTTGTCGTCGGTGACCGCGTCGTCGCGGCGATGCGGCGGGTCGCCCAGGGCGACGAGTTCCGCTCCAACGTGCACCGCGGCGGGCGGGTCGAGCCGGTCGACCTGGACCCGGCATACCAGGAGATCGCGGTGCGCGCCGCGCACATCATGGGCCTGCGAGTGGCCGGCGTCGACATGCTCGAGGGCAACGACGGGCCGCTGGTCATGGAGGTCAACTCCTCGCCCGGGCTGGAGGGCATCGAGGCCGCGACCAAGCTCGACGTCGCCGGTGCGATCGTCGACTACATCGCCGACCAGGCCGGCTTCCCCGACATCGACGTGCGGCAGCGGCTCGCGGTCTCGACCGGGTATGGCGTCGCCGAGATCGCGGTCATGTCCGGCTCGGAGATGGTCGGGCGGACGCTGGAGACCTCCGGGCTGTGGGAGAAGGACATCCAGGTGCTCACCCTGCACCGCGGCACCCGCGTCGTGCCCAACCCCTCGGGCCAGAAGGTGCTCGAGGACGGCGACCGGCTGCTCTGCTTCGGCAAGCACGAGACCATGCGCTCGCTCATCCCCGCCCGCTCCCGCCGCCCCCGGCGCGTCCGCAAGCTGCCCAAGCAGCCGATCCACGCGGACGTGCCCGGCGTCTCGGTCCCAGCGTCCGGCAGCTGAGGGCCACGAACCACGGCTGAACACAGATATGCAGCCGGAGCGCAGGTTCTTTCCTACGCTCCGGCTGCATCAGCGTGCACGGGCCCGGTGACAGGTCCGGGGTATGCCCTCAGGCGCCCTTGGCGACCTCGTCGAGCGCCTGGTCGATCGGGGTGTCCCCGCCGACGAACTCGATCATCGTGCCGTCCAGGTCGCTGCGGCCGATGACCGCGGCGATGACGGCCGCGACGTCGGCGCGGGGCACCGAGGCGAGCTCGCTGCCGTCCGAGGGCTGCGGGTCCGATCCCGGCCCGGAGCCGCGCACCTCGATCGAGCCGGTGGGCTCGTCCAGGCTCAGGTGGCCCGGCGCGACGATCGTCCAGCCCAGGCCGGAGTCACGCAGGTGCTGGTCGGCTGCGGACTTGGCCTCGGCGTAGGCGAAGAAGGCGTTGTCCTCGGGCACCCCGTGGTCGCGGCGGGCGCCGAGGTAGCTGACCATGAGGTAGCGCCCGACCCCGGCCTGCTCGGCCGCGTCCATGGTGCGGGTGGCGGCGTCGCGGTCGACGGCGTAGGTGCGCTCCGGGTCACCGCCGCCGGCACCGGCCGACCACACGACGACGTCGTGCCCGCCGAACAGCTCGGCGAGCTCGTCGGTGCTCATGCTCTGGACGTCGCCGACGACCGGCGTCGCCCCGGTCTGCTCGACCTCGGACGCGTGCTGCGGGTTGCGGATCACCGCACTCACCTCGTGCTCGCCCAGCAGCGGGCTGAGCAGCATCGCGACCTTGCCGTGTCCTCCGATGATGGCTATACGCATACCTGGTCCAACAGCGGCACCCCGCCCCGATGTTCCACCGGTATGCCTCAGCCCCGGGCCCGCAGCTCCACGACGATCGACTTGCTGGCCGGCGTCCCGCTCCGCTTCGAGCGCTGCCCGAGCGGCACGAGCACGTTGGTCTCCGGGTAGTAGGCGGCGGTGCAGCCCCGGGCGGTGTCGTAGGAAACGATCCGGAACTCCTCGGCCACCCGTTCGCCGTCCTCCCAGTGGCTCACCAGGTCGACGTGCTGCCCGTCCCGCAGGCCCCGCTCATCGAGGTCCGCGGGGTTGACGAAGACGACCCGGCGACCGTTCTCGATGCCGCGGTAGCGGTCGTTGAGCCCGTAGATCGTCGTGTTGAACTGGTCGTGGCTGCGCAGCGTCTGCAGCAGCAGCCGACCCTCGGGGACCTTGGGGTAGACCAGCTCGTTGCAGCTGAGCTGCGCCTTGCCGAGCTGGGTGTCCCCCCACTCCCGCGTCCGGGCCACGTGCGGCAGCACGAAGCCTCCCGGGTCGTTGATCTTGTCCTCGTAGTCCTCGAAGCCGGGGATCACGCGGGAGACCGCGTCGCGGATGGTGCGGTAGTCGTCCTCGAAGGCCTGCCAGTCCGTCACCGCGGCGACCCGCTGGATGGAACGCGCGAGGCGGCAGATGACCGCGACCTCGCTGAGCAGGTAGGGCGAGGCCGGCGGCAGCGGCCCGTGGCTCGCGTGCACCGCCGACATCGAGTCCTCGACCGTCACCCGCTGCGGGCCGCTGGCCTGCTCATCCCGCTCGGACCGAGCGAGCACGGGGAGGATGAGGGCCGTCTCGCCGGTGACGACGTGAGAGCGGTTGAGCTTGGTCGAGACCTGCACCGTCATGGCGCAACGGCGCAGCGCCGCCTCGGTGACGTCGGTGTCCGGCGCGGCCTTGGCGAAGTTGCCGCCCATCCCCATGAAGAAGCTGACCCGGCCCTCACGCATGGCCTCGACCGCAGCCGCGGTGTCGTAGCCGTGCTCCCGCGGGCTCTCGAAGGAGAACTCCGCATCGAGCCGGTCGTGGAAGTCGTCGGGCATCTGCTCCCAGATGCCCATCGTCCGGTCGCCCTGCACGTTGCTGTGGCCGCGGACCGGGCACAGCCCTGCACCGTCCCGACCGATGTTGCCCTGCAGCAGGATCACGTTGACGATCTCGGTGAGCATGGGGACCGAGTGCTCGTGCTGGGTCAGGCCCATCGCCCAGCACACCACGGTCCGCCGGCTGCGGACCAGACGGTCGGCGAGGTCCTCGATCTGCTGCCGCTCCAGGCCGGTCGCGGTGAGCACCTCGTCCCAGTCGAGGTCGGCCAGGTGCTCGCGGTATGCCTCGAGCCCCTCGGCGTACTCGGCGAGGAACTCGTGGTCCAGCACCGAGCCCGGGTCGGCGTCCTCCCGCTCCAGCAGCAGCGCGCCGAGGGCCTGGAAGAGCGCCATGTCGCCGCCGAGCCGGATCTGCAGGAAGTCGTCGGCGAGGTCGGTGCCCGACCCGACGGCCTTGATCGGGTTCTGCGGGTTCTTGAACCGCTGGAGGCCAGCCTCGGGCAGCGGGTTGACGGCGACGATCGCCGCGCCGTTCTCCTTGGCCTTCTCCAGCGCGCTGAGCATGCGCGGGTGGTTGGTGCCCGGGTTCTGCCCCGCGATGATGATGAGCTCGGACTCGTGCAGGTCCTCGAGCAGCACGGTGCCCTTGCCCAACCCGACGGTGTCGCCGAGGGCCGCGCCGGAGGCCTCGTGACACATGTTGGAGCAGTCCGGCAGGTTGTTGGTGCCGTAGGCGCGGACCATGAGCTGGTAGACGAAGGCCGCCTCGTTCGACGTGCGTCCCGAGGTGTAGAAGATCGCCTCGTCCGGGTCGGCGAGCGAGGTCAGCTGGTCGGCGATCATCCGGAACGCGTCGTCCCAGCTGATCGGCTCGTACCTGTTGCTGTCCGCCCGCTTGACGACCGGGTGGACCAGCCGTCCCTGCTGGCCCAGCCACCAGTCGCTGCGGGTGGCGAGGTCGTCGAGGTCGTGCTCCTCGAAGAAGTCGGGCCCGATGGTCCGCAGCGTGGCCTCCTCGGCCACCGCCTTGGCGCCGTTCTCGCAGAACTCGGCGGGCGAGCGGTGGTCGGGGTCGGGCCAGGCGCAGCCGGAGCAGTCGAAGCCGTGCTTCTGGTTGAGCCGGGTCAGGGTGCGCACCGTGCGCGTCGCGCCCATCTGCTCGTAGGAGATCTTCAGCGCGTGGTAGACCCCGGGGACGCCGGCGGCCCAGTCCTTGCGCTCGTGGATCTCCAGGTCGTCGTCGGTGAAATCCTTGCGGGGTGCGTCGGTCGCCACGTCCGCCTCCTTCTCGCGTTCGGGTCAGTCGAAGAGCTGGGTCACGCGGGCGATGGTCTCGCCCACGCCGTAGAGCAGGCCGGCGCTGACGATCACCCACAGCACGATGGCCGCGGTGCGCTCTGCCGCGTCGGCGCCCTCGGGGCGCTCGGCGGTGCTGGTCGGGGAATCGCTCACGAGGAGGCTCCTTCGGTCTCGAGCTGGTCAGGGTCGGACTCGTGGTGGCGCTCGTCGACCGGCTTCACGAGCAGGTTCGCGATGAAGCCGACGACGAGCACGCCGACCATGATGTAGAGGGACAGCAGGTAGAGATCGGCGCCCGTCTCGCCGCGCGCGGTCTGCAGGTCCTGGATCCCGGAGACGATGAGCGGCCCGGCGATGCCGGCTGCGGACCAGGCGGTGAGCAGGCGGCCGTGGATGGCCCCGACCTGCATCCCGCCGAAGAGGTCCTTGAGGTATGCCGGGATCGTCGCGAAGCCGCCGCCGTAGAAGCTGAGGATCACCACGCACATGAGCACGAAGAGCAGCAGCGAGGACCGCCCGAAGGTCGCGACGCCGAGGTAAAGCGCGGCGCCGACCCCGAGGTAGAGCATGTAGGTCGGCTTGCGGCCGATGACGTCGGAGGTCGAGGACCACACGATCCGGCCGGCCATGTTGGCCAGGCTGAGCAGGCTGACGAAGCCGGCGGCCGCGACGGCGTCCACCCCGGAGAAGAAGTTCTGCACGATCGGGGAGGCCTGGGCGAGGATGCCGATGCCGGCCGTGACGTTGCAGAAGAGCACCGTCCACAGCAGCCAGAACTGCGGGGTGCGCAGGGCGTTGCGGGCGGTGACGTCAGCGGTCGTCCGCATCGAGGTCTGCTCGGACTTCTTCGGCGGGGTCCAGCCCTCCGGCTTCCAGTCGTCCGCGGGCACCCGGATGACGTAGGCACCCAGACCCATGAGCACGGCATACACGACCGCGAGGGTGAGGAAGGTCGGGACGAGCCCGGCGACCGGGTCGTCGCCGCCGTAGAGTCCGAGCAGCCGGTTGCTCAGCGGCGAAGCGATGAGCGCGCCGCCGCCGAAGCCCATGATCGCCAGGCCGGTCGCGAGGCCCGGCCGGTCCGGGAACCACTTGATCAGCGTGGAGACGGGTGAGATGTAGCCCAGCCCTAGACCGATGCCGCCGAGCACGCCGTAGCCGAGGTAGACGATCCACAGCTGCCCGGTGGCGATGCCGAGCGCGGAGACGAGGAAGCCGGCGACCCAGAGCGCCGCCGCCACGGCCATCGTCTTGCGCGGGCCGTTGCGCTCGACCCAGGTGCCGAGGATCGCGGCGGAGAGCCCGAGCATGACGATCGAGATCGAGAAGATGACCGACACCGCGGTCGCCGAGGCGCCGAAGCGCTCCTCCAGCGGGATGTTGAAGACGCTGAAGGCATACACCTGGCCGATGGACAGGTGGACGGCGAGCGCGGCCGGCGGCACGAACCAGCGGTTGAAACCGAGACCCGCCACGGTGCGCTCCCGGTCGAGCATGAGGCTCCTCGCGTCGTCGAGCTGAGCGGAGGTCTCCCAGCGTCACACACCGTCCTCGGACCGGCACCTCGAAGGTGGGGCAGGATGCGGGTATGGGCGGACACGACCTCGAGGGATTCCTGGCCGGCGCGGAGATCGAGGCGGAGGTGCGTCGGCTGCGCCCCGACTACCGCGCGCTGCTCGTCGTCGCCGCGGGCATCGTGCCGGCGCCGGGCGACGAGCACAGCGAGGCGCGGCTCCGGCGTGCCGAGGCCGCGGCGTCCGAGGCGATGGCCGACGCCGACCTGCTGGACCTGCCGCACGTCGCGGCGTGGCGGGAGGCATACCGGGCGTTCGGCGCCAAGCCGCAGCGCACCCGCCCCAGCCTGGAGGCGTTGCTGCGTCGGGTCGAGGGCGGGCTGCCGCGGGTCAACCGCCTCACCGACCTCTACAACGCGGTCTCGGTGCAGCACCAGATCCCGCTCGGCGGCGAGGACCTGGACCGGTATGCCGGTCCGCCCCGGCTGGCGCGCGCGGCCGGGGACGAGCACTTCGAGACCCTGGCCTCCGGTGAGGCCGCCGTCGAGCACCCGCTGCCCGGCGAGGTCGTCTGGCGCGACGACGAGGAGGTGACCTGCCGGCGGTGGAACTGGCGGCAGACGCGGCGCACCGCGCTGACCGACGACACCACTGCCGCCCTCTTCATCCTCGACGCGCTCGAGCCGGTGAGCGACGAGGACCTGATGGCTGCGGGCGAGGACCTCGTCACCGAGCTCGCGCGCCTGGGACCCGACGTGCGCTCCGCGCAGCGACTGCTGAGGTGATGCTTGTGCGGGACGTGGTGTCACATGCGTCGCCGGAACCACGGATGTGACACACCGTCCTGCACACGGGTGCCGGTCAGCGGTCGGCGAGCGCGAAGATCTCCTCCACCGGGAGGTCCAGGAGCTGCGCGATCCGCAGGGCCAGCGGCAGGCTCGGGTCGAAGCGGCCGGTCTCGATGGCGTTGACGGTCTGCCGGGAGACACCGACCTGCTCGGCCAGGGTCGCCTGGCTCCACCCGCGCTCGGTGCGCAGCGCGCGCAGGATGCTCGTGGTCTCAGCCACGTAGCCGGTCCAGCCGCACGGTGTAGCGCACCCAGAAGGTCGCCAGCATGACCGTCAGGCACAGCAGCGCCCAGAGCCAGGGCAGCTGGCCCGGTGCCACCACCAGGGCGAGGAGGAGCAGGAGCACCAGGATCAGCGAGACCTCGAAGGTGTCGCTGCGAGCGGCCATGGCTGCCTGGTGCTCGATGCTGTCCGGGGAGTCCTCCCGGCGCTCGCGTCTGCGACGGCCCAGGGTGAGGTTGAGCGCGATGCCGAGGGGCCCGGCGACGAGCCAGATGCCGAGCAGCTGCACCCAGAACGCCGGATCGATGACGAGGTAGAGCAGGGCCATGCCCACGACGGCGCACAGGCCCGCGACGATCCACAGCGCTCGGGTACTCATGTGTCAAGTGTGCTTGACAAGAACGAGAGTGTCAAGCGTGCTTGACCTTGCCAGACCGGACAGCCCTGGTTTCCGCCATCCGGCGACCGGACCCACTGGTATCCGTCCGGGGAGGTGCACACCAGGGGTGTCCGGTCGCAGGGAGGGGCCACTCAGCGGGCCTCGACCGACCCGATGTTCCACGACCTCGCGCAGCGCGGGGTCCACGGTGCTCGCCCGGTTGACGACCCGGGAGACGGTCGCGCGGGACACCCCGGCATACCGGGCGACCTGCTCCAGTGTCGGTTGTCGCTCCGTCCCCGATCGGCGTGCAGCACTCACGGACGCGTCCTAGGGTCGTTGACTGGTCGCCGGGAGAGCGCTCTAGTGTCGCGCGTCTGAAGTTGTTTGACGGGTTGCGCGGGGGTCGGCGGTCTTGCCTCCAGGTGCTCGGGGGAGAGCCGTCCAGCCCTCTGACCGGGA
>NZ_MKKF01000028.1:0-12669 GCF_001942435.1 Serinicoccus sp. CNJ-927 | reverse complement strand
TTCAGCACCAAGGCGTCAGCGGCGACGAACGTGTACGGGCCACCATCCAGGGGTCGGGTGCGGAAAGACTCGACGTGCTCGTCCAACTCGGCCGCCATCATCGACACCTGCGACTTGGACAGGCCGGTGATACCCAGCGCGGTGACCAGCTTGTCCATCCGCCTCGTCGAGACACCAAGCAGGTAACAGGTCGCCACCACCGTCGTCAGCGCCGCCTCCGCGCGGCGCCGCCGCTGCAGCAGCCAGTCCGGGAAGAACGACCCTTCGCGCATCTTGGGGATCGCCACGTCCAGGGTGCCGACGCGGGTGTCCAGGTCCCGGTGCCGGTACCCGTTCCTGCGGTTGGACCGGGTCTCGGTGCGTGTGCCGTACTCCGCGCCGCACACGGCGTCGGCCTGCGCCGAGAGCAAACTGTTGATAAACGTCTGGAGCAGTTCGCGCATGAGATCCGGACTGGCCTGGGCCAGCTGCTCGTGGAGAAACTGCTCAGGGTCGATAATGAGGCCAGCGGCCATCGTGGTGCTCCGTATCGAGTCGGTTGTGAGAGATCATTCGAAGGATCACACCGGTGGCCGCGCCTACCTCAGCAGGACACGCTCACCCCGGTGCTCGCACACCACTCTGCAGGACTCCACTTGGTGCGCGGGTGCACCACCCTGCCCACATCTACAGTGCCGGGATGTTGCGCGTCACATCGACCGTGCCTCAGTATCTCGCTCTGCTCGACGTGGCACCGGGCGATCGTGAGCGCGCTTGGGTCAGCGAGTACGAGCAGGCGCATGCCGATCTGTTCGAGATGTACTACGCCGGCTACGGACACCGGGACGGTCGCCCCGCCGCCGTAGCGCTCGTGCCCGACCTGGCCCCTGCGGTCCGCGAGCGCGAAGCGCGTGCCCTGCTTGCCCTCGAGCAGGCGTCCAGTCACTTCGTGGGCCTGGGACTACTGCCTGGTGGCACCGACCTGCACGTGACGCTGATGGTCGGGACCGGTCACTCCAACGCCTGGGTCAGACCCGTCGACGGCACTCCCGTCCTGTTCGTCGCCCTGGAGATGCTGCCACCTGAGGGCTATGACGACATCCTGGTGGTGCACGAGCTCGTCCACGTGGTCCAACTGCAAGCCCTCCTGCCCGCCCTGGCCCGGCGAGCCGAACTGGAGAACCACCTCGGTCTGCGCATCTGGCTCGAGGGGCTGGCCGTCGCCGCTACTCGCCAGCTGCTGCCCGATCGACCCGCCCACCACTACTACTTCGTGGCCGGCTACGACTGGCCCGAGCAGTGCCGGGCGGCCCTACCTCAGATCGCCCCGACGCTGCTACGCAATCTGGAGGTCTGCGACGCCACCCTCACGTACTCGTTCGTCGGAGTCACTGAGGACCAACCGTGGCCCAGCCGCGCCGGGTACTGGATCGGTGATCAGGTTGTCACCGAGGTCATGCAGGCCGGAACCGAACTCGATGAACTCTTGGGCTGGCAGCCAGAACGCATCGTCCAAGCCCTCCGAACCAGCGCCCTCCTGATGGGTCGATCCTGACCCGGACTCAGGTATGCGCTCAGGCATCTGCGCTCGGTTGCGACCGCCAGATCTGCCATGCCCTAGTCCTGGGCTCCGACTCGCATCGCTCCTGTGCCATGGGGGGGCGCCCACATCTCTCAGCTCCTGCGCTCGGTGCCTGCCCGCCACTATCCAGGCGTGGCCCGCTGGCGCAGCTCCTGCAGTCGGGGAAGGTCTGCCGGCGGGACGCCCGCCAGGGGCACGGTCGAGCCATCCACCAGGTGCGCCTCCACGACCTCGGCCCACCGGTTCGGCTGATCGGCCCGCAGGTCGCTCACCTGCTCCCACGGGATGCGGCGGGCCCGCACGCCCCGTCCCGTCGTCTCCAGGTCGCTCGTCGTGGCACGAGTACCGAGCCGCGAGAGCACGATCACGCCGACAGCCGTCAGGCCCGACAGAGCGCGCCCCAGCGAGCCCCAGGTGAGCGCGCCTTCCGACACCACTGAGACCACAACGATCACCAGGGTCGCCGCGAGCAAGATCCATCCCAACCGGCCCAGCCAGCGCGGGCCTCCCCATCTAGACGAGTCCCCGTCCTCGGTACGCCTCAACGGCCCACCTCCTTCTCAGCACCGCCGGTGGCGATTGTGGGATACCGCCACCGGGCCAGGAGTTGCCGTGCGCCCATCGGCCCTACCGGCGGTGCCACTGGGCGTAGGCGAAGGCCACTGCCACAGACACGCATACGAGTGAGCCGACCAGCAACCCCAGGAAGACCAAGGGCGGGTTCGCCTCGATGGAGTTCAAGTAGGTGTTGACGCCTGTGAAAGCTATCGCGACTGCCAGCAGCAAGACCACGGCGAGAGCCAGCGCCACGTGCTGCCCAGGCGTCAGGCGTGACGCGGAACCCAGCGCCGGAGCGAGCGCCCACACGATCAGCAGGACGAGCTCGCCAGCGACGGCGCAAGCACCCAGGATCACGAGGAAGGGAACCCTGAGATAGTCAACCTCGGGAAAGACCGTGGCAAACGACTCCGCCCACAAGGGCAGTGATACATGCGCGACCGCGAGTATCACCGCGATCCCGAGAAGCACCCACCGGTGTCGAACCCAGGCCGGTCGCGGGAGTTCCTCGATGCCCCACTGGGCCCGCCTTCGGGCTGCTACTACGTCCGGAGCTGCCATAGGTCAGTCTAACCCGCCCACAATTGCGGATCTGTTGACGAGCACCAGCCAGTGCCCACGAATGGGTCGTCGGCTACTCGGGCGATGTCAGGCGGCTGAGCGAGCGAAGGCGAGACTCTCTTCGATGATTAAAAGCACCGTGCCGAGTTCATCGCTATCGCGGGGACCGAAGATCAAGAACTCGGTGCCGAAGTCCGCGTACTGGTGCGGTTCAGCCCAGCCCAGGCGCACCAGCTCCTCACCACGAGCCATCGGCAGCACCAAGTGCACGCTCGTGTCCTGCACGCCATGCAGATGCACCGGTTCGAGGCGCCCCCCGGGCGCCAGTGACCTTCCAGGACCAGCCTCTTCATCGAGATCCACTAGGTAGACCGCTCTGGAAGAGACGAGAGAAACCTGGCTGATGCCCTCAAGGACGCCCTCGAGCCTGAAGACCTGAGCGACCAGCTCACCCCAGATCGCCGGCGGCGCTTGCTGATCAAGCTGCCGATGCGGGCCTTCCGAGGACGTGGCCGGCCGGGCTCCAACCCGTGGTTCTAGGTGCACCTGACGACTGTATCGGGCCCTGCAGCACGACTCGCCACGGAGCAGGACCGTCAGCGCGCATCCGACGGGACGGTCTTCAGGCTCGTGCGACGGTCCCGAGAGGTCGGGTCATCACGCAGTTGCCGGAAGGCACAAAATCCGACGATGGTCAGCCACGTGATTGCCAGCGGCTGCGCGACCCCATAGGTCATCGCGGTGACCCATGTTCCGCCGATACCCAGCCACAAGACCCAGGCTATGGGCGGCACGAAGGCGATGACGGCAGCGACCACTGCCTCGACCGCCAGCACGAGCGACCGATGCGGCAGACGCCGGCCGAGCAGCGCCACGACGACGAAGACGAGGCTGACAACAAGAGAGATGGCCCACGCTCCCCAGTAGTCCTCCATCAAAATTCTGGCCAGCGCCGACATCTTGGCCTCCGACACCGATCCCGTCGCCAGCAGCAGAATCAACAGCACGGGTATCCGGGCGAGCATAAGTACTTCACGCTTCGAGCCCATGGGTTACGCCTCCTCCAGCCACTTCGCTGGTGCTCTTGTGCACGTCAAGTGTGAACCTGTGTGCCCTTACCACCCTGCCCCATCCTGCTCGCGCCCACAAACGCTAGACCAGCACCGGAGTTTCGGCCCCCTGGCAGAAATCCCATCTCGACGCGAGCGTCAGCTATGGCTTGACCAGGGCCACCCGCTGCTCAGGGCCCCAGCGATAGGTGTAGTCGCAGCGGTACCCCCTCAACCATGCTTCGTCGTCGACCATGCGCAGGTAGAAGCCCTTGGGGTATGCCTCATCGTCGCTGAGCGCCTCGGACGCGACATGTATCGCGCCGGTCGGGGGTCTTCCGGCGGACAGGATGGAGTCTGGCGCGTTGGGCTGACCCAGTGTGGCCAGTCGGAGGAACGGGCCGCTGATCACGGGGCATAAGTGAAGTCCCGCCGCTCGTGCGGCGTCGAACACCTGCGACTGCGTGCCACCGGTCGCCAGCCCGAGCTCATGCACAGTCCGCTCGACGAAGCGCAGGTCTTGTCCTGCAGGGTCGTCGAAGACCGTGTGACGAAGAAGCGTCTCGGCGTGGACGTTGAGCCGTATGCCCGCTGTCTGCAGAGCGTGCATGAGCTCGTCTCGGTGCCGCCCACCGACCCGAATGGTGCGGTCCTCCACCCCGAGCGCGTCTGTCATGGTCACCCATCCTCCCTGCACTGGCTATCGGCATCGGGTCCAGCCGTGTCCATCCGACCCGACGCAGGTCAGCGAGCGAACACAACCTTGCACTGCAAGATAGATGCCGCTACCTTGTGACGCATGGCAACCGACAGGGCGGTCACACAGCTTCGGCGGGGGGTTCTCGAGTACTGCGTCCTGGCACTCCTCAGCGACGAGGAACGCTACGGGTACGACCTCGTGGTCGAACTGTCCGCAGCCGGCCTGGTCGCCAGCGAAGGCACCATCTACCCACTGCTCAGTCGGCTTCGCAAGGACGAACTCGTCAGCACCGTCTGGCGGGAGTCCCCGACCGGCCCACCCCGGCGGTACTACGCCCTCACGAGACATGGCGGAGCGGTCCTGGACGACTTCGTACGCTCTTGGACCACGTTCAAGCTCTCGGTCGACCACATCCTCACGCGGGAGGCACAGAAATGACCACCGGACAGGAACACCCCTTGGCCCAGGACTATCTCGAGCGGCTGCATGCAGAGACCGTCCGGCTACGCGTCGACGAAGGGCGAGAGCTCGAGGCGCAGATCCGAGAGCACCTCACCGAAGCCCTCCCGGACAAACCGAACGACGCATCGGTGCGTCAGGTGCTCGACCGACTAGGCGAACCCGCTCTGCTGGTGGACGCGGCAGGAGGGGCACCGCCGGGGCCAGGCCGGCGCACCGAACGCGGCGAGGAGACCTCGCCTGCGCGCGAGATAGGGGCCTTGTTGGCGCTCGTCGCTGCTGCCGTGCTGTTCTGGCTCCCCGTGATCAACATCCTGTTGTGGGTGGGCGGGCTCATCCTGCTCATCCTGGCGCAGCGGTGGACCCTGACCGAGAAGGTCTGGGGATTCCTCGTCCTGGGACTATCCGTCTGGTTCCCGATCCTTGGGGCCGGGATGGCTTTCTTGGTCGTGGAGGGGCCTGCCTGTACGACCGACGAGGCGGGTGCGAGCGTATGCCCCGGTGACGAAAGGGGCCTCACCACGATGGACATCCTCTTCGTCTCAGCGGCGGTTCTCTGGCTGGCCATCTACATCTGGACGATCGTCCGCCTCGCCCGATCCGCAGCGCGCCCCCGACAGTAGGCTGTCTTGAGCTTGTTCTCGACACCTGAGCGGTAGCGTTCCGACGTGCACTTCACCGAGTACGACACCCGGTTGGCCGCCTATGCACTCCTGACCACGGACGATCAGCAGGTCCTGCTCACGTGGTTCAACGGAGGAGCTCGAGCACAGAATGCCGCATGGTCGCTGCCAGGCGGCGGGGTCGAGTTCGACGAGTCCATCCATGACGCTGTCGTGCGTGAGGTGTTCGAGGAGACCGGCTACACGGTGACGGTCGGACAGATCGTCGCCGAGCACCACTTCACGCTCCCCCGCACCGCGTCACGCCGACCCATGCGCTCACAGCGCTTCCTGCTCGATGCCACCATCACCGGCGGTGAGCTGGGCACGACGGAGTCGGGCGGCACGACAGACTTCGCGAAGTGGTTCCCCCTCAGTGACGTCCCCGAACTGCACCCACGAGCCGACATCGTCGACCTGGCCGTCGAAATCCTCGAAGAGCGGCTTCCCTAGTCAGCCCGAGCCGAAGACCGCCATGTGTCACAGCTGGCGCGGTGTGGCCGGCACCACGACCGGGCCTCGGTCTTCGTGTATGACGACGACTGCGGCGTTCCGCCGATGGAGCTGCGTGACCAGGACGGAGTCCCCTTCGTCCAGCTCAGACGTCACGCCACCGCGCCCGATAACGAGCACCTCGTCCCCGGCGCGAATGTGCAGGACGCCGAGCTTCACCGAGATCACGACGCCGTACGCCAGGGCGCTGGGAGGCCGTCGCACCCAGGTCGGCATCAGGAGGAACCACCACGCCAGCCCTATGGAGACGGCGAAGATGGCCGTCCCCAGCACGGCCATTGCGAAAGACCACGAGAGTGAATCCCACTTCGGGATTCACCCACCCGAGGCGGTCCGACCCAGGCTCATCCACCCCGCCCCCATCCCCTACGATACGTAGTAGATCGACCTGGGCTCCCCGCCTGGCCGCCGTGGTCAGCAGACCGGTCGGTCCGGACGGAGGAGAAGCATGCGCGCGATCGTCTTCACCGGCTACCAGACGTTCCCCGAGCTGAGGGAGGTCGAGCGCCCGACGCCCGGCCCCGGCGAGGTGCTGCTCAAGGTGGCCGGCGCCGGCGCCTGCCACTCCGACGTCGGCCTCTTCGCCGAGTTCGAGTCCGACCCGACCGGGCTGCTCACTCCGCCCTTCGTCCTCGGTCACGAGACCTCCGGCTGGATCGAGGAGCTCGGACCTGGCGTCACCGGCCTGCAGAAGGGCGACGCCTTCCTCGTCTACGGCCCGATCGGCTGCGGCCGCTGCCCCGCGTGCTCGCGCGGGCAGGACACCTACTGCGCCCAGCCCCAGACCGTCGGGTATGCCGCCGCCGGGCTCGGGCGCGACGGCGGCATGGCGGAGTACCTCGCCGTCCCGGCGCGCAACCTCGTGCCGCTCGGCGACGCCGACCCGGTCGCCGCGGCCCCGCTCGCGGACGCCGGCCTCACCCCCTACCACGCCATCAAGCGGGTGCTCCCCCACCTGGACGGCGGCGGCCGCACCGCCCTGGTCATCGGCCTGGGTGGCCTGGGCCTCGTGGCCGTCCAGATCCTGCGCGCGCTCACCGGCGCCACCGTGATTGCCACGGACTCCAAGCCCGCGGCCATGGCGGCGGCCGAGGAGCTTGGCGCCGTCACGGTCCCCTCCGGCGAGGATCAGGTCGAGCGGATCCGCGAGCTGACCGGCGGGCGCGGCGTGGACGCCGTCTTCGACATCGTCGGTGTCGACGCGACGATGCAGCTCGCCGGCGCGACGGTCGCCCAGCGCGGCTCCGTCACGATCGTCGGGATCGGCGGCGGCACCTTCCCGTGGAACTTCTTTACCGTGCCCTACGAGGTCAACTTCTCCTCGACCTACTGGGGCACCATCGAGGACCTGCACGAGGTGGTGGCGATGTACCGCGCCGGCCAGATCACGCCCGCGATCGAGCGCTACTCGCTGGACGACGGGCTCGAGGCATACCGACGCCTCCGGGACGGCGAGCTCGACGCGCGCGCCGTCATCGTGCCGCACGACTCGTGAGGCGCTGACGCGGGGGCGCATCGCTCCTCGCCCCGCCGTCGGCCACGGTAGGACGACGCCGATCGCCACGGCAACGAGGAGTCTGTCGTGACCGAAGGAAAGGTGCGGTGGTTCGACGCGGACCGAGGGTTCGGGTTCATCGCCCTCGGCGAGGACGCGGAGGATCTCTACGTGCACGCGTCCGAGATCGTCAGCACCGACACGACGAGGGTCTTGCGAGAGGGCCAGGTGGTGGAGTTCGAGATCGGCGAGGGCGCCCGAGGCCCGCAGACGCGCCGCGTCAGGGTCACGGCCGAGCAGCCCACGGACGCCCCCCTGGGTCTGCTCGGCACGGTCTCCGGGTACGAGCCGAGCAAGGGGTATGGCTTCGTGAGCCCGGACGACGGCGGTGACGAGATCTTCCTGCACAGCTCGGCCATCGTGCCCGGTGGTCTGGTCTCCAAGGGCCAGCGCGTCGCCTTCCTCGTCGTCGACGGGGAGAAGGGCCCGCAGGCTCGCGACGTGCGGCTCGTCGGTGGGTCGGCACGTCGGGGCGCACCCGCGCGGTCGACGTCCCGCCGCCGCTCCGGGCCGCGGCGGTCGTCCGACGGCCCGGCCCGAGGGGGCCAGGGCGTGGTCGCGCTACGACGCGGACCGGGGGTTCGGCTTCATCACCCCGGACGCCGGAGGCGCGGACCTCTTCGTGCACGTCTCCGTCCTGCGCGACGTCGAGACGCTAGACCCGGGTGACCGGGTGCGCTACCAGGTGCGCCAGAGCGACCAGGGACCGCAGGCCGACCGCGTCGAGCTGCTCTCGTCCCGTCGGCGGACGGTATGCCGCTCGTCCCGGGTATGCCCGTCGCGTGGCCAGGCACGGAGTCCTTGCCCCGCCTCAGCGTCCTGGACAACCCGCTGTGAGCATCGCTTCATGGCTGCCTGACCCGACCCCGCCACTCCCGGCTAGGCCACTAGCGTGGGCAGCATGACCTGGATGCGATCGCGAATGGGGTGGTTCGCGGCCGTCATCTCACTGTGGGCACTGCTGCGTGCCCTGCGCCGCCTGGTGGAGCCGGACGATCGTCCCGTGGCGCTGGCCGTCGCGGTCGTCGTCATCCTCGTCGCCGCGCTGATCCCTCCCGCCCGAGGTAGCGGGCGCGTGACGGCCGAGCAGGCGGGCTGGCGCAAGGTGGTGCAGCTCTTCCTCGCGGCCGGGGTGACAGCACTCGCCGCGCTGGTGGGCGCCGGCGTGCTCGTCGCCGGGGTGCTCGGTGTCGTCACCGCCGCGGTCGTGCCGCTGGCCTGGCCGGCACCGAGAGAGTCGTCCTGACCCCACCCGGTGCAGGTCAGTGCGCAATGTCGCCCAGCACGCAGAACTCGTTGCCCGACACGTCGCGCATCACCGTCCACGGGTGCCCCTGCGCCCAGTCCTCCGTCGCCAGCGAGGCGCCCAGCGAGAGCGCGAGCTCGACCAGACCGCGCTGGTCCGGCCCGTCGCGGGTCGGCCGGACGTCGAGGTGCGTGCGGTTCTGGCGCACCTTCGGCTCCGGCTCGGGGCAGAGCTCGAGCAGCGGACCGCGCAGGCTCGGGTGCCGCAGCGTGACGAGTCCGACCCCCTCGGTCGGGACCCAGCCGGTGATCGCGGCATACAGCTCGGCGTCGCGCGCCGGGTCGGCGCTGTCGAGCGGCAGCGCCGCGACCGGACCGGTATCGGCATAGGCGGCGCGCTCCTGCATGACGCAGAACGGGTTGCCGTCCGGGTCGGCGAGCACGACCCACGGCACGTCCACCTGCCCGATGTCGGTATGCCTGGCGCCCAGTCCGAGGAGCCGCTCCACCACCTCCGCCTGCTGGGCACCGCCGCGCAGGTCCAGGTGCAGCCGCCATCCCGGCGGCGGTGGCTCTGTCACCGGCTCGATGCAGATGTCCAGCCACACGTCGTCGTCGATCCGCAGCCGGCCCTCGTAGTCCTCCGGGCTGCCGGGAGCGAGGGCCTCGAGCCCGAGCGCCGCCGACCAGAACCGGCCCGTGGCCCGCGGGTCCCGCGCCTGCATGACGATGTTCTCCAGCCGCATGGTCGTGACCCTAAGCCGTCAGGAGGACAACTGCGGTCCGCCAGCCGCACCCGGTCCGGGACCGCGACTCAGAGCCCCTGCCAGTCGGGCTTGTTCGCCCACGCCTCCCGGTAGTACCCGGCAAGCCCCAACCCCGCCGCGGCCGCCTCGTCGAGCAGCACGCTCACGTGCGGGTGCCACTGCAGCACCGTGCCGGGCCAACGGGCCGAGACCGCCCCCTCGACGAGCTGGGCGACCGCCCGCGCCTTGCCCTCCCCCGTCGCGACGAGCACGACGTGCCGGGCCTGCATGATCGTCGCCAGCCCCTGGGTCAGGCAGTGCGTCGGCACCGCGTCGGCGTCGCCGTCGAAGAAGCGGGCGTTGTCCTCCCGCGTCCGCCGGGTCAGGGTCTTGATCCGGGTCCGGCTCGCGAGCGAGCTGCCCGGCTCGTTGAAGGCGATGTGCCCGTCGCTGCCGATCCCGAGCAGCTGCACGTCGACGCCGCCCGCCGCCGCGATCCGCTTCTCGTAGGCCCGCGCCGCCGCGGGCAGGTCCCCCGCGCTCCCCTGCGGGCTGTGCACCCGCTCCGGGGGGATGCCCGCCGGGTCGGTCAGCTCGCGCCGGATCTCGGTGCGGTAGCTCGCCGGGTGCCCCTCGGGCAGCCCGACGTACTCGTCCAGCGAGAACGTGCTCACCCCGGACAGGTCGAGCTCGCCCGCCCGCACCCGGGCGACGAGCTCGGCATACACCGGGCGCGGGCTGGAGCCGGTCGCGACGCCGAGCACCGCCTCCGGTCGGGTCCGCACGAGCCGGCTCACGACGTCGGCGCCGAGCCGCCCGATCTCCTCCTCGGCGCGGCAGATGACGACCTCCATCAGCCCACCACCTCCAACCGGGTCGGGGTGACCTCCGCGGGCTCGGGGAGGCGCAGCGGTCCGTGACCAGGGGTGATGCGCCCCGCCAGCCGCGCGTCGCGGGCCCCGGTGACCCCGGGCAGGGTGCCGGGCACGCCGTGCCAGGTGAGGAAGCCGAGCAGCGCGAAGAGGCATGCCTCCTTCGCGTCGACCGGTATGCCGTGGCTCTCGCTCGTCGTCACCCGCACCTGCGGCATCGCCTCGGCCAGCATCCTCATCAGCGTCGGGTTGTGCGCACCTCCGCCGCTGGTCACGACCTCCTGCGGCGCGAGCGGCGCCAGGACGTCGGCCACGGTGCGGGCGGTCAGCGCGGTGAGCGTCGCGAGCAGGTCGGCGTCACTGACCGGGCGACCGTGCGCGGCCAGCGCGTCGTCGACGTGCCCGAGGTTGAAGCGCTCCTTGCCGGTCGTCCTCGGCGGTTCCCGCCGGTAGTAGTCGTCCGCCAGCAGGACCGCGAGCAGCCCCTCGTCCACGCTCCCCGCGGCGGCGCCCGCCCCGTCGACGTCGTAGCGCGCCCGTCCCGCGGTCCGCCGTGCGACCACCGCGTCAACGAGCGCGTTGGCGGGCCCGGTGTCGAAGGCCAGCACCTCCTGGGGGCCGACCACGGTGACATTGGCGATGCCGCCGAGGTTGAGCGCGGCGCAGGTATGGCCCCGCCGACCGAGCCACAGCGCGTCCCACCGGCTCGCCAGCGGCGCACCCTGCCCGCCGGCCGCGACGTCGGCGACCCGCAGGTCGGAGACCACCGGTCTAGCCGTCCGCTCGGCGATCCACGCCGGCTGCCCGAGCTGCAGGGTCCCGGCGACCTGCCCGTCCACGACGTCGTGGAAGAGGGTCTGCCCGTGCGAGGCGACGAGGTCGGGCGCTCCCCCAGCCAGCTCGGCGCCGAGCCCCGCCACCGCATCGGCGAACGCCTGACCCAGCCGGGTGTCGAGCCGGCACACCTGCTCCATCCCGACCTGCCCGGGCGGGTATGCCGCGAGCACCTCCTCCCGCAGCGCGTCGTCGAAGGGCACGGTCCCCGAACCGAGTATCCGCGCCTGCACGACCTCGCCGCGCAGCTCCAGGTCGAGGGCCGCGACGTCGATGCCGTCCACGCTCGTGCCCGAGCCGACCCCGACGACGATCACGACCGCACCCGGGCCAGCGCGCCGCGCACCGAGTCGCCGCCCTGCGCGAGCAGGTCGCGCGCCAGGTCGGCCCCGACGTCGCCGAGGACCATAACCACGGCGACCTTGGTGCTCCAGCCGGACAACTCCAGCGCCTCGGCCGCGCGGTCCGCCCCGCAGCCGGTGACCCGCTGCACCATCCGCACCGCCCGGTCCCGCAGCTTCACGTTGGAGGCCTGCATGTCGACCATGAACGGGCCGTGCGTCTTGCCCAGCCGCACCATCACCGCGGTAGACAGCGCGCCGAGCAGCATCTTCTGCGCCGTGCCGGCCTTGAGCCGGGTGGAGCCGCTGATGACCTCGGGGCCGGTCGGCACCTCCACCGCGTGGTCCACCCCGACCGACGCCCGCGCCCCGGTGTTGCCGGACACGGCGACGGTCAGCGCACCCCGCGACGCGGCCTCCGCCAGCCCGTGCAGGACGTAGGGCGTGCGCCCCGACGCGCTGATCCCGACCACGACGTCGCCCGGACCGACCCCGGCGCCGCGCACCATCTCGGCCCCGGCCGGGCCGTCGTCCTCGGCGCCCTCGCGCGCCTGCACCATCGCCTCCACCCCTCCGGCGGGCAGCGCCCGCACGAGGTCGGGCGTGGTGCCGTAGGTCGGCGGCAGCTCCGAGGCGTCGACGAAGGCGAGCCGTCCCGGTGTGCCCGCCCCGAGGTAGAACATCCGCCCTCCCCCGCGCAGCCGGTCCGCGATGTCGTCCACCGCCGCGGCCACGGTCGGCACGACCCGCAGCAGCGCGGGCGCCACCGTCGCCTCGGCCTCCCACAGCTCGGTCAGGACCGCCGCGGAGTCACGCTCGTCGAGGTCGAGCAGGTCCTCCCGCACCCCCTCGGTCGCGAGCGCACCGATAACCTCGGTCACCTCCGCCCCTTCCAGGAGTACGGCGCGCTCCTGGGCGACCAGGAGGCGCTCGCCGACGAGGAGCTCGCGCCGGTCATCGCCCGAGCTGCAGACCCTCAGCGCGGAGGACATCGGCGCCCTCGAGGTCGAGGT
>NZ_MKKF01000027.1:0-12889 GCF_001942435.1 Serinicoccus sp. CNJ-927 | reverse complement strand
TTTTCGAGCGCCGCTACTGTCTACTTTTCAAGCGCCGCCGACAGTCGGGTCTGCGCGGGATCTGGCCTACTGGAGGTCGATCCCTGACGAAGGGAGTAGGCATGGCGACGATGACAAGCGATGGTGCGATGCGTCGGCGAAAGGCTCCGGTCGGTCCGCTGGAGCGACGGTGGTACACCGTGGCCGAGGTGGCCGAGATGCTTGGATACGGGCCGACGAAGGTGAGGATGATGTGCATCTCCGGAAACTTGCGCTCGCTCAAGGATGGTGGGTCCCGACGCATTCTCCCCGCCTGGGTGGACGAGTACGTCGCCAAGCGGGCGGCCCAAGCCGAGGCTGACTGGTCGTGAGCCGTCGGGCCAATGGAGAAGGGTCGATCTATCCCTACCGGAACGGCTTCGCTGCACACGTGTGGATCACCACCCTGCTGGTCGCCGTCAGCGCAAGTCGGTTTACGGGAGGACGCGGGCCGAAGTCCACCAGAAGTGGCTTCGGCTACATGAACAGGCGCGGCGTGGCCCCGTTGCGCCAGTCTCGCCCAAGCTTGGTGACTTCCTCGAGCAGTGGCTGACAGAGACTGTCCGGCCCGGACTCTCACCAGCCACTGCGGTCAACTACGAGTTGTTCTGCCGGCTCTACATCGTGCCCGACCTGGGCGACCGCAAGCTCGAAAAGCTGTCTGTCCGCGACGTCCAGACCTGGGTCAACGAAATCAGGGTGCGGTGCCAGTGCTGCTTCCAGGGCAAGGACGCCGCACGACCAAAGCCCAAGTGCTGCGAACGCGGGCGTTGTTGCCGTGAACTCGCCTCCGAGTGGACGGTTCATCAGGCGTGGCGCGTGCTCCGCGGGGCGTTGACCCAGGCCATGCGCGAGGAGCTCGTGTCCCGCAACGTCGCCGCGCTCGTGCGCGTGCCCGTACCTCGAGCAAAGCGAGCCGTTGTGTGGTCGGTGGACGACGCACGGCGGTTCCTCGAATCTGCTCGTGAAACCCAGGATCCCCTGTATGCCGCGTACGTGCTGCTGCTTGTGCTCGGCCTTCGGCGAGGAGAGGTGCTTGGACTTGCGTGGGAAGACGTCGACCTGAAGCAGGGGGAGGCCTACGTCGCATGGCAAGTCCAACGGGTCGACGGTCAGTTGCTTAGGCGTCGGACGAAGACCCCCTCTTCCGACGCGCCGCTGCCGCTGCCGGCCATCGCCGTGCGAGCCCTCGAGCGGCACCGGGCCGAGGAGAACCGTCGAAGGCTCGCCGCCGGAGACATGTGGGGCGACTGCGGCCTCGTCTTCACAACCCGTCTCGGCGACCCGCTCGACCCGCGCAACTTCCACACGGCGTTCAAAACCCGGGCGCGCAAGGCCGGCGTCCCGATCATCCCGGTCCACGCCACGCGGCGGACCTGCGCGAGCCTGCTCGTCTCGCTGGACGTGCACCCGCGAGTGGCGATGGCGGTGCTGCGGCACAGCAGGATCGCCCTGACGATGGAGGTCTACTCCCAGGTCTCGTCGCAGTCGACCCGCGACGCGCTGCACGACCTCGGAGACCGGCTGTCTAGCGACGCCTGATCCCAGCGGCGTAGGCCTTCAACCTATTAGGGCATAGGGCCTGCCGAAATGGGAACCCAAGACCGCTCCAGCTGGCCGCCGAGTGGCTTCAATCTCAGCCGAGGACAGGATCGAGAGCTTGAACCAGCCTCTTCAATTCCCTCGCCCAGCGTTCGCTGGAGCCATCGCCGTCCATGGTCTCGACAAGGGCCGTCGCACGCGCGAACGCGATCCTCGCCCCGACGCTCTGTTCGTCAGAAGGCCCTGGCTCCCCAACTGGGGCTTCGTCAACTTCGGTGTAGGCCGCCAACTGACGGTTGACCATGTCGACCTGGCTCTGGAAGTGCTGCAAACGACCACGCAGTCGTCTGACCATGCGCTCGGTTTCACGCTTGCAGGCCGGGTCATGGTACTTGGCGCGACGCCCCGGTCCGGTGCTGTGCTGTAGACGCTCGTCGCACCGTGGATTGGCGCAGAAGCCGTCGAGGAACTCCAGGTCGGCTGCACTCTCATCGATGGCCGTCACCTCAACGAGGTGCGTGCCTTTGCTGGTCCGCGTCACCCAAACTCCAGGCGAGAAAAATTCGCGCGAAATCTCATGCCGCCATCGTATGACATCGACACTGTTGGCAGAGCCGCCACGCCGCCGCGCCCTCAGCGAAGCCGGCCCCCGACGAGACGCGACTCGCCGTAGCAAGCGAAAGGAATCTGCGCGAAAAGAGCCCATCGCAGACTAAACGCAAGGACCAGCTCAGATGGGCCGAGTCGACACACCTCGACAGTTGGGAGCGCAGGGAACAAGGGAAAGGGCGTGCACATCACGCCGAGGGAGGATGGCCGCTGGAGCGTTGTCAGGGAGGGTGCTGAGCGCGCATCTTCTGTCCACGACACGCAAGCAGGCGCTGCCACCGCGGGCAGAGGCACCGCCCGACGTGAACAAACTGAGCTTTACATCCACGGTCGCGATGGCCGGATCCGGGAGCGGGACTCCTATGGCAATGACCCCTATCCACCGAAGGGCTGAGTCCTATGGCCAACTTCAACGCAAGTCAGTTCAACGCGCAGGTGCGCGCCGCTCAGCGGCGCGCACAGCAGCAGCTCAACAGCGAGATCGACAAGGTCAACCGGGCGAACAAGAAGGTCGTGGATGACTACAACCGCAGGGCTCAGGCGCACAACCGTCGAGTGATCGCGGACTACGACCGACAGGTCGATGCGCACAACCGCAAGGCTGACGCGCACAACCGCCGCGTGCTCGATGACCTGAACAAGCAGCTCAGTCAGGGGCGTTCCACGACCGTGCGCTACACGGAGCCGGAGCGTCGGCTGGCGGACCGGGTTCACGAAGCAGTCGCTCAGGTGGACCCGAGGGAGTACGACACGTTCTTGAGCTACGCGCGGATCGACGGCAGTGAGGTGGCAGCCGAGCTCCGCTCTGTGCTGGAAGACCTCGGGGTTGCAGTGTGGTTCGACCACGTCTCGATCCAGGCCGGCAAGAGCCAGTCGCTTCAGATGGATCAGGGGCTGCGCAAGGCCCGGTCTGGTATCGCCTTGCTGACGCCCGCCTACTTGGCTGGCCGCTTCTGGACCGAGCGTGAGCTCGGCGCCCTGCTGGGCAAGTCCACGCTTATCCCGGTCCTACACAACGTCACCTTCGAAGACGTGCAGGAGTACAGCGGGATTCTCCCCGACCTCGCGGGCTTCACTACCTCCACCGACTCAGTCAGCGACATCGCCCGGAAGATCGCGGCGGCGGTCACCGTCACTAGGTGAGCGAACATCACGGAATCAGCGTCTACACGGTGCGTCGGCCATCGCTCCGCGACTGCAGTACTTCGCTGGGGTACGGACGCGTCAGAGGCCCTCCCCGCATACCGGGAAGGCCTCTGACCTGGGTGGAGGCGACCGGACTCGAACCGACAACCCTCTGCTTGCAAAGCAGATGCGCTACCAATTGCGCCACGCCCCCGAGGGGTATGCAGTTGTGCCGCGCGGGAAGCCGCGCGGGGGTGGACCAGGCGGTCCTGGGGGTTACTGACCGGGCTGGCCCGGCACGTCGTCGGTGGCCTCGGCCCAGAGGTCGCGCTCGGCCTGCTGGTCCTGCATGCGCTTGAGGGCGACGAGTCCGGCGGCGGCCGCAGCCACCATGAGGAGACGCTTCATCGTCGATCACCTTCCTGTCGGGTCGACACCAGCGGGGCGGGTGGTGGGCCTAACTGGACTTGAACCAGTGACCTCTGTCTTATCAGGACAGCGCTCTAACCGACTGAGCTATAGGCCCGCTCCACGTGCGACGCACGCGAAAATCGAGATTACCCCACCGTCGCTGGCGCCACCAAAACGTCGGCACCCGACCCTCCGCAGAGTAGTAATACTTGCACCATATGTAGTAGACCTACTACATTGCCATCATGCCTCCCGCCCCCGTGATCAGCTGCCGCGGCCTGTCGATGTCGTACGGCGAGCACCTCGTCCTCGACGGCATCGATCTGGAGATCCACCGCGGGCAGGTCGTCGCACTGCTCGGCCCCAACGGGGCCGGCAAGACGACGACCGTGGAGATCCTGGAGGGCTTCCGGCAGCCCTCGTCGGGCGAGGTCACGGTGCTCGACCAGGCCCCCACGACCGCCCCCGAAGCCTGGCGCGCCCGCGTCGGCGTCGTGCTGCAGAGCTGGCGCGACCACGGCACCTGGCGGGTTGCCGACCTCATCGAGGTCATGGGGGCTTACTACGCGCCCTACGCCACGGCGCAGGTCCAGCGCCCCTGGCCCACGGCCGAGCTGCTGGCCCGCGTGGGTCTCGCCGAGCACGCCCGCCAGCGCATCGACAAGCTCTCCGGCGGTCAGCGGCGCCGGCTGGACGTCGCCATCGGGCTGGTCGGCCGACCCGAGGTGCTCTTCCTCGACGAGCCGACGACCGGGCTCGACCCGGCCGGCCGCCGCGACGTGCACGACCTCGTCGCGGACCTCGCCGACCTGGACACCACGGTGCTCATCACGACGCACGACCTGGCCGAGGCCGAGAAGATCGCCGACCGGCTGCTCATCCTCGCCGGGGGTCGGATCGTCGCGGATGGCACGCCGGACGCCCTACGGCTCCAGCTCTCGCGCTCCAGCGAGGTGCGCCTTCGAGACCGGGCCACGGGCGAGGTGAGCGTGCACGCCGAGGCGGACCCCACGGCATACCTGACGCAGGTGCTGACCTCTCGCCCGGCGAGGTGGAGGTGCTCGAGGTGCGCGCCGCCTCGCTGGAGGACGTCTACCTCGACATCGTGCAGCGCTCCGGGGCCGCCGATTCCGACACCCGGCCCACCCTGGACCCCACTCCGCTGGAGGCCCTCCGATGAGCACCATCCCCCGCGCCGTCGTCGGCGCCGCTGCGCGGCAGGCGCGGATCACGTTGATCCGCAAGTACACCTCCGCCAACGGCATCACCACCGTCATCATGTCGCTGCTCGTCCTGGTCGTGATGTGGTTCCTGCGCGACCTGGAGTTTGGCGCAGCCCAGGTGGGCGCCGGCGGCTACATCTTCTGCGGGTTCCTCGCCTTCGGCGTCATCGCCGCCGCGGTCCTCGGCGTTGCCGGCGAGCTGCAGGCCGAGCGTGAGGACGGCACCCTGCTGCGCGCCAAGGCGGTGCCCCACGGCATGACCGGTCACCTCGTCGCCAAGCTCGTCGCCGCGCCGGTCGACGCGCTCATCCCGGTGCTGCCGGCGATGGTCGGGGCCGCGGTGCTGCTGCCCGAGCTGAGGGAGACCGGGCCGGGCCGGTGGCTGCTGCTGGGCCTCGTCTTCCTGCTGGGCGTCGCGGCGATGCTGCCCTGGGGCGCCGTGCTCGGGTCGGTCTTCCGCACCATGATGGGGCTGGCCTGGGCGATGATCTCGATGTATGCCGTCGCCGCCCTCTCCGGCGTCTTCTATCCCGTCGCGGGGTGGCCGGCGCCGCTGCAGTGGCTGGCTCAGCTCAGTCCGCTCTATTGGATCGGCGTCGCGGTGCGTTCGGTGCTGCTGCCGGAGAGCGCGGCGGCCGCCGAGGTGGGCGGGGAGTTCCGCCTCGTGCTGGCGCTGGGGGTGCTCCTCGCCTGGGCCGTCGTAGGGGTGCTCGTGGCTCCCGTGCTGCTGCGGCGGATGGCGCGGCGTCAGTCCGGCAGCGCGGTGCAGGCGGCGCGCGAGCGGGTGCTCGCGAAGGGATACTGATCCCGGTATGCCGAGCGAGTCAGAACCGCTGCACAACCGGATCGCCGTGCTCCGGGTGGACCGTGGCATCAGCCGGCGGGAGCTGGCGCAGGCGCTCGGGGTCCACTACCAGACGGTGGGCTATCTCGAGCGTGGAGAGTACAGCCCATCCCTCCTGCTGGCGCTGCAGATCGCGGAGTTCTTCGAGCTCCCGGTCGAGGCGGTCTTCAGCCGATCCCCCTTCCCGCCGGTCGGTCGGGGCTGAGCAGGGCTTCCCCACCTGCCGCGTCTCTACTACACTGTGTCATAGATCGTGACGAAGGAGTGGTGGATCATGACCGACCAGAACGGACGCTCGGCACGCCCCTTGGTGGTGGGCTACGACGGGTCCGAGAGCGCGGAGCAGGCGGTGCGCTGGGCGGCGGGAGCAGCGGCTCGGGCCCGGCAACCGCTGGTCGTGCTCCACGCGGCGGACCGGATCGTCTACGCCCAGGACGAGGTCGCGGGCCTGTGGGACCCGGAGAAGGTCCGACAGGCCTCGCTGCGGGCGGCCGAGGCGGGTGCAGAGTTCGCCCGCGAGCAGCAGCCCGAGGTCGACGTCTCGGCCCGCTCCTCGCTGCTCAGCCCGCGACAGGCCCTCGACGAGGCGTCGGCGCAGGCCGCCGGTGTGGTCGTCGGGACCCGAGGGCTCGGACGGGTGCGGCGGGCCCTCGTCGGCACCACGGCCTACGGGATCACCGGCCACTCACGGTGCCCGGTCACGGTCATCCCGCACGACGCCCCGGTCCCCGGCCCCGGGAGCCCGGTGGTGGTGGGGGTCGACGGGTCGGTCAGCGGGGACCGGGCCCTGGAGGAGGGTCTACGTCAGGCGCAGCTGTGGGAAGCCGAACTGCGGCTGGTCTGCAGCTGGGAGCGACCGCACGAGGACCCCTGGGGCCTGCCCCCCGTGGGCTACCGCACGATCGAGGACGCGGGGGAGGCCGCACTCGCCCGGGCCCAGGACGTCGTCCGGCACGCCGCCGACCATGTCCGTGAGCGCGACGAGAGGCTCACCGTCAGCACGGACACGCCGTCCGGCCGCACCGAGGAGAGCCTGCTGGCCGCCACCGAGGGCGCCGGTCTGCTCGTGCTCGGCAGCCGAGGGCACGGCCGGTTGTCGGTGATGGTGCTCGGGTCGACCACCTCGCACATGCTCCACCTGAGCGAGGTCGCGGTGCAGGTGGTGCCCTGAGCGGGCACCGGGCTCACTCGTCGGAGAGCGTCACCTGGGCGCCGCCGACGAGGGCGGCGCAGATGTTGTAGAGGAACGCCGACAGGGTCGCGAGCGCGGTGAGCAGGAAGACGTTGAGCACGCCGAGCACCGCCGCCAGCGACAGCACCCGGCTGAAGCCGAGGTAGTCGGTGAGGTCGATCGTCGGTCCGCTCGCCTCACCGCTGGTGATCTGGGTGAGGAAGTCGTTGATCGTGGAGAAGACGTTCATCCCCGACAGGACCGTCCACAGCACCGCGACCATGACCACGCCGGAGATGCCCAGGGCGACCGAGACCAGGAAGCTGATCTTGAGCACCGACCAGGGGTCGATGCGCTGCGCGGTCAGGCGGACGCGGCGAGGCCCTCCGCGCCGCGGGGCCGGTCGCGAGGGAACCCTGTTGCCCGAGGTGCGGGCCGTGCTGGCCGGTGCCCCCTCACGCGCCGCGGCACCGCGTCCGGCGGCTCCGCGGCCCGCGCTCGCCCCGGCTGCCGACCCGGAGGCCATGCCGGCGGTGGCCCCGCGCAGCGCACGAGCCTTGCGGGCGGCGAGGTCCCGTCCCTGGGCGGTCCGGGCGAGCGCGCCGTCCTTCATCTTGGCGGCGGCGGAGCGGCTCTCGCCCGAAACCTGGCCGTCGGCGTCCGGTGCCGGACCGGGCTCCGTGGTCCCCTCGGGGCGCGCCTTCTCGTGCGCCTGCGTCTCGTCGGGGGAGGACGCAGCCGGCCCGGACGTCCCAGACGTGCCGCTCATGCTCCATCTCCCTCGGTGCTGTCGGTGTCGACCTCGGCGGTCGACTCGGACTGCTCGACCTGACCCGACGGTACGCCATCGCCCGCCACGGGCGGTGCATCCGCGCCGCCCACCGGCTCACCGCCGGCCTCGACGAGCTCCTCCTCGGCGGCAGCCTCCGCGTTGCGGGCGACCGCCACGATGGCGTCGCCCTTGCCCGGCCGGGCGAAGATGACCCCGCTGGTGTCGCGGCCCGTGACGCGCACGCCGTTCTCGCCACCCACCCGGGACCGCACGACGTTGCCGCGCTCGGTGAGGACGAGCACCTCGTCGGTCTCGTCGACGAGCAGCGCCCCGACGACCTGACCGGCCTTCTCGGTCGACTTCGCGACCTTGATGCCGAGGCCGCCGCGACCCTGCACGCGGTACTGCGAGACCGGGGTGCGCTTGGCCATCCCCGACTCGAAGACCACGAAGACGAAGGGATCGGTGCCGGCCGCGACGACCTGCATGGCGAGCAGGTGGTCCTCGCCGCGGAACTTCATCCCGGTCACGCCCGAGGTCGCACGACCCATCGGTCGCAGCGTGTCGTCACCCGCCGGGAAGCGGACCGACTGCCCACCGCCGGAGACGAGGAGCACGTCGTCGTCGCCGTGCGCCAGCGCGGCGCCGACGAGCTCGTCGCCTTCGCGCAGGTTCACCGCGATGAGCCCGCCGGAGCGGGCCGAGTCGTAGTCCGGCAGCCGCGACTTCTTGACCAGGCCGTTCTTCGTCGCGAGCAGCAGATAGGGCGCCTGCTCGTAATCGCGCAGCGGCAGCACCGAGCGGATCGTCTCGTCCGGCTGGAAGGCCATGAGGTTGGCGACGTGCTGCCCCTTGCCGGTGGGTCCGGCCTCGGGGAACTCATAGGCCTTGGACCGGTAGACCCGGCCCTGGTCGGTGAAGAACAGCATCCAGTGGTGGGTGCTGGTCACGAAGAAGTGCTGCACCACGTCGTCGGCCCGCAGCGCGGCGCCGCGCTTGCCCCGGCCGCCGCGGTTCTGCGCGCGGTACTCCCGCACCGGGGTCCGCTTGACGTAGCCGCCCCGGGTGATCGTGACGACCACGTCCTCCTCGGGGATGAGGTCCTCCATCGACATGTCGCCGTCGAAGAGGTCGATCTTGGTCCGCCGGTCGTCGCCGAACTTGTCGACGATCTCGGTCAGCTCGGTGGAGATGATCTCGCGCTGCCGCTCCGGGCTGGCCAGGATGGCCTCGAACTCCTGGATCTGCGCCTCGAGCGCGTCGTGCCGCTCCTGGATCTCCTGCCGCTCCAAGGCCGCGAGCCGACGCAGCTGCAGGTCCAGGATGGCGCGAGCCTGGTAGTCGTCGATCTCGAGCAGCGTCTTGAGCCCTTCGCGGGCCTCGTCCGCCGACGGGCTGCGCCGGATGAGCGCGATGACCTCGTCGAGCTGGTCCAGCGCCTTGAGGTAGCCGCGGTAGACGTGGATCTGCTTCTCGGCCTCACGCAGGCGGTACTGGGTGCGTCGGACGATGACCTCGACCTGATGCTCCACCCAGTGCCGGATGAAGGCCGAGATCGGCAGCGTGCGCGGCACCCCGTCGACCAGGGCGAGCATGTTGGCGCCGAAGGACTGCTGCAGCTGGGTGTGCTTGTAGAGGTTGTTGAGCACCACCTTGGCGACGGCGTCGCGCTTGAGCACGATGACCAGCCGCTGGCCGGTCCGCCCGGAGGTCTCGTCGCGCAGGTCGGCGACGCCGCTGACCTTGCCGTCCTTGACCAGCTCGGCGATCTTCTTGGCCAGGCTGTCCGGGTTGACCTGGTAGGGCAGCTCGGTCGCGACCAGGCAGGTGCGCCCCTGGATCTCCTCGACCTCGACCACGGCCCGCATGATGATCGAGCCCCGGCCGGTGCGGTATGCCTCCTCGATCCCCTTCTTGCCCATGATCAGGGCGCCGGTCGGGAAGTCCGGGCCGGGGATGATCTCGAGCAGCGCCTCCAGCAGCTCCTCGCGGGAGGCGTCCGGGTGGTCCAGCAACCACTGGGCGCCGGCGGCGACCTCGCGCAGGTTGTGCGGCGGGATCTGGGTGGCCATGCCGACCGCGATGCCGGCCGAGCCGTTGACCAGCAGGTTCGGGAAGCGCGCCGGGAGGACGGCCGGCTCCTTGGTCTTGCCGTCGTAGTTGTCGACCATGTCGACGGTGTCCTCGCGGATGTCGCGCACCATCTCCATGGCCAGCGGGTGCATCCGGCACTCGGTGTACCTCGGTGCGGCGGCCGGGTCGTCGCCCGGCGTGCCGAAGTTGCCCTGCCCCTGGACCAGCGGGTGGCGCATCGACCAGTCCTGCACGAGCCGGACGAGGGCGTCGTAGATCGCGCCGTCGCCGTGCGGGTGGTAGTTGCCCATGACGTCGCCGACGACGCGCGAGCACTTGTTGAAGCCACGGTCCGGGCGGTAGCCCCCGTCGTACATCGCGTAGAGCACCCGCCGGTGCACCGGCTTGAGGCCGTCCCTGACGTCCGGCAGCGCCCGGGAGACGATAACGCTCATCGCGTACTCGATGTAGCTGCGCTGCATCTCGGCGTTGATGTCGATCGGCTCGATCCGGTCGCCGGTGCCGGTCACCGCCGCCTCGAGGGCGGCGTCGGCGCTCTGGGCCGCGGTGGAGGCGTCGGGGATCTCGGGCAGGTCGGGGGTCTGGTCGTCAGCCATGGGTCCTCGGTATGCAGTCACGCGGTTCGGGGGGTGTGCGGGGGCCACGCGGTTGAGGGGGTGTGCGGGGGGCGGAGCACCCCGCATGATCAGATGTCGAGGAAACGCACGTCGCGGGCGTTGCGCTGGATGAAGGCGCGCCGGGACTCCACGTCCTCGCCCATGAGGATGGCGAAGATCTCGTCGGCCTTGGCGGCGTCCTCCAGCGAGACCTGCAGCAGCACCCGGGTGTCCGGGTTCATCGTGGTGTCCCACAGCTCGCTGTAGTCCATCTCGCCGAGGCCCTTGTAGCGCTGCACGCCGGTGTCCTTGGGCAGCCGCCAGCCCTTGGCCGCACCCTCCTCGAGCAGGGCGTTGCGCTCCCGGTCGGTGAAGGCGAACTGGTGCTCGGCGTTGGTCCACCTGATCCGGTAAAGCGGCGGCTGCGCGAGGTAGACGTAGCCCGCCTCGATCAGCGGCTTCATGAACCGGAAGAGCAGCGTGAGCAGCAAGGTCCGGATGTGCAGGCCGTCGACGTCGGCGTCGGCCATGAGCACGATCTTGTGGTAGCGCGCCTTGGAGATGTCGAAGTCCTCGCCGATCCCGGTGCCGAAGCCGCTGATGAGCGCCTGCACCTCCTGGTTGGCCAGGATCTTGTCGAGGCGCGCCTTCTCGACGTTGAGGATCTTGCCCCGGATCGGCAGGATCGCCTGGTTGTGCGGGTTGCGGCCACTCACCGCCGAGCCGCCGGCCGAGTCGCCCTCGACGATGAAGACCTCGGAGATCGTCGGGTCGTTGGACTGGCAGTCGCGCAGCTTGCCCGGCAGCCCGCCGGACTCCAGCAGGCCCTTGCGCCGGGTGGCGTCGCGCGCCTTGCGGGCGGCGATACGGGCGGTCGCCGCCTGGACGGCCTTGCCCACGATCTCCTTGCCCTCGCGCGGGTGAGCCTGCAGCCAGTGCCCGAACTCCTCGTACATCGCGGTCTGCACGAAGCTGCGCACCTCGGAGTTGCCCAGCTTGGTCTTGGTCTGACCCTCGAACTGCGGCTCGCCGAGCTTGACGCTGATGACCGCGGTGAGACCCTCGCGGATGTCGTCGCCGGTGAGGTTGGGGTCCTTCTCCTTGAGCAGCTTCTGCTCCCGGGCGAAGTCGTTGACCAGCCGGGTGAGGGCCGAGCGGAAGCCCTCCTCGTGGGTGCCGCCCTCGTGGGTGTTGACCGCGTTGGCGTAGGTGTGGACGGCCTCGGTGTAGGCGCTGGTCCATTGCATCGCCACCTCGAGGCTGAGCATGCGCGCCTCGTCGGTGCTCTCGAAGGCGATGACGTCCTCGTGCACCGGCTCGCTGCGCTTGGACTTGTTGAGGTAGGTGACGTAGTCGAGCAGACCGTTGTCGTAGCGGTAGGTGTGGTGCCGGCCCTTCGCGGTGCTGGGCGAACCCTGGTCACCGTGCTCGACACCGGGGGTCGCGCCGTCCTTGTCCTGCTCAGCCTCCCCGTCGATGGGGTCGTCGAGGGCGTCGACGTCCGTCTCGACCTCGCGGGGTCGCTCGTCCGTCAGGGCGATGGTCAGACCCTTGTTGAGGAAGGCGGTCTGCTGGAACCGCGCCCGGAGGGTCTCGTAGTCGAAGTCGACGGTGTCGAAGATGTCGGTGCTGGGCCAGAAGGTGATGGTCGTGCCGCTCTGCCGCTCGGCGTCGGTCTCGGCCGCGCGCTCGGCCAGCGGGGACTGCGGGACGCCCAGGTGGTAGGTCTGGGTGAAGACCTTCCCGCGCTGGCGGACCTCGACGTCCAGCCGCTCGGAGAGGGCGTTGACGACCGAGGAACCCACGCCGTGCAGCCCGCCGGAGACCTTGTAGCCGCCGCCGCCGAACTTGCCGCCGGCGTGGAGCTGGGTGAGCACGAGCTCGACCGCCGGCTTCTTCTCCACCGGGTGGATGTCGGTCGGGATGCCGCGCCCGTTGTCCCGCACCCGGACGGCGCCCGCCGCGGTGAGCGCCACGTCGATCCGGTCGGCCTCGCCCGCGAGCGCCTCGTCCACGGCGTTGTCGACGATCTCCCACACCAGGTGGTGCAGGCCGCGCGGCCCGGTCGAGCCGATGTACATCCCCGGGCGCTTGCGGACGGCCTCGAGGCCCTCCAGCACGGTGATCGCGGAGGCGTCGTAGGCCGAGGCGGTGGCCAGCGAGCCGGGGTCCCCGCTGCCCGCTGCTGCCTCCGGGAGCTCCGGCATCGTGACGTCGACCGCGGGGTCGCCCTCGCCGTCGGCGCCGTGATCGGGGCCTGGGCCGTGCTCTGGTCCGGCAGTGGACAAGGGGGCTCCTCGGGTGAAAGGGCAAAGACGCCTCATTCTACCCTGTGGGCGCGCTATTTCCGAGTTCCCACACCCTCCCCAGCGCCGTCCGCGGCCCGGGAGGCCGGTTGTGAGCGATGCGACCCCGGATCAGGGGTCCCCCCACGTGCGCGACGCCCCGACGCTCCCGCGGGGCGTCCGCCGTCGAGCACCGTCG